>JBAWEQ010000230.1:0-75648 GCA_049591295.1 Acidobacteriota bacterium
CCCCACTGCGCCCACGCGCCGAGCCCGCACAGAAGCCCACCGACCACCGCCGCCGCCACAATGACTTTTCGGTTCATGCTCGTTCTCCTTCCCTCGGGTGCCTCGCGACGGCCCACCACGGACCGCCACGGAAGCCATGGACAGCGCGGAAGGACGAAAGGATTAACGGATGGGCTCTCCGCAAGCCCCGATTGGGTCTCCGCAAGGAGCGATTGGGTCTCCGCAGGAGGTGTTTGGCTCTCCGCAAGCCCCGATTGGGTCTCCGCAAAGAGCGATTGGGTCTCCGCAGGTGGTGTTTGGCTCTCCGCAAGCCCCAATTGCGTCTCCGCAAGGAGCAATTGGCTCTCCGCCGAGGGCGTTTGGCCTCGGTCCGTTCTGCTTGGATCCCCGCAGGCGAGAATTCGCTCTCCCCAGAGTCGGCCCGGCCCCCGGCGGCTTCCGTTTGGCTTCCCGCACGGCACGCTTCGCCCCCGGCGAGAGCCGCATGGCCGCCGGAGGGCACCGCCGAATCCTCACAAGTGTCGTGTTCCCCGTGGACGTCCGGGGTTCCAGGCCATGACCGCCTTCGGGAAGGAGGGAAAAGGCGCCGCGGCCGCCTGGTCGAAGCGGGAAGATCTTCCAGAGGGGCGGTTAGCTCAGTTTTTTCTCGAAGCAGGCGCTGAGGGGTCGCTGGGCGTATTTGCCATAGCGGGGGATCCGGTTGTAGCTGCACTTCACGAAGAGGTGGATGGCCTCGGGCTCCCGCAGGCCCGTCACGAGCCGCACGGTGTGGTAGCCCAGCGCCGCCGCCTTCTCCTCGGCCTTGCGGAGGAGTTCGTAGGAGAGCCTGCGGCCCCTGGCTTCGGGGCGCACGTAGAGGTGGCCGGCCTCGGCCACGCCCGCCTCGTCACCCTCGAAGGGGCCCAGAGCGATGCTGCCCACGGCCTTCCCGTCCAGCCTGGCCACGAGGAAGGCGCTGCGGGCATGGCGCGCCGCCTCGGCGGACCAGGGCTTGGGGCCCTCGTCGCCGTAACGGTTCTTGAGCTCCTGCGTGAACTCGGCGATGAGGAGCTGGGCCTCCTGAGAGGCCGCATCCTCGCTGCCCACCACCACTTGCGCGTCGGCCATGGCCACCTCTCCTACAGACAAGCCCGATTGCGGACGGCACCCCCCGGAGCTTGAGACGCCTCCAGCCTAGGCCCTGCCGCCCGCGAATGCAAGGGCGGAGGCGCGAGCCCGGGAGGAAGGCGCAACTCCAGTGCCGCAACAGAGGGAAGGCGCCGCCCCGGTGTTTCCTGGCCCGGCTCCGGGCGCCGCCTGCGCTTGGGCGGCCTGCCCGCCGCGCGGATCGCGCGGCGCTCTATCGGAGGGAAACGCCGGCCCATAGCCAGCGGCCTGGGCCCTCTCCGCCGTAGAAGTTGAGGTCGGGGTGGTTCGTGAGGTTGCGGCCCTCGGCGAAGAGGCCGAGGTGGGAGGTCCCGGGCGGGTTCCAGCGCAGGGAGGCGTCGAGCTCGCCGTGGCCGCTCTGGTCGAGGCGCTGCCAGGCGCGGACGAAGAGCGAGGCGGTGAGGCGGGAGCCTCGGTAGGTGAGGCCGGCCACCTCGCGGTGGCGGACCGTGTCCCCGGCGTAGCGCGATTCCAGGCGGGCGGGCCAGGCCGTGCTCTGGGTCAGGAGGGTGGTGGAGAAGATCCAGTCGAAGCCTCTTCCGAGGGCGCCGGAGGCCTGGGCCAGGAACCCAGTGGTTTCGAGGTGCTGGACGTTGCGCGCCACGAAGGGATCGGTCGTGCCGGCGCGCCGGACGAAGTCGATGAGGTCGCTGCCGTCTCGGTAGAAGAGGGATACGGCCAGGGCCGTCCGCCCGGCCCTCCCCTTGAAGCCCGCCTGGGTCTCCCAGGCCGTTTCGGGCGAGAGCCGTGGGTTCCCCGCGTAGGCGGGACTATAGGAGTAGAGCTCGGTGAAGGAGGGGAGCCGGAAGGAGCGGCCGGTGGAGAGGAAGCCGCTCCAGCCCGCCGAGAGCGCCCGGGAGAGGGTGAGCTGGGGCATTCCGCGGGTGGTGCCCTGGAGGCTCTCGACGCGCAGGCCCGCGTCCAGGCTCGTGCGGCCCCACTGCCAGAAGCCCTCCCCGAAGAGGTCGGCCCGCGAGCGGGAGTGGTGGCCCAGGAAGTTGGAGGCGATGCTGTCCCGAGCCCCCTCGATGCCCACGATGGCGGCGCCGCCGGGCAGGGAGAGGCGGCGGGTGAGCTGGCCCTCCAGCCCGTCGGTGGAGTGGAAGGCGTCGTACCAGCCGGGGTACTGCCGGTCCAGGATGAAGTGGTCGCTCTTGTGGCGGAAGCCGCCCACGAACTGCCAGGGGCCGCTGGTCCACAGCAGCCTGCCGAAGCCGCCCCGCACGGCCTCCCACTCGTCGGGGAAGGCGTCCGAATAGGCCTGCCAGGCGCCGAAGCGCTTGTCCTGGAAGCCCGCCTCCAGGTCCACGGGGCCGACCAGGGCCCGGACGAAGCCCTGGCCGTTGCGCTCCTCCGTGTCGGGGCGGAAGCCCGTCGTGCTCAGCAGGCTCCCCGCGGCCAGCAGGCCGGAGGCCTGGCCGAGGGCCCCGCCGCGCGTGAGACCGTAGTCGCCGCGCAGGACGGAGGCCTCGCCGGAGGGCGTCCGCGAGGGCCGCCTGGTGATGATCTGGATGACGCCTCCGAAGGCGCCCGGCCCGTAGGTGGCCGCGGCGGGACCCTCCAGGACCTCGATGCGGTCGATGGCCTCCAGCGGGGGCAGGAGCTCGAGGTCGTGGTGGCCGGTCTGGGGATCGTTGACCGGGAAGCCGTCCACCAGGATGAGCACGTCCTCGAAGGTGCCGCCGAAGAGGTTCACGTCGGCCTGGCCGCCGAAGGGGGAGCGCTCCCGCAGGTCCACGCCGGCCACGTAGGAGAGGGCCGTGGCCGTGTCGGTCACCGGAAGGGTCCGCAGCTCCGTGCCGGTGATCACGCTCACGGGGCGGAGCTGGGCACCCACGCGGGAGCCCGTGACGGTGACCTCCGTGGCGCCGCCCGAGGGCACCGGGTTGGTCTGGGCGGCGAGGGAGGCGCCCGCGAGGAGGGCGAGAAGGGTGAAGGCGGCGCGCGACGAGGGCATCTCGGATCCTTTCATGGGAGGGCAGGCGTGCGGGAACGGCCGCGGTCTACCCGGCCCGCCCCGCTTGGAGCGTTTCGCTCTCTGCCTATGCCTGAGTGGTCCCGCGCCCTAATCCTTGGCGCGTCCCTCGAAGGGGTCGCGGGTGGGAGCGATGACGATCTCCTCGACGCAGGCGATGGCGGGCTGGTCGATGGCGGCCAGGGCCGCCTCGGCCACCATCTCGGCCGACATCATCTTGTCCAGGGGAAGGGCCGCCTTGCCCCGGAGGGGCTCCCAGGCGTGCGTGGCCGTGGGCCCTGGCAGCAGGGCGGTGACGCGGATGCCCCGCTCGCGCACCTCCTCGCGCAGCGCGGCCAGAAATCCCATGAGGCCCCACTTGCTGGCGCAGTAGGCCGTCTCGCCGGGGAAGCCTTTGCGGGCCGCCACGCTGGAGACGGCCACGATGTGGCCGCCCGCCTGCTTGGTGAAGTGGGGGAGCAGGGCGCGGCAGAGGAAGAAGAGGGAGGTGAGGTTGGTGTCCATCACCGAGCGGAACTCCTCGGTGGAGGAGTCCTCCAGTCGCGTGACGCGGAACACGCCCGCACAGTGGACGAGCACGTCCACGGCGCCGAAGGTCCTGAGCGCCTCTGCCACCACCTTCTGGGCCTCCTGCTCGCGCGTGAGGTCGCCGGCGATGGCGACCACGCGCTGTCCGCGTTTGGCCATCTCGCGCTCCATGGTCTGGAGCCGCTTGGCGTTGCGGCCGGTCAGCACCACCGTGTGGTGTTCCTGGGCGAGCCGGCGGGCGATGGCCTCGCCGATGCCCGATGTGGCTCCCGTCACCAGTGCTATCTTCTTGTCCATCTGCTCGCCTCCTTGCGCGGCGCTGACTTCTTCTGCCCAGCCCCCGATTCTAGCCCGGCCGGGAGACGAGCGGAAGCGTCGGGCCATGAGCCGCATCCATTGCCGTGGGTCGGCCGGTGAGGTTCCGCGCCTGGCGTGGCGTCTCTCCCGCCCTTCCGCAAAGGGATTTCCTCGGGAGTGTACGCACGGATTCTTGGGGGCCACACACAAAGAGAGGGCCAGCCGAAGCCGGCCCCCTCTTCGTTCGGGTCAGGATCTTCGTGCGCCTAGAACTTCCAGCCCATCTGGATGCCGCTCAGCCACGCCGAGCCCACGTACTTGCCGTCCGGGGTAATGGGGTAGCTGGTGGGGTAGATCTGGCCCTGGCCGGGGAGGTACACATACGGCAGGCCCGTCGATCCGTAGCGGTACATGTTGCTGGACGTAATGTTGGCATCGGAGAACTTCAGGTACATGACGTACCAGTCCAGGTTGAAGGCGCCATTGTGGTAGCCGGTGCCGAACTGGGCCGACCAGCGGTCCGCGTCGGGAAGGACGGGGCTGAGGGTCTTGTCCGGGACGGGGGCCTGGTCGTAGAGGAGGCCCCAGCGCAGATCCCAGTTGGGGTTGACGGCGTAGGAGAAGCCCAGGCGGTAGCACCAGGTGTCCTTCCAGTCGAACACGAACTCCTCGTCCGCGACGAGGGGCGTGCCATTGAAGGACGTCGGGTTGGCGAAGTGGGCCATGGATCTGCTCCAGGAGCTCCACTGGGTCCAAGTCACGTCGAACTCCACCTGGAGGGGGTTGCCCGAGTAGGCGAAGCCGAAGCGCGCGCTGGCCGGCACCGAATCGAGGCTCAGCTTGGTGCCCTCGCCGGGGAAGTAGGCGGCCAGAGGACCGATGGCGGCGGAGCTCCGGATGGAGGTGTGGCCGCTGTAGTTGAATTTGGCCTTGCTCGAATAGAAAAGGCCCAGGGAGAAGGGGTCGTTCTTGTACATGTAGCCCACGTTCCATCCCCAGGCCTGGTCGCGCAGGTGGGTCATCAGGCGTCCCTCCGACGGAGCATAGTAGGGGATGCCCGGCGGATAGGGTGGCGAGGGATAGCGGTTGGGGTTGATGGCAGTGGAGAGGGCCGAGGTGTTGACGGAACGGTAGAGGTCGAGCTGGGAATCGTAGTAGTCCGCTCCGATGGAGAAGGCATGATGGTCATCCAGCTTGAAGGCCAGGACTGGCCGCACGTTCATGGTCACGATCTTGGCGTGGCGGCTCGCCCAGCGGCCGGGGAAGTCGCTGCTCCAGTCCGTGGCCAGGTCGTAGGGAGCGTTCGCCATGATGCCGAAGCTGACCCGGTCGTTGATGGGCATGCTGAAGTAGATCGCCGGAAGGAAGAAGTTTTTCGCGTTGTCCTTGAAGTTCCCCATGGAGGGGCTTTCGTACTTCACGTCGGCGTTAATGTAGGTCAGGTTGAACTGCAGATCGGCGTTTTTTTGAAAGGCCAAGCCGGCGGGGTTATAGAAAATGGCCGTCGCGTCGTTGGTCCTGGCGACGACCGCCCCCGCTTGAGCCGCCGCTGCCGCGCTCTGCTCGTAAATGAGCGTCCCCGAGGCCATGGCCCCGACGGAAACAGCGGACAGCAACAAGATTCCCACGACTCCTCTCATCCTCATATGGACCTCCTTTCATCCTCTGGCCATGAGAATAATGCCCGATTTTGGGGGTGTCAAGGGGTTCCGGCCGGGGGCAAAGGCCCGCCGGGCGGCCAGGGGAGGTTCCGCGGGAGGTGAGACCCATTGAAAATGGCCCTCCTGGAGGCCCAGTCCCAAGAAAGGCTAGGCCGCTCGGCGCCCCGCCGGGTGAGCGCCGGCGGCCGCCAGGGATTCCAAGCCGCGGAGGGGAGGGGACGGCCAGGTGTGGCGGGCGTCGCACTGCGGCACCCCCCCGTCTCGGCTCCGCCAAGTGCCCGAAGGTCCGTGCATTGCGGGCCGTCCGTAGGGGATGCTACACTGACCACAGAAAAGGGGGACCGTTGCAGCGAAGGTCTTCGAGGCATGTCCCCTGAACGTCGGGGCGGGGGCGCACGGGCCGATGGATCGGTGTGCCCTTCTGCCGGAGCCCGGTGGCCCGCGATCACGGTGCCGGGAAGGGAAAATGGGCCTTGCCGAGGGGGTGTGCCATGCGTTTCGGTGTTCCCAAGGAATGCGCGATTCAGCCGAACTGTGACGAGCGCCGGGTGGGACTTTCGCCCGCCGGCTGCCGGGATCTGGTGGCCATGGGGGCCGAGCTGTACATCGAAAGCGGCGCGGGAGCACCGGCGGGATTCCTCGACGAGGCCTACCGCAGGGTGGGAGCCCAGGTGGTCTACTCCCGGGAGGAGGTCTTCGGCCGCTCGGACATGGTGGTCAAGATCGGGAGGCCCACGATGGAGGACCTGGAGCTCATGTCTCCGGGGTCCGGCATCATGGCCTTCCTCCACCTCGCCCTGGCCGGCGACGCCTACACCGCGAAGCTCGCCGAGCGCGGGGTGACGGCCATCGGATACGAAATCATCCAGGAGGGCGACGGGACGCTTCCCGTCCTCAAGATCTCCTCCGAGATCGCGGGCAAGATGGCCCCCCAGATCGCCGGGAGGCTCCTGGAGACCGGGGCCGGCGGTATGGGCATCCTGCTGGGCGGAGCCCCGGGCATTCCTCCGGCGGACGTGGTGATCATGGGGGCCGGAGTTCTGGGCTACCATGCGGCCCGCTCCTTCCTCGGGCTGGGCTGCTCCGTCTACGTCTTGGATATTTCGCAGATCAAGCTGGAAGCCATCGACCGCGCCTTCGAGGGGCGGGTGGTGACGGCCCACGCCACGACCGAGAACGTGGAGAAGTTCTCCGCCTTCGCCGAGGTCCTGGTGGGGGCGGTCCTGGTGGCCGGCGAGATCGCCCCCATCATCGTGACCCGCGAGATGGTCCAGCGCATGCGGCCGGGCAGCGTGATCATCGATTTCTCCTTCGACCAGGGGGGCTGCGTGGAGACCACGCGCATGCAGGGTCCGGCCGGCGGCGTCTTCGTGCGCGAGGGGGTCCTCCACTTCGCCGTGCCCAACTGCCCCTCCTACGTGGCGAGGACCTCCACCTACGCCCTGACCTACGCCCTGCTGCCCTTCCTCAAGAGCATGCAGGAGAAGGGCCTCAAGGAGGCGCTCCGGACCTGGGCGGATCTGCGGCGCGGCTGTTACGTGTATGAGGGGAGCGCGGTGAGCCGCCACGTCACGAGCAGTCCCGCCGACCTGAAGCGGCTGCTGGGGGAGGGCTGAGCCATGGCATGGATCGACGGATACAAGGCGAAGCTCTGCTCGGCCGATGAGGCCGTGTCGCGCATCAAGTCGAACGACTGGGTGTGGCTGAGCGGGAACGCCGCCGCCCCCTTCCTCCTCATGGAGGCGCTGGGCCGACGCGCGCCGGAACTGCAAAACGTCACCCTCTCCCACGTGCTCCTCATGGGCGAGGACCCCCTGTCCAAGCCGGGCATGGAGAAGGCCTTCCACCACAACTCCCTCTTCGTCGGGCCCGCGGACCGGCCTTCGGTGAACGACGGGCGCTCCGCGTACGTGCCCATCCACCTGCACATGATCCCCAAGGCCATCCGTACGGGGGCCTGCCGGGTTGACGTGGCCATGATCCAGTGTTCCCCTCCCGACGAGCACGGCTTCATGAGCCTGGGGCTGGAGGTGATGGCCCAGAAGGCCGCCGTGGAGATGGCCAAGACCGTCATCGTCCAGGTGAACGACCAGATGCCCAGAACGCTCGGGGACTCCTTCCTGCACGTCTCGAAGGCCGCCCACATCGTGGAGCACAGCTTCCCCCTGCTGGAGCTCCGCGGGAAGGAGGCCACGGAGGTGGAGCGGAAGATCGGCGCCCTCATCGCCGAGATGATCCCCGATGGCGCGACCCTTCAGATGGGCATCGGCGGCATCCCCGATGCCGTGCTCACGCTCCTGGAGGGCAAACGCGACCTGGGAATCCATACCGAGATGATCTCGGACGGGCTGGTGCGGGCCATGGAGCAGGGGATCATCACCGGAAACAAGAAGACCCTGCACCCGGGCAAGGTGGTCGCCACCTTCATCCTGGGCACACGGAAGCTCTACGACTTCGTCCACGACAACCCGCTCTTCGAGGTCCACCCCGTGGACCACACCAACGATCCCTTCATCATCGCCCAGAACGACAACATGGTGGCCATCAACTCGGCCCTGGAGGTGGACCTGACGGGCCAGGTCTGCTCGGACTCCATCGGTACCTACATCTACAGCGGCTTTGGGGGGCAGCTGGACTTCATCCGCGGCGCGGCGGCCAGCAAGGGGGGCAAGCCCATCATCGCCCTCCCCTCCACGGCCAAACAGGGCACCATGTCGCGCATCGTACCCAAGCTCAAGGAGGGGTCGGGCGTGGTCACCACGCGGGCGGACGTCCACTACGTGGTCACGGAGCACGGAGCGACCAACCTCTGGGGCAAAAACCTGAGCGAGCGCGCCAAGGCCCTCATCGCCATCGCGGACCCCGCCTTCAAGGAGACGCTGGAAAAGGAGGCCCGGGAGCGCCACCTTATCTAACACCAACAGGGGATGGGCCCTCTGGAGGTGGAGAGTGGAGGGCGGAGGTCAGGGAACAGGCCTGAACAGATTTCGACCCAGAGTATGCCGGCGAGGAGACGGGGGCCGTAGGAGGCATCATGCGAGTGGAAATCGAATACTGCGGCGTCTGAAACTACGAGCCGAAGGCCGCCGGTCTGGCGGCCAAGATCAAGGCGGCGTTTGGCGTGGAGCCCCGACTCATCCGCTCCTCGGGAGGCGTCTTCGAGGTCGTGGTGGACGGGGCCCTGGTCCACTCGAAGAAGGGATCGGGGCAGTTTCCCGATGAGGACGAACTAATCCGCCGGCTCCAGAATAGGGCCGGTTGAGACGGGTCCGGGAGACCGGCCGTGGATATGAACACCGTCATCGGAGTGGTGGAGCGCAACGCCGACAAACTGGCCGCGCGCTGGCTGGAGCGCCTCCGCAAGGAGGCGGGGATGGAGGATTACGCGCGCGAGCCGGCGCCCCTACTGCTGGATCACGTCCGCGCCGCCTACCAGGAAATCGGCACCTTTCTGGACCAGCCGAGGCACCAGGTCAACGCCGAGCACTTCCGGGCGACAGGAAGGCGCCGGAGGGAGAAGGGACTGCCGCTGGCCGAGGTGATCAGGGCCGTGCAACTCGCCCGTACGGTGTTATGGCAATACGTCATCGAGCAGGGGATCTTCGACTCCACCGTCAACCTCTACCAGGCCTTGAACCTCTACAGGCAGATCGTGGGTTTCTTCGATCAGGCCGTGCTCTACGTGGTGGAGGGGTACTTCGAGGCGGCGAGTGGAGAATCTTGAAGAACGGGTGATGAGGGGAGGGGAGGGGGAGAATAGGGCCGTCGGCTCCTCTCCGTCCTCCGCGCTCCCCATTTCACCGTCGGTTCAGCTCGCGACCACGGGCAGGTGCGCGAGCGCCTCCTCGATGGCCCCTCCCGGGCAGCCCCCGTTGTTGATCTTGCCGTCGATGAAGGCCTCGTAGGCCGACAGATCCAGGAGGCCGTGACCGCTGAGCGAGAACAGGATCGTGGCGGTGCGGCCCTCCTCCTTCAATTCGAGCGCTTTCTTCACCACCGCCGCCACGGCGTGGCCCGATTCGGGTGCCGGGATGATGCCCTCGGTCCTGGCGAACAGCATGGCGCTCTCGAACACCTCCTGCTGCGGCACGGTCTCGGCCTTCATGAGGCCCTTTTCCACGAGCGCGCTGACGATGGGCGAGGCTCCGTGGTAGCGAAGCCCCCCGGCGTGCACGGCGGGCGGGACGAATCCGTGGCCTAGCGTGTACATGCGGAGGATGGGGGTGAGGCCCGCCGTGTCGCCGAAGTCGTAGGCCATGCGCCCCTTCGTGAGGGTGGGACAGCTCTCGGGTTCCACGGCGACGGCGGCCACGGGTCGTCCTTTCAGGGCCTCCCCGACGAAGGGGAGGGCCAGCCCCCCGAAGTTGGAGCCGCCGCCGTGACAGCCGTAGACGTAGTCCGGATAGTCCCCCGCCAGGGCCATCTGCTTCTGCGCCTCCTGTCCGATGACGGTCTGGTGGAGGAGGACGTGGTTCAGCACGCTGCCCAGCGAATAGTGGGTGTCCTCCCGCCCCGCCGCCTCCTCCACCGCCTCGCTGATGGCGATGCCCAGGCTTCCGGGGGAATCGGGATGTTCGGCCAGGATGGTCCGTCCCGAGGCCGTGAGCGGCGACGGACTGGCCAGTACTTCGGCGCCGTAAAGGCGCATGAAGGTCTTGCGGTAGGGCTTCTGGTCGAAGCTCACTCGCACCATGTAGACGCGGCATTGGAGGTCGAAGAGGCGCGAGGCGAAGGCCAGGGCGCTGCCCCACTGACCGGCCCCGGTTTCGGTGGTCAGGCGCTGGATGCCCGAGATCTTGTTGTAGTAGGCCTGCGGAACCGCCGTGTTGGGCTTGTGGCTTCCCGCGGGCGAGACCCCCTCGTGTTTGAAGTAGATGCGGGCCGGAGTGCCCAGGGCCTTCTCCAGCCGCCGCGCCCGAATCATGGGAGTAGGGCGCCACATGGCCAGCACATCGAGCACCGGCTCGGGGATGGCAACGAGGCGGTCGTGCCCCATTTCCTGCTCGATGAGCTGGGGCGGGAAGATCCGCGCCATCTCGTCGAAGGTCACGGGCAGGCCCGTGGCGGGGGTGATGGGCGGGGCGAGCTCGAAGGGGAGGTCCGCCAGGACGTTGTACCAGTGTGTCGGGATCTCGCGGACGGGGAGAAGGACGCGGTCCTCTCCCGAAGCCTGGTTGAGCCTGCCGGTTCCGGTCGTCGTGTCTGCGTGTGCCATGGGATCCTCCGATTCTCTTCGGCCAACAAAAAAGCCCTCCGCTTCCGGAGGGCTTCGTACGCGTTCGCTTGGTACGATGAGGCTACAGAGCCGCCTCGCGCCCTCCGGTTGCGCCGACGCACCACCACCAGCCGAGGATGGGGTTCGTGATCGGGGCTGAACCGAAGGGCATCATGGCCTCTGGGCCTCCAACACGGGGAGGCTACCGCATGGCCCGGGAGGTTGTCAAGCACGCGTCCTTCGCACGCGTCCTTCGCGGTTTCCATGTCTGGCCTTGGGTTCGTCCCTGGAATGGACTAACCTACCCGGAAGCCGGCAGCCCGCAGTGGATGGCCCGCGGGGAATGGGGGGAGGCATGGGGCCGTTGATGCCGTGATGACCGATAGGGATGGAGGCTCGAGATGAAGGCTGGGGAGTAGGCGTGGCTGGTGGAGGAGGGCCCGAGACGCGGAAATCCCTCTCCGAGGTGCACAGCAGCGTCCACGTGCCGTGGACCGGCAATCTGTTGCGCCGCATCTTCGCCGTGGCGGGTCCGGCATACCTCGTCAGCGTGGGCTACATGGACCCGGGGAACTGGGCCACGGACCTGGCTGCAGGGGCCCACTACAACTATGCCCTGCTCTGGGTGCTCCTCATGTCCAACCTGATGGCCGTGCTGTTGCAGGCCCTGGCGGCACGGCTTGGCGTGGTGCGCGGCCTGGACCTGGCCCAGGCCTGCCGGAGAGAGTATCCACGCCCGGTGAACGCGGCCCTGTACGTGCTCTGCGAGATAGCCATCACCGCCTGCGACCTGGCGGAGGTCATCGGTTCGGCCATCGCGCTGAAGCTCCTCTTCGGCCTGCCGATGGTGTGGGGCGTGCTGATCACGGGGGCCGACACCTTCGCGCTCCTCTTCCTGAGCCACCTCGGGATCCGGAAGATGGAGGCCTTGATCCTCGGCCTCATCACGGTTATCGGCACCGGTTTTCTCGTGGAGATCCTGTTGGCCAGACCCGAGTGGGGCGGCGTGGCAAGAGGATTCCTCCCGATCCTGCCCGACAAGGCGGCCCTCTTCGTCGCCATCGGAATGCTGGGGGCGACGGTCATGCCCCACAACCTCTACCTGCACAGCTCCCTGGTCCAGAGCAGGACCATCGGGGACACCCTGAAGGAGAAATGGCAGGCCATCAAGCTCAATACGCTGGACTCCGCGGTGGCCCTGAACATGGCTTTCCTCGTAAACGCCGCCATCCTCATCATGGCGGCGGCCGTCTTCTACCGCTCGGGGCACCGGGAGGTGGCGGAGATCCAGGACGCCTACCGTTTGCTGGAACCCATCCTCGGCGTGGCAGTAGCTCCCGTGGCCTTCGCGTTGGCCCTTCTGGCCTCAGGCCAAAGCTCAACCATCACGGGCACCCTGGCGGGCCAGATCGTGATGGAGGGCTTCCTCAACATCCGCATCGCGCCCTGGCTGCGGCGCCTCATCACGCGGCTGCTGGCCATCGTCCCCGCGGTCCTGACGCTCATCTACTTCGGCGAGCGGGGCACGGGCCCCCTCCTGGTCCTTTCTCAGGTGGTCCTTTCCCTGCAGCTCCCCTTCGCCATCATCCCGCTCGTGCACTTCGTCTCCGACAGGAAGCAGATGGGCGAACTGGCCATCGGCCGGCCCACGAAGGTCCTGGCGTGGGTCACGGCCGCCGTCGTGGTCGTTCTGAACGCCAAGCTGGTATCCGACTGGCTCGCGGAGTGGACCCACGCCGCGGGAGACCGGGCTCTCTGGATCCTTCTGGTGGCCGTCCCACTCAACCTGGCCGTCGGCGGCCTTTTGCTGTACGTTACGGTCAAGCCTTGGGTGGGGGGCCTGGCTCGGCGTGCGCCAGCGGCCCCGCGGATGGGAGTGCACGCCCCCTCGGAGGGGTTGGACCTGGAGATGGCCGCCAGTCCGTACAAGAAGATCGCGGTTGCCCTGGACTTCTCGGGCCGGGACGGAGCCATCCTGAAGGAGACCCTGAAGATGGCCGGCGACGGTCGTCCGGAGCTGGCGCTCATGCACGTCGTCGAGAGTGCCGGGGCTCGGTTCCTGGGAAAGGACTCGGCTGACGAGGAGAGCCAGCACGACGCCGAGCGCCTGGAGGGCTACGCCGAGACGCTGAGAGCGAAGGGCTTCAAGGTAACGACGAAGCTCGGCAGGGGCAAGCCGGTGCCCGTACTGGCGGCCATGATCGAGGAGTTCGGGCCCGACCTGGTGGTCCTGGGCGCCCACGGCCACCGCTTCTTGCTCGACCTCTTCCTCGGCTCCACCGCCGACGCGCTCCGCCACCGCATCCAAACCAGCGTCCTCGTGGTCGGCAAGGGACGCTGAGCGGGGGAGCGGAGCCTCCCATTCCACCGGTATCCCAATTGCCTTCGATTCATCAGGGCCGGGTCGTGGAGAGGCAGCCCCGCGGATGGCGGGACTTGAAGGGGGACTCGGGGCTAGTGTCCTGTCTCATTGGTTCCTTGAACAAGCTTGGGCGGTGTGACAGGACACGAAGGGGTGCGGGGAAGGCACTTCCCCGCTCTTTCGGGGTAACAGCCTGCCGGAGGCAGGCGTCCTAGGGGCGGAGCCCCTTGGGAAGTGTGGCGTCTCTGGCCCAACCCAATGATTCAAGTTATTCCTGAGACGCCACACTAGATCCCCAGGCCGCTGAGGGTGTCGACGACCTGTGCAACGGCCCAGGCGAGGTCGGGGTGGCTGGTCTCGAACAGGGCCATGGAGTCTTGCAGGCGCTCGCGCAGTGAGTGCTCGCGCTGGAAGGGGGGCTCGCCCGGGTTTTCAAGGAGCTCCCGGGTGTCCCGCATGAGGTCGCGAAGCAGCTCCCGGGTAGGCTCGTCGACGTTCCTGGCCTGCTGGAGCTGGTCGTGAAGCGCCTGAAGCTTCTCCCTGAGCTCCTCCGGGTTCTGAACGGGGACTTGCTTCTCGTCCGGCATCGAAGGCCTCCTTTTCCTGTTCAAGTATGAGGCCTCGGAGCCCCGGGAGCCAGCACCGGCCTGGTGCCTCTACATCAGGACGTAGGGATCCACCTCCACCAGCATGTCGCGTCCGCTGTGCGGGCCGAGGGGGCCGTCCAGGAGGCCCGCGAGAAGAGTCTGGAGGCGCCTGCGCTCCCGGCTCCTCAGAAGGATGTGCTTGCGGTAGCGCCCCTCCAGGCGGGGGATGGGAGGGTCCACCGGGCCGAGGAGCCTGACCTCGCGGTCGGCACAGGCGCGCAGGTGCCGCTCGGCCTGGCGGGACAGGTCCTCGACCTTGGCGGGGTCGGCGTGGCGGAACTCGATCCGCGCCAGGGCCGCGGCGGGAGGGTAACCCACTGTTTTCCTGTACCGGATGTCCTTCTCGTAGAAGCTCACGAAGTCGTGGGTGGTGGCGGCCTGGACGGCGTAGTGCTCCGGATGGAAGGACTGGAGGACCACCCGGCCGGGAAGGCGGCCCCGTCCGGCACGGCCGGCGGCCTGCGTGATGAGCTGGAAGGTGCGCTCGGCGGCCCGAAAGTCGGGCAGCCCCAGCAAGAAGTCGGCGGAGAGGATGCCCACGAGCGTGACGTTGGGGATGTCGTGGCCCTTGGCCACCATCTGCGTGCCCGCCATGACGGAGATGCGCCCGGCCTCGAAGTCCCGCCAGAGTGTGTCGAAGGCCCGGGCGGTCCTCACCGCGTCGCGGTCCATGCGGGCCACCCGCACGCCGGGGAGAGCCTGTGCCACGGCCTCCTCGACCTTCTCCGTGCCCTCGCCCAGAAACTGGAGGATCTCCCCCCCGCAGAAGGGGCACTGCTGGGGGATCGGGATCTGGCGGCCGCAGTAGTGGCACTTGAGGTGAAGGGCCTTGCGGTGGAAGGTCATGGCCACCGCGCAGGCCTCGCACTGGATGGTCCGTCCGCACTGCCGGCACAGGACGAAGGTGGCGTATCCCAGCCGGTTCCTCAAGAGGACCGCCTGGCGGCCCTGGGCGAGCTCCTCCTGGAGCGCCCCGGCGAGGGCCCGGGACAGGGTCGTCTTGGCGCCCGTGGCGCGGAACTCCTCCCGCATGTCCACGACCTGGACCGGAGGCAGGACCGCCGTTCCGGTCCGTTCGGGCAGGGTGAGCAGGCTGTATTTTCCCGCCTCGGTGGCGTTGTAGTAGGACTCCACGGAGGGGGTCGCCGAGCCCAGGACCACGGGGACTCCGGCCAGCATGGCCCGAATCACCGCCATGTCCCGCGCGTGGTAGCGGGGGAAGTCCTGCTGTTTGTAGCTTCCGTCGTGCTCCTCGTCCACCACCACGAGCCTGAGGTCGGGCAGGGGAGCGAAGAGGGCCGAGCGGGGGCCGATCACCACCTTGGCGCCGCCCCTGGCCACGCGCAGCCACTGCCGAACCCTCTCGTGTTCGGTCATGGAGGAGTGGAGAATGGCCACGGAGCTACCGAAACGCTCGATCAGGCGCCGCGCGAGAAACGACGCCAGCGAGATCTCGGGCACGAGGTAGAGCGCCGTTCCACCGGAGGCCAGGGCCTCCTCCATGAGCCTCAGGTAGACTTCGGTCTTTCCCGATCCCGTGACGCCGAACAGGAGAAAGGCCCGGTGGCGGGCCTCGCGCAGACAGTCGCGCACGGCGCACACCGCCTCCTCCTGGGCGCCGTTGAGCACGTGCGGCGAGGCGCGGCCGGGGAGCCTCGCCGTGAGAAGGTCGAAGAGCTCCACCCAACCCGCCTCCGCCATCTCCGAGAGGACGTGCTGGGGAACCCTCGCGGCGTGCGCCACCTGGGACACGGTGGGAAAACCGCGCTGCTCGAAATTGAGGAGCGCCGAGAGGGTCTTGGCGAAGAATTTCGGCTGGCCCTGATCGGAAGCCATGGCCCGCGCCTCATCGGGAGGTATCAGGAGGGCTACGCGGTCCTGCCCCGCATAGCGGCGGCGGGCAGTCCACTGCGTATGCTCGATCACCAGTTCCTGGCGCACCGCCTCCTGGACCCAGAGCGTCGCGGAGGGCCCGAGGAGCGCCCTTAGGGTCGCCAGGCTCCGGGGACCGCCGCGGAGGGCCTCTGCGAGCGGACCGAGGGTGTGGCCGTCCGGCAGATCGCAGCCGGGCACCCATTCGTAGCTGGAGCGGGCGGAGGGATCGAGCCCCGAGGGGTAGGCGCAGTGGAGGACCGACCCCCATGAGACCAGGTAGTAGTCGGCGATCCAGCGGGTCAGGGCCAGGATGTCGGGCGGAAGGAGCGGGCTTCGGTCCAGCACCTCTTCCAGGGGGCGGAGCGTCTCGGGCGGTGCGCTCCCCGGATCGTCCACCGCGATGCCGATGTGGTGGGTCCTGGCGAAGGGAACGCGCACCCGGCACCCGGGCCCGGGGACGGGCTGGCCGGCCGGGACGGCGTAGGTGAAGGTGCCGCGGACGGGGATGGGGAGGGCGACCTGCACGCTGGGCCCCCGGGTCCCACCGGTCATGGCCCCGCTCCGACCAGCTTCCGCAGGATCCGATCCAGATGGCCGTCCGGGTCTTCCACCCTCGCCTCCAGGCGCGGGAAGAGGAGGGGAGCCGGACCCGGCCAGAGCGGCGCCCACTTCACGTGGTCCTTCTCGGTGGTCAGGACGGCGCGGGCGTGCGTCCGCTCAACCTCGTCGAGGAGGCGCTGGAGCCTGGAGCCGTCGGGACGCGCGTGGTCCGGCCAGGCCAGGCTCGCTTCGAGCCTCAGGCCGGCCTCCCGGGCCTGCTGGAAAAAGGCGCCCGGGTTGCCGATCCCGGCGAAGGCCACCAGGGGGAGGCCCCTTAACGCCTCCCAGGAGCCGAACGGAGAGGCGGGCTCGGGCGCGGAGACCCACTCGAAGCGCACGCCTGCGCGCGGGACGCCCTCCACCCGGGAGGCCAGCCGCGCGGGCAGGTCCGATATGCTTCCCCTGGTCACTACCACGAGATCCGCCCTCCTGGCCGCCCGCAGCGGCTCCCTCAGCCGTCCCACGGGCGGGGCGTGGAGGTCCTGCGGGCGAGAGGCGTCCACGAGGAGGAGATCGGCCTCGCGCCGGACGCGCACGTGCTGGAACGCGTCGTCCAGCAAAAGAACGTTGGCGCGGCCAGCGACAAGCGCCGCACCCTCCTCTCGCCGTTCGGCCACGGCTACGGCCACGCCCGGCAGGCTCCGGGCCAGAAGCAGCGCCTCCTCGCCCACAGCCTCGGGAGGGCTGTCGGGCGTCACCAGAGAGGCCCCGACGGTGGCGCGCCCGTATCCCCTGAGGAGCACGGCGGGTCTGAGCCCCATGGCCTGGAGGCGGCGGGCCAGGTGGATCGTGAAGGGGGTCTTGCCGGTTCCTCCGAAGGTGAGGTTGCCCACGGAGAGCGCAGGGAGCCCGAGGCTGACCCCTCGGCCGCGGCGGGCCATCAGGCTCGTCTTGGCAGCCGACATGGCCAAGAAGAGAGCCCCCAGAGGCCAGAGCGCATAGGCCCACGCGGGTGCTTTCTCCGAGATCCGGGATTCTCCCTCCGCCATCGCAGCACCCCCGCGGCGCCGAGCGAGCGGGCGCCGCCGGCCTCAGGATACCGCACTTGAGGGCTGCTTAGGGTTACTCCACGATCCCGTCGCGGAGGGCGTTCAGGCTGTGTACGGGCACGGGGTGGAAGACGTCGCGCCAGGGGTTGTAGAGGGCCCGGTAGGAGAAGCCGTGGTTGCCCTGGCCGCCCATGGCCGTCCATCCCCGGAGCAGGTAGGGGCAGGCGTCATTGAAGCAGACGTACAGGTAGGGGACCTCCCATTCCGTGAAGGGGGTTTGGGGCACGGCCCACTTGCTCATCTGCTCGCCGCAGTAGGGGCAGCGCAGGGTGGCTCGGGTCTCGCGCTTGCGGGATTCCACAACCTCGGGGGGAGGAAGGGGGACGGTCTCGAGTTCGGGATCGGGACGGCCGGGCCTGGAAGCGTCTCCTCCGCTCCGCTCGGCGTAGACCGCGTAGACCGGATCACTGGGAATTCCGCATCCGGCGTACTGGTCCTGGGCGGGCCTGGGAAGGCCCTTGGAGAGGAAGGTGCGGGGGCGCTGGAATCCCCCAGCCAGATGGAAGAACTCTTCAACGAGGCCCAATCGGACCCCCTCGCTCGATTCCCGCCAGATCTTGACGGCCTTCGGGGGAAACATCCGGTTCGAAAAGACCACGAGGAAAAGCCCGCCTCGTTTCAGCACCCGGGCGACCTCCCGGAAAACCTCGACGGGCCGGGTCAGGTAGTCCACGGAAACGGTGTTCAGCACTGCGTCGAAGGTGCCGTCTGCGAAGGGCAATCGCGGGTCTCGGTTGAGGTCGTGGAGGAGGCGGGACGTGAGGGCGGGATTGTCCGCCATCTCTCTGCCGTTGAGGCCGAGCCCGACGACGCTGGAGGGGGCCAGGGCAGGAGGAAGATGGGAATCCAGGCTCGCCATGAGATCCAGAATGGCCGGGGCCTCCTCCACCACCAGGGTGCCGATGATCCTGGAGACGGTCCGGAGGGCCGTCTCGTCCAGGTGGCTCACCCGACGGGCCACGGCGTAGAACGCCGAATCGTCGGAGTCGTCCAGGCGCGAGAAATCGTCGGTTGTGAAGGGGTTCATTTCTCTCGCTTCGTCCATCGGACCTCCTTCTGCCGCCGCCGCCCCCCGCACCGCTTCCGGGGATTCGGATTGATCAGGGAAACCGAGGGTAGCGCCCCAAAATTTCGGATGGAGGGGGGAAGGGCCGGCTGGGCCGGCGTCAGATGCCGAGATAGCGGGCGTACAGGGCGCGGGCGCGGGCCGGGTCGCCGGTCTTCTGGATGAGGGCCCGGCCGTCCGGATAGAGGGTGACCGGGTGCCCCTCCCATTCGGTCTGGATCAGGTAGGGGTTCTCGAAGATGGGTCCGGCCGTGGCGAGCCTGGCCTTCACGGCCGCCAGGTCCAGGCGGGTTCCCTTGGGTGCCAGGACGAGAATGCCGTCACGACCGCAGACCCGGTGGGTCCGGCTCACTCCCCGCTCCTCCAGGAAGTCGAATCGTCCGGCTCCGCAGCACGGGCACGCGGGATCGCGCGGGACCTCGACCCGACTGAAGGACCAGGTTTGGAGGTCCACGGTCAGCAGACCTCCGGCCACGAGGTCTCCGCGCCCGGCGAGGAGTTTGAGGGCTTCGCCGGCCTGTAAGGAGCCCACCGCACCCACGGCGGGTCCTATCACGCCCGCCGTATCGCAGGTGGGCGAGGAGCCGGCGGGGGGCGGCGCGGGAAAGCAGCACCGCAGACAGCCCCTCTTCCCCGGTTCCACCACCAGCACGGAGCCGTAGCTGGAAACGGCCCCGCCGTAGACCCAGGGCTTCCCTGACTTCACGGCGGCGTCGTTCAGGAGATAGCGGGTCTCGAAGTTGTCCGTGCCGTCCACGACCATCTCGCACCGGGCGAAGAGGTCCGTGGCCAGCTCGGGGTCCAGGTCCGCGCTGTGGGCCTCCACCTCAAGGTCTCTCCGGGCTTCCAGGAGATGGTTCTGGGCGGCCACGGCCTTGGGAAGGCGCCTCTCGCAGTCTTCCTCGGTGTACAGGAGCTGACGGGTCAGATTGGAAACTTCCACGAAGTCCCGGTCCACCAGGACTAGAGCCCCGACGCCGGCCCTGGCCAGGAAGGCCGAGGAGACGCATCCGAGGGCGCCCAGCCCCACGATCCCCACGCGGGCTCCGGCGATGCGGGCTTGGCCCGCATCACCAATCCACGGAAGGAGCCGCTGCCGGCTGAAGCGGTCGGTCACTGCGCGTACCTTCTCGAACGGACGTTGGCCGCCAGTCCCACGAAGAGGCTCATGCTGACCAGGAAGGAGCCGCCGTAGGAGAGGAAGGGGAGCGGGATGCCCGTGGTGGGCACGAGGCCGATGACCATTCCGATGTTGATCAGCACGTGGTACAGGATGACGGCGAAGGCGCAGAGGACGATGAACCGGCCTTCGGAATCCCGGGCTGCCGAGGCGGTGCTCAGGAACCTCAGCAGGAGCGAGAGGTAGAGCCCGAGGAGGGCCAGGGAACCCAGAAATCCAGTCTCTTCGGCCACTACGCCGAAGATGAAATCGGTGTGGGGCGCCGGAAGGAAATTGAGCCGGTTCTGCGTGCCCGAGTAGAGACCCTTCCCCAGCAACTCGCCCGAGCCCACGGCGATGCGGGCCTGGTTCACCTGGTAGCCGGCTCCCCTCGTGTTCGCGGTGGGGTGGATGAAGGTGATGATGCGGTCCTTCTGGTAGGGCTTGAGGAAGGTGAACCATCCCAGCGCCAGGAGCAGTACGAGCGTCAGGATCCCGATGGCGCACCATTTCACGATCTGAGTCAGGGGAAGGAAGCTGAGGTAGAGGGCTACCGCAACGAGGGGGATAAAGGTCGTGGCTGTCCCGAAGTCTGGCTGCAGTAGAGTCAGGAGCATGGGCAACCCGATGATCCCCGAGAGGATGCCGATCTCCCGCCATCCCATGGCCCTGCCCACGAGCTCCTTGATGAAGGCCGCTCCGGCGAGGGCTGCGGCGATCTTGGCAAACTCAGACGGCTCGAAGCCGATGGGCCCGATGTAGAGCCAGGACTTGTGGCCACCGACGTAATGTCCCAACACGGGCATCGAGAGGAGCACCACGACGCAAAGGCCGTAAAGCAGGTAACTGTACTCGACCCAGATTTCATAGGGGATCAGGAACGCCAGGGAAAACGCGCCAAAGGCAAGGACAGCCCAGAACATCTGACGGTTGCCGAGATAAGCGAAGCGCGTCCCGAATGTGGCCGAGCGCACCATCAAAACTCCAAAGATGAGCAGGGTCAGGTAGAGCGCCACGGTGACGAAGTCTCCGTAGGACACGGCCTCCCGAAGCGTCTTCTTCATGGCTGGCCTCGGGGGTTCGCGCCCCCTCCGTACCGGGCTGTGATGAGCCGCTGCGGCTCCTGCGGGGTCAGGCGTACCTTGAGGGGGGCATCCGGCTTGGGCGGCGTCTCCTGGTTCGGCGCTTGGCCCTCTGGCGCCGCCTTGGTGCCTTCATCCGGCTGGGCCGGCTTTTTGCCCAGCAGGATGTACTCCAGTCCAGCTTTGGCGATCTTGGCCGCGAGTGTGCCCCCGTGGCCGCCGTGCTCCACCATGACGACGAAGGCCACGGAGGGATTGCCGGCCGGAGCGAATCCCGCGAACCAGGCGTGGTCGCGCTGGTCTTTCGGGAGCGACATGGAGTTGCGGCCCGCGCTGGCTGCCACCACCTGGGCCGTGCCCGTCTTTGCGCAGACCGCCACGCCGGGGATGCGGCAGGCCGTACCGGTGCCGCTCTCCACCACCAATTGGAGCGCCTGCTTGAGGACGGCCTCAGTCTGGGGGGAGATGGCGACCGAGCTCTCGAGCTTGGGCGGACCCTCCAGGAGCTTGGGCTGAAAGCGCTCTCCGCCCGTGGCGAGGGTCGAGTAGATGGAAAGGAGCTGAAGGGGCGTGACGGTCAAATAGCCTTGCCCGATGGCCACGGGCAGGTTGTCGCCCGGGTACCAGGGGCCCAAATGTCGTTTGGCTTTCCATGCCGGCGACGGGAAAAAGCCGCCGATCTCGGAGGGCAAATCGACGCCGGTTTTGATGCCGAGGCCAAAGAACTTTGCCCATTTGTCCATGCGCTGGATGCCGATCCGGTCTCCGGCGTGGTAGAAGTAGACGTCGCAGGAATCCTGGATGCCCTTCAGAAGATCGACGGTACCGTGGCCGCCCTTGGCCCAGCAGTGAAAGACGCGTCCGCCGAAATCCCAATATCCAGGACAGTAAAAGGTGGTGTCCGGCGTCAGAACGCCGTCTTCGAGACCGACCAGGGCCACAAAGGGTTTGAAGGTGGAGCCCGGAGGATAGACCCCCTGGATTGGGCGGTCGAGAAGCGGGTGGCTCGGTTCTTCGGAGAGTTCCCGCCACTTGGAGGCGGGTATGGCGCCCGAGAAGAGATTGGGGTCGAAGTTGGGCAGGCTGACCCAGGCCAGGATGTCACCGGTGTAGGGATTCATGAAGACCGCCGAGCCGTGCTCTTCCCCGAAGGCCTGTTCCAGGATGTTCTGGAGCTGAATGTCCAGAGTCAGGTGCACCGTCTGCCCCGGAACGGGCTCACGCCGGATGCCTACACCCGGCAGCTTCAGGGTGGGGTCCTCCACCTCTCGCCCCAGGCTGTTGACCTGAGCCATGCGCAGGCCATTCTTACCCATGAGGAGCGCGTTGGCGGTGCGCTCCACTCCCGACTTGCCCACCTCGATGAAGGGGTCGTTGTCCGACACTCGCAGCTTCTGGGCCTCTTCGGGAGAGAGGAGCCCCACATAGCCCAGTGCGTGGCTGGCCACAGGCCCGAAGGGATACTCTCGCCGGAGCTCCATCTCGATTCTCAGCATCTTGAGCTCGTCCTGATTGGCCTCCACCTTCTGCATCCAGGCGGTCGGTATGTCCCGGGCCAGGACGGCCAGGCTCGGCACGGGGCTGCGGCGCAGGGCGGCCTGCACCTCTTCCCTAGTCATGACCAGGCCCAGGATCCGCTGCATGCTCAGAAGGGTCTGGTCAAGAGAGCCCCCCTTCGCCGTGTCCAGCACGAGGGAGAAGGAGACTTGGTTTCTGCAGAGAACCGCGCCGTTTCGGTCCAGGAGCATGCCACGGGGCGCCCGCAGCACCGTGGGACGGGTGTAGTTGTTTTCCGAAAGCAACCGGTAGTACGGGCCCTGAATGACCTGGAGGTAGAAAAGCCTGAGGGCGAAGACCACGAACAGGATCCAGAGAATGGCCTGGAGGAATTGGATCTTGTTCTGCAGGGAGGGTTCCTGCGCGCCGTTCATGGCCGTTCCTCCGGAAAGAGCTTGCGCGCGGCCAATTCGAACCCCGCCGCCATCAGCCCCGTCACCAGACTGCCCAGGAGAACGGGGACGAAGAACGGGGCGGCCAGGGGAAGGCCGAGCAGGAGGTAGAGTAGCGCCACCAAGCCCGCGTCCACAATGTAGCTGGCCCAGCCGAAGAAGGCCAAGGGAACCACCCCTTGCAGCATGACCTTGGAACCGATCCAGCCGAGCAGATAACCCAGCAAGGTGAAGGCGGTGCCGTGGAAGCCCACGTACGGGAGGAAATAGGCGTCGCAGAGGGCTCCGAGAAAGGCTCCCCAGAGCAGCCCGGAGAGCTTACCGCCCCTGAGCGCCAGGACCGTGAGCAGGGCGAGGAAGGGGTTGGCGATGGTGAGCCCGCCCGACACGAGGGGCAGCAGGGTTTGCACGGCCACGGCCATGAACAGGAGCAGGAGGGAGGCGATGAGTCGCTTACCCATTGGTCTTCCTGAGGAGCAGAACCCACATGAGGTCGCCGAGGCGGGATGCCGGGCTGAGGGTGATCCGCTTCAGGTAGTCCGGGCCGTCCGACACCTCGGTGACGGTGCCCATCCGGATCCCCGGAGGGAAGATCCCGTCCTCGCCTGAGGTCACGAAGAGGTCGCCCGCCTTCACGTCGGCCTCGTTGGATACCCAGCGGACGGAGAGGGTGCGTCCCTCTCCCACGGCCACGCCGTGGACGCCCGAACGGTCCGACATGACCCCCACCGCCGAGCTGGGGTCCGTCACCAGCAGGATCCGGTACAGGGGGCCGATGCGCGTCTGAACCCTTCCCACGGCGCCCTGGGGCCCGATCACCGGCGTACGGTCCGGAAAGGACAGATCGCTTCTGCACGACACGAGCAGGTAGCGCCCGAAGGGCACCCCGAATTCCGTGAGCGCCTTGGCGCCGAACACCTGGTAGCCAGTCGGCTTCGG
The DNA here is from genome assembly GCA_049591295.1 of Acidobacteriota bacterium. Lineage (GTDB taxonomy): Bacteria > Acidobacteriota > UBA4820 > UBA4820 > DSQY01 > DTPS01. The sequence continues at coordinate 23,551 of JBAWEQ010000230.1, forward strand.
CGCCTTGATGAGTTCGCGGAGCTGGAGCACCTCCTTTTCGAGGGCCTGGCTGATCTCCAACCTGCCTTGGAGTTCCCGGTTGTCCTCCTCCAGCCTCTCGGCCTTCACGGCGGCGTCCCTCTGCCAAAAATAGGCTTGGAGGCCCTCCCTGGTGAGCCGGTTGGCCGAGTCGTAGACGGACAAGAAAGGGCCGAACGCGCCGAGGGCGAGGCTGCTGAGGGCAGATTGCGTCCCCCGCCTGACCTGCCAGCCCAGGAGGACGAGGTAGCCGGCCATCAAGAGGACGAGCAGGACTTCGGGCCGGCGGATGGGCGACCTGCGGGACATTATTCGATGGCGACGCGTTTGAGGAGATCGAAGTCCACGAGCATCTTCCCGGCCCCCAACACGACCGAGGAGAGGGGATCGTCCGCGATGAGCACCGGCAGGCCGGTTTCCTCCCGAAGCCGCTTGTCCAGGTTCTTGAGCAGTGCCCCGCCTCCGGTCAGCACGATGCCGCGGTCCACGATGTCCGCGGCGAGTTCCGGCGGCGTCTGCTCCAGGGCCTGCTTGACGGCGTCGATGATGACCGAGACGGTCTCCGAGAGGGCCTCCCGGATCTCCTCGGCGGAAACGAGGACGGTCTTGGGGATCCCCTCCACGAGGTCGCGCCCCTTGATCTCCGCCGAATTCTCCTCCTCCAGGGGATAGGCCGATCCGAGGCGGATCTTCACCTCCTCCGCCGTCCTCTCCCCGATGAGCAGGTTGTACCGCTTCTTGACGTACTGGATGATGGCCTCGTCCATCTCGTTGCCGGCCACCCTGACCGTACGCGAGTAGACGATGCCCGCCATGGAGATGACCGCCACGTCCGTGGTGCCCCCTCCTATGTCCACGATGAGGTTGCCCGTGGGTTCGGTGATGGGCATGCCCGCGCCGATGGCCGCGGCCATCGGCTCCTCCACCATGGCCACGTAGGAGGCCTTGGCCCTGTAGGCCGAGTCCCGTACCGCCCGCTTCTCCACCTGGGTGATCTGGCTGGGCACGCAGATGACGATCCTGGGCCTCACCACGAGCTTGCGGTTGTGGGCCTTCTTGATGAAGTAATCGAGCATCTTCTCCGTGTGCTCGAAATCCGCAATGACCCCGTCCTTCATGGGTTTGATGGCCTGGATGTTGCCCGGGGTGCGTCCGAGCATCTCCTTGGCCTCGGTCCCGACGGCCTCGATGCGTCCCGTCTTCATGTTCATGGCCACGATGGAGGGTTCGCGCACGACGATGCCCTGCCCCTTCACGTAGACCAGGGTGTACGCCGTCCCGAGATCGATGGCGAGGTCGTTGGACAGGAAGGAAAAGGGCGAACGCAAGCTAAAGGGCATGGGGGCTCCTAACTGTAAACTGCACAGCCGTTCTTGGTGGATTCCTTGATCCGGTACATGGCCTGATCGGCCCGCTGGATCAGGGTCTCCGGGTCATCGCCGTGATCGGGAGCGACGGCGATCCCGAAACTCGCCGAAAGGGTGAAGGCGCAGCCTGTGCTGGCCTCATAGTCGTGGGCGGCGATGGAGCGGCGGAGACGCTCGGCCACCAGCCGGCTGCCCTCGACGTCGGTGTTGGGAAGAATGATGACGAACTCGTCTCCGCCGTAGCGGACGACCACGTCCACATTGCGCACCAGCCCCTTCAGGATGCCGCCCACCACCTGGAGCGTCCTGCTCCCCATGAGGTGGCCGTAGCGGTCGTTGACCTGCTTGAAGCCGTCCAGGTCGAGAAAGACCAGGGCCACGGGATAGTGGTAGCGGCCGCCCCTGATGAGCTCCACCTTCAGGGACTGTCGGAGGTAGCGTGAATTGTAGAGCTGGGTGAGGTCGTCCACGAGGCTGAGCTGCTTGATGCGCTGGAAGAGATAGGCGTTCTCGATGGCGATGGCGACGGGCTCGGCGAAGAGGGTCGCGGTCTCCAGGTCAGCCTCGGTGAACTCCTCCTCTCCGCCCTTGTTGATCACTTCGAGTACGCCGAGGGTCTTTCCCCGGCTCCTGAGGGGGACGCACAGGATGGATCGCGTCTGAAATTGGGTCAGCCGGTCTAGCTCGGGATTGAAGAGCGGAGAGCGGGCGGCGTCGTTGATCATCATGGCGCGCCCCTTAGCGGCCACCTCTCCCGCGATGCCTTCACCGACCCGGAGCTTGAGTTCCTTGAGCGGGGCCGCCTTGCTGCCCATGACGCCCTTGAATACGAGGTTCTCGCCGGCTTCGTCCATGAGGAGGAGGCTCCAGGCCTCGGACCGGACGAGCAGTTGGACCCGCTCCATGATGTAGTCGATGAGCGCCTCCGGCTCCAGGAGAGAGTTGGCCGTCCTGACCACCTCAGCCAAAAGGCGAAGCTGTTCGCCCTTGCGGTCGTGGATGACCAGGAGTTCCTCGTATTTCCTCTTGTAGGATACATTTGCGGCCATGGCCGGCCCATCAGAAGGGTGTCAGTACGAAGAAACCGACTGGAACTGCTTCCGCCAGATCGTCTCGTTGCCCTCGTCGTCGAAGGCGCGCACCTGTACGGCCTGGGTCCCGTAGTCGGAAAAGATCACGATTTTGCTGAAGGTGCCGTCGGCGTTGACGGGCACTTCGATGTCGTTCACAGAGATGGAGACGCCCGGGTCGGTCGTGCCCTGGAGGATGACCCCGTCGCCGATGGGTGTGGCGTCCACGCTCAACTTGAGATCACGCTTGATCTTGGGGCGCTGGTAGATCTGCAGGATCCGGAACCGGTAGATGGGCGACCAGAAGGTCCTCTTGTCGTCCCCCTCGGTTCGCAGCCGCCAGTAGTAGGTTCCGGCCGGCATGCCCTTCACGGTCACGTTATCGTCCCCTCGCACGGTCTGGTCCGTGAGCAGGGTCGAGAAGAGCGGCTTGGCCGAGAGTTCGAACCTCGTCACCGCGCCGCCGCCCTTCCACTTGAACACCATCGGCTGGTGGACCGGGTCCTCCAGCCGGAAGATCTGTTGGTCTTTCGGGGTGTCCGCCGCAGGGGGAGGGACAAGGGCCTCCGTCTGTCCCATGCCCGTGGAGGTCGTCACCACGGATACCCCCGTGGCACCCGCCTGAAGGGTCTCTTTCCGCCCGGCGGCCTCGATCTCGCCGGTGCCCGTGAAGATGGACGTGGTCACGTCCCCGTTGGCGGCCTGGCCCACGCCGACGCGAGAGGCCGCTGCCGGCCGGACCTTGGTGGTGTCCGTCGCGATGATGGACTCATCCTTCGCGGTCATGGTCTCCGGCGTCTGCGTCTCCACGAAGCCCTGCTTCAGAGCCACCTCGATGCGGCTGCCGCCGGCGGGACTGGTGCTCAACGCCTGGATCACGACCAGGGAGTCGGAGGAGATGATCTGGATCTGGCCGTTGTGGTATTTGATCTGGGCCGAGCTGTTCTTACCGGTACGCACGATGTCCCCATCCTCCAGGATCATCTGTTCGGAGGCATTCGTGAAGAGGTGCTGGCCCGTCCGCTTGACTTCCACCTGGCCCTCCGTCGTGACCAGGGTGGCGTACTTCTGCGACGTGCTCGAACTCGCCTGGGCATTCTTCAGGGTTTCCAGCACGTCGTTGGCCATGGATAGGGCCTTCGGGAAGTGCCCGGCCGCGAACTCGTTGCGGGCTTGCTGGAGCATGGTGCTGGTCTGTCTGAGGGTGGCCCTCACCTCGCCCGAGACGTCGGGGGTGTCCATCGTGTCCTGGAGCCGCTGGGCCTTCGTAAGCGCCCGTTCGGCCTGGATTTTGGGGTTTCCGTGCCAGCGCCAGTAGAAGAAGACCCCTCCACCGATCAGCCCGAGGGCGGCGAGCACAAGGATGATGCTGTAAATATCCTTGTACTTGATCGTGATCCAATCGAGCTCGCGGCCCCTCTGTGCCATGGGAAACCCCTTTCCAGCCAATCGAATGATACCCCATAGCCGTCAAGGGCTCAAGCCCGATGAGGCCTTTGCCGGGCCGGTGCGATGTTCACTTGCCGGAGGGCTCCCTCCGGCCCCATAATACGGCTCCAGGAGGTCCGTCCATGAAGGGTCAGAATGCTGCTCCGGCTGGTTCGGGAGGCTCCATGAGGAGCTTTTGGATCGTCATCGCCTTGGCCGTGGCGATCCTCGGCGTCTACTTGCTCCGGACGGGCCTTCGCGGCGGTGGGCCTGCGGGGCTGGTACCCTCGGGCCAACGTTCTCCCGCCGGTACGGCGGCCATCGAGCCCGTGACGTCCGGTGCCAGCTCCGTGGACCTGGCTTCGTTGAAGGGAAAGGTCGTCGTTCTCCACTTCTGGGCGACCTGGTGCCCGCCCTGCAGGGCCGAGTTTCCGGAGTTTGCACGGTACGCCGGGGCTCACCAGGAGGACCCTGGAATCGTCATCCTCCCGGTGTCGGTAGACAACGACAAGGCGCCGGTTCTGACCTTCCTCCAGGCCATTCCGCAGCATTTCCCCGTCTACATCGACCAGGGCGGACTGGCGGACCAGATGGGCGTGACCGCCATCCCCACGACCGTAGTCCTGGACCGGGAGGGCAAGGTGGCCTGGACGGCGCAGGGCGCCACGGACTGGTCGTCCAAGGGCGTCCCGGCGGTGGTCCGAAAGCTGGATCATGAGTGAGCCGGCCGGCCGGGCGCCCCAGCGAGTCGATGCCAAGGTCCTGATCGGGGGGGAGTGGTACCAGAAGGACGACCGCCTGGAGAGCCTCAACCCGGCCACCGGCGAGATCATCGGATACGCGCCCCTCTGCAACAAGGAGGACGTGGGTTTGGCCGTGCGCGCCGCCAGGGAGGCGCAGCCCTCCTGGGCGGCCCTGCCGCTGGATCGCAGGATCGGTCACCTGGAGACGCTGAGGGGGCTGGTGGCGCAGGAGGGCGACGCCCTGGCCTCTCTCATCACCCAGGAATCGGGCAAGCCGCTTCAGGAAGCCCACTTTTTGGAGATTCTGGGCACCCTCGATCTCATAGCCGGCCTCTGCAAGGGGGCGCCGGCCTACCTCGACGACCGCCGTGTGAGGGGAGGAAATCCTCTCCTGTGGGGGAAGCGCCACTGGATCCGCAGGGTGCCGCTCGGCGTGCTGGGAGTGATCTCGCCGTGGAACCTGCCGCTGGCCATCCCCATGGGGCAGATCCTGCCCGCCCTCCTGGCCGGCAACACCGTCGTGTTCAAGCCGTCCGAACTCGCGCCGCTCGTGGGAACGAAGCTGGCTGGGCTCTTCCACCGGGCGGGCTTCCCTCCCGGCGTGCTCAACCTGGTGACGGGCGGGCGCGAGACGGGCGCCCATCTGGTGGAAGGCGGATTGGACGGCCTCCTCTTCACTGGGTCCACGGGCGCCGGACATGAAATCCAGGCTAAGCTAGCGCCGAGGCTCATCCCCACGGGGCTGGCGTTGGGGGGGAAGGACGCCTTCCTGGTTCTCCCGGACGCCCCGTTCGCGAGGACCGTCAACGGGGCCGCATGGGCGGCCTGCTCCGGGACCGGCCAGGCCTGCGCTTCCGCGGAGCGGTTCTTCGCGCCGGCCCACATGAAGGATAGATTCGCCGCCGCCGTGGCGGACAAGGTCGGGGCGCTCAGGGCTGGGAACGGCATGGAGGAGGGAGTCGAGGTCGGCCCCCTGATCTCTTCCCAGCAGCTCGAACGGGTTGAGGCCCACGTGCAAGAAGCCGTCTCGAAGGGGGCGCGCCTTCTGTGCGGCGGACGGCGACTGCCCGGCCCAGGCTTCTTCTTCCAGCCCACGGTACTGGTGGACGTGCCCCTGGACTGCGCTCTCATGAGGGAGGAGACCACGGGACCGGTGGTGCCCGTCATGGGGTACGCCGACCTGGATGAGGCGGTCCGATGGACCAACGACTCTCGTTACGGCCTGTCCGCTTCGATCTGGACCGCGGATGTGGAGCGGGGCCTGGCCCTCGGCCGCCGGCTGGCCGTGGGCTCCGTCTGGATCAACGACGTCTCCTACATCCATACCCAGGCGCAGTTCCCCTGGGGCGGAATGAAGCAGTCCGGATCGGGCCGCACCCCCTGGCTTGGTTCGCTCCATGAATGGACCTCGATCCAGCTCCTGGGGGCCGACAGAGGTCAGCGGGAGGGAGAGCTCTGGTGGTTTCCCTACAGCTCCGACGGCCTGGACCTGGCTAGGCGGATGCGGTTTCTCCTCGCCGAGGGGCTGGCGGGACGCCTCATCAACCTGATACCCTTCTTCAAAGACCTGGTGAAGGTGAGAGGGACTCGTTGAGATGCTGCACGTGGGGATTACGGCGGACTGGGAAGAGGGCGAAGGAGGCCGCAAGCTCGTCCTGAGCCGGGAGTACTTCGAGTGGGTCAAGGGTGCGGGGCTCCTGCCCATCGCCCTGCCGGCGCTTCCGGGCTCCGAGGCGGAGGCCCTGGCGGGCCTGTCGGCCCTGGTGCTCTCGGGAGGCCACGACATTGCCCCCTCCCTCTACGGAGCCGATCCGGAACCCCGTCCCGGGGAGCACTACTCCCACCCCGACCGGACGGCGTTTGAATTCACGCTCCTCTGGCGCTGCCTGAAGCTCGGCGTTCCCGTTCTGGGCATCTGTCTGGGATGTCAGACCATCAACGCGGCCCTCGGCGGCGACCTGGTCCGGCACCTGGAGGACCCCCGCCTGCGGCACCGCCGAAGCGCTCCAGGAAAACCCTCTCCCCGCCACCGTCTTCACGTGGAGCCGGGCACCCTGGTGGCAAGCCTCTATCCTGGTCGGGACACGAGGGTCCACTCCTCCCATCACCAGGCCGTGGGGAACCTGGCGGCGGGCTGGAGGATTACGGCGCGGGGTCCCGATGAGGTGCCCGAAGCCATCGAGCACCCCGCGCATCCGCGCGTCCTGGGCATCCAATGGCACCCGGAGCGAACGCCACGATCGCCCTTTTCGCGAAACCTCGGCCGCTGGCTCAGGGACCAGGCGGAGAGATATGGCGGGCATGGTGGATGAGGGACGACAGATGAGGAATGAAGAAACCAAGGCGGGGATGAGCCCTTCGCTCCCTGTTTCCCTGTTTCCCTGTTTCCCTGGCTCGATCTTCGCATGAAAGGCCCCCGCCCGGAGGAGCCCGACTTTCGAGCGCTGCTCGGCCCCGAAGGGCCGCTGGCCAGGGAGCCCTTCTACGAGTACCGGCCCGGTCAGGAGGAGATGGCCGCCGCCGTTTGGCGCGCCCTGCGCCACGAGGGGTTCCTGTTGGCCGAGGCGGGGACGGGAACGGGGAAAAGCCTGGCCTATCTGCTCCCGGCCGCCCACCTGGACCGCAGGGTCGTGATCTCAACGGGCACCAAGGCCCTCCAAGAGCAGCTGGCCAGGAAGGACATCCCGCTTCTTGAGCGGATTCTGGAGCGGCCTGTGCGCGCCGTAACGGTGAAGGGGCGCGCCAACTACCTGTGTCTCCATTACTGGCGCCGCTTTCTGGCGGAGCCGCTGTTCACCTCGCCGGCGGACGCGGCCCACCTGAAACGGCTGGAGGCCTGGGCCTCCTCCACCAAGACGGGCGACAAGGCCGAGTGGGATGGGATCCCTGAGGATTTCTCCACATGGCGGGAGATCAACGCGCGGGGAGAGCGCTGCCTGGGATCCTCCTGCCCGCTGTTCAACGACTGCCACGTGGTTCAGCTCAGGCGCCAGGCCGAGGCCGCCGATCTGGTCGTGACCAACCACCACCTGCTCTGCGCCGACCTGGCGCTGAAGAACCGCTGGGACGCCGCCGCCCTGCCCGAGTACGCGCACCTCGTCATGGACGAGGCCCACGAGGCGGAGGAGGCGGCCACCTCCTTCTTCGGGGTGAGTGTGAGCCGCCGCATGGTGCAGGAGTGGCTCCACGACGCGGCGAAAGTCGCCGGCGGGGGCGAAGGCAATCTGAGCCGCATCCTGCAGGACGCAACGCAGGCGGTGCTCTTCTTCTTCGGACCCATAGAGGCCCGCGGGGAGCGGCGCGAGGTCATTCGTGCGGGCCGTCCCGGTGGGGGCGAGGAGGCCCTGCGCGAGAGGATGGACAATGCCCTGGACGCCGCGGGCCTCGCCTTGCAGGGCACGGACGGCGGGGGCGAGGTGGAGGGGCTGCTGGGCCGGCTCGAAACCCTTCGGGAGGCCGTGGAGTTCGTGCTGGACGGCGCGGACGACGCCTACGTGCGCTACGTGGAGGCCCGCGGCCGGAACGTGATCCTGGGCGCCAGCCCCATCGACGTGGGGGATCTGATGCGCGAGAACCTCTACGGCCGGCTCAACGGCGCCGCCTTCACCTCGGCCACTCTCACGGTTGGGGGCTCCTTCGCCTATTTTAGAAGCCGCATGGGGATTCCCGAGGGGACCGAGGAACTCCGCCTGCCCAGTCCGTTCGACTACGGCCGGCAGGGCCTCCTCTACGTCCCGGCGCGATTTCCGGACCCCGGCGACGAGGGGTTTCTGGATGCCCTCCTGGCCGCCCTCCCCCCGTTGATCGGATTCTCCCGCGGCCGGGCCTTCGTGCTGTGCACCTCCTACCGCAACATGCGGGCCGTGGCCCAGTCCCTGGAAGCCCTGCTGCCCTTTCCGGTCCTGGTCCAGGGGGAGGAGCCCAAGGCGTTGCTGCTGGAGCGTTTCCGGCAGGCGGGCAACGCGGTGCTCGTGGCCACCGCCTCCTTCTGGCAGGGCGTGGACGTTCAGGGCGAGGCACTCTCTCTCGTGGTCATCGACAAGCTGCCCTTCGCCGCCCCCAACGATCCCCTGACCCAGGCGAGGATCGACGGCCTGCGAAAGTCCGGGCAGGACCCCTTCACGGGCTACCAGGTGCCCATGGCCGCCATCATGCTCCAGCAGGGGGTGGGCCGCCTGATCCGCTCCACGCGGGACCGGGGCGTGGTGGCCTGCTTCGACGTGAGGCTGAGGCGGAGATCCTACGGCCGGCTGCTGCTGGCCTCGCTCCCCCCCTTCGCCGTGACCGAGAGCCTGGACGCGGTGGAGGCCTTCTTCTCCTCCGAAGCCGAGCAGGAGGCGCCTTGAATCGCGGAAGGGTCAAAGCCTCGTGGGTCAGGGTCCTGGCCGCGGCGGTGGGCTTGGGATTGCCCGTAGCCGCGCTGCCCCAGGAAACGGGCCAAGTCCACGCCGCCATCGGCGAGCTGCTCCCGCTCTGGTCCATCCTGCCCTTCGCGGGAATCCTGCTCTCCATAGCCCTCTTTCCGCTGATGGCTCCGCACTTCTGGCACCGGCACTACCCCAAGGTCTCCCTCTTCTGGGCGCTGGTCTTCGGCGTGCCCTTCCTGCTGGTCTACCGGATGAGCGCCTGGCACGAGGTGCTCCATATCTACCTCGTGGACTACGTCCCGTTCATCATCCTTCTCTGGGGCCTCTTTGCGGTGTCGGGCGGATTGGTCCTGCGGGGGACCATGGCCGGGACTCCCAAGGTGAACACGCTCTTCCTCCTGATCGGCACGGTCATCGCCTCCTGGACCGGCACCACGGGCGCGGCGATGCTGCTCATCCGCCCCCTGCTGCGGGCTAACGCCGCCCGGCACCACAAGGCCCACGTGGTCGTCTTCTTCATCTTCCTGGTGGCCAACATCGGAGGGAGCCTCACACCGCTCGGCGATCCGCCCCTCTTCCTGGGGTTCCTGCACGGCGTGCCCTTCTTCTGGACGCTGCGGCTTCTGCCGATGATGGGTGCTGCCTCGGTGGTGCTGCTCGCGGTCTTCTATGGCATCGACAGGTACTACTTCCGGAAGGAACCGGACGAGGTTCACAGGAAAGAGGAGACGGCCCAGACCCCGCTACGCCTAGACGGGTGGCACAACCTCTTCTACCTGGCCGGCATCCTGGGGGCGGTCCTGCTGTCGGGGTTCTGGCACGGGGGGGTGCTCGACGTGCTGGGCGTCCACCTGGAGGTGCAGGACCTCGTCCGCGATGCCATCATCGTGGCCATGGCCCTCCTCTCGGTGTGGACGACGCCTGGCCGCCTGAGGAAGGACAACGGGTTCACGTGGGAGCCCATCCGGGAGGTGGCCCTCCTCTTCGCCGGAATCTTCGCGACGATCATCCCGGCCTTGGCCATCCTGAAGGCGGGCGAGAGCGGTCACATGGCTTTCCTGGTTGCCTCCGTCCGCGAGCCGTGGGAATACTTCTGGGCCGCCGGCGGGCTCTCGTCGTTCCTGGACAACGCTCCCACCTACTTGACCTTCTTCAACATGCAGCTCGGCAGGTTCTACCCCGGCCTGCCTGAATCGCAAGCCGTGGTCCAGCTGATTCAGACGCACGCACGTTTTCTCGAGGCGGTGGCCACGGGGGCGGTCTTCATGGGGGCCAACACGTACATCGGGAACGCGCCCAACTTCATGGTGCGCTCGATCGCTGAGGAGGCTGGGGTGGATATGCCGTCCTTCTTCGGCTACCTATTCAAGTGGGCGGTCCCGATCCTCCTCCCGCTTTTCGTACTCATCAGCCTTATATTCTTTCTGTGATCGCGTTGTAGGAGGCGGCCATGGCGGTCAGGTACGCCGAGCTGGTGGTTGACGGCCCACGGGGATGGGACATCGGGTTCATCCGTGGCTTTCTGCGCGCAAAGGGGCTGGCAGACAGGGTCCTGAACGCGGAAGCCGAAGGGTTCGACTGCGCCCACCTGCGGGAGCAGGTTCGTGAGTTCCTCCATCCCGCCGCTGAGACTCTGCACCTTCTCGTTCCCGAGGACCTCGTGCCCGACGTCCTCGCTGCCGTGGACGATTCGTCCAAGGCGGGAAGACCCATGGCGGTGCGGCACCGGCGCAGCGTCGCGGGGGCTCGGTTCCGGTTCACGGTCCACGTCTTCTCGAAGGAGCATGCGGAGCGCGCGAGGGCGATCTTCGACGGCCTCCCGGAAGGCGTAGCGCTCTCCCCGGACGCGTCCTTCGAGGAGATCGTGGACGACGGCGTGAGAGGCGTGGACTTGTACGCGCCCGTCCACGCCTATGAGATGAAGGGGGAGGGAGCCGTGGAGGGAGATCTGGAAGGCGTGCTGGCCGTCCACCGAACCTGCCGGGACGACGAGCAGGTGCACCCGGAGGCGCTCCACATTCTGGCCGAGTAGGGCCCCTTCACCGCCGGGACACGAAGGCGCCCCGGTTCATCTTCGGGCGACCGGTGCCAAGGTTCCCCTGCAAGAGCCCTCAATGTCTTTCTTGGTGCCTTGGTGACTTGGTGGTGAACCCCTGAACTGCCCGAAAAAAAGGAGGGCGGGGAGTGATCCCCGCCCTCGATGTTTCCGGCAGGTTCTCGCCTAGATGAACAGAGGCGCGAGCACCAGCGTGATGGTGGAGAGCAGCTTGATGAGGACGTGCAGCGACGGGCCGGCGGTGTCCTTGAAGGGGTCGCCGACGGTGTCGCCCACCACGGCCGCGCCGTGGGTGGGGTTCTTCACCTTGTTGCCCTGGGCGTCAGTCAGGTACTTGCCGCCGTGGGCGCCCGATTCGATGTATTTCTTGGCGTTGTCCCAAGCGCCGCCGCCGTTGTTGAGGAAGAGGGCCATGAGGATGCCGCAGATGGTGCCGACCATGAGGAGGCCGGCCACGGACTCGGCGGCGATCAGGGGGTGTGCCGGTGAGGCGAAGAGAAGCTTGAAGAGGTAGCCCGTGGCGATGGGGGTCAGGACCACGAGAAGCCCGGGCGCCACCATCTGACGAAGGGCGGACTTGGTGACGATGTCCACGCAGGAGCCGTAATCCGGCTTGAAGTCCTTGGGGAACTGGATCATGTCGTTCAGCCTGGGCAGCTTGGCGTACTGCCTGCGGACCTCGGCGATGATTGCCTGCGCCGCCTTGCCCACGGCACGGATCGCCATGGAGGAGAACAGGAAGACCAGGGTGGCGCCGATGAGCCCGCCCACGAAGACCACGGGCTTGCTCAGATCCACGACGCCGAGCGGCTTGCCGGCGTACTTGCCGACCTCATCCATGTAGGCCTGGAAGAGCAGGAAGGCGGCGAGGCCCGCGGAACCCACGGCGTAACCCTTGGTCAGGGCCTTGGTGGTGTTGCCCACGGCGTCCAGGCGGTCGGTCTTCTTGCGGATCTCCTCCGGCTGTTCCGACATCTCGACGATGCCGCCGGCGTTGTCGGTGATTGGCCCGAAGGTGTCCATGGCCAGGATGTAGGCCGCCGTGGCGAGCATGCCCATCGTGGCCACGGCCGTCCCGAAGAGCCCAGCGCCGGGCATTCCGGGGATGCTCTCACCCAGGAAATAGGAGATCAGAAGGGCGGCGCTCATGGAGAGGGCGGGCATCCAGACGCACTCGAGGCCGACGCCGATGCCGGCGATGATGTTCGTCGCGGGACCCGTGGTGGAGGCCTCTGCGATGGACTGCACGGGGCGAAAACGGTATTCGGTGTAGTACTGGGTGATGTAGACGAAGGCGACCGAGCAGAGGACGCCCACGATGCCGCAGAGGAAGAAGTGCCACCACGCATCGGGCGCCTTGGGGCTGTTGAGGAGCCAGTAGGTGGCTCCGCCGAAGGCGATCATGGCCAGGACCACGGCCACGTAGTAGCCGCGGTTCAGGACCTGCATGGGGTCCATCTTCTCTTCCTTGTCCATCCGCACGGACATGATCCCGATGATGCAGGCGATGATGCCGAAGGCGCGGGCCACGAGGGGGAACATCATGACGCCGATGATGCCCATAGAGAAGCCCACCCCTAGCTTATCGGCGGTGGTGGCCAGAGAAGCCCCGAGGATCATGGCGCCGATGTTCTCGGCGGCGGTGGATTCAAAGAGGTCGGCACCGCGGCCAGCGCAGTCGCCCACGTTGTCGCCCACCAGGTCGGCGATGACGGCGGGGTTCCGCGGGTCGTCTTCAGGGATGCCCGCCTCCACCTTACCCACGAGGTCGGCGCCCACGTCGGCGGCCTTGGTGTAGATTCCTCCGCCGAGCTGGGCAAACAGGGCCACGAAGGAGGCACCGAACCCGTAGCCGATGATCAGCAGGGGGATGTCCTCGGGCTTGGTCGTCTTGGAGGCATCCACGATGGCGTAGAGCCCAGCCACGCCCAGGAGGCTCATGGCCACCACGAGAAGGCCGGACACCGCGCCGCCGCGAAGGGCGATCTGCATCGCGTCGTTCAGGCTCGTGAGGGCCGCGTTTGCGGTCCGGATGTTGCTTCGAATCGAAACCCACATGCCCACGTAACCGGCGAATACCGAGCAGAGGGCGCCGAGGACGAAGGAGAGGGTGATCCAGAAGGCCAGGTGCAGCGGGTTCTGAACTGGGTCGAACTGGTGGTGGGCACGGGCGAAGCCGTAACCGATGAAGAGGACGACGGCGAAGACGGCCGCTAGAACCAGGATGGTCCGGTTCTGCCTGCGCAGGAAGGCTTCAGCCCCCTCCTTGATGGCGTCCGAGATACGCCGCATGGCGTCGGAGCCGGTGGGCTTGCCCACGACCCACCGGGCAAGGAAGGCCGCGAACAACAGCCCGAAGACGCTGATCCCGATGATCAGACTCATCAGCAACCACAATTCACTCATGGCGACTCTCCTTCATGGACTCTGTACATGGGTTCTGTCGAAGTGAGATCATGGCCCCCCCATTTGCGTAAGTCTCAAGCAAGAAGGAATCATAGTGCGGCATCCCGGCTTCCGAGTCAAGAGCGAAAAACGATACAACCTGATGCGCCCTGGGCGGCTACTGCGGTCACGGACGAAGCGAATGTGAGGAGCGAGAGGTCCGGTTCCGCACGCTTTGAGAGGGGAGGACGGAAACTCTCCACTTGCAGTAGCGATGGCCGGGAAAGGACAATGGGGCGGAAAAGGTGCGGACGGGCATATGGGGGAATTGCCGCAGGCCTCCGGAGTGGCCGAGATGTACATGGGGTCCGTATGGGCGAAGGGCTCACCGGAAACGCGGCGCGCAGGGACGAGCACCTTCCTGCCACCCCGATTTTCGGATCAACGGGAAACAGAAGCGGGGGGAACGTCTCCATTCCCCCCGCGACTGGCTCGAGACTGTGGTTCAGGGTTGGTTCAAAGCCGGAGTGTGAAGCCCCGGCCGGTTGGCTCAGTTCAGCACGAAGCCGATCGTCTCCACCTTACCCTGGCCCCTGGCGATGTCCAGGGCCTTGATGACCGTCTCGTAGGCGACCTTGTTGTCGGCGTCGACAAAGAGGACCTTGTCAGCCCGGGTGGCGTAGATGGCACCGAGCTTCTCCCCAAGATCCTGCATGGTGACGGGGCCCTTGTTGATGGCCATGCTGCCGTCCGCGCTGATCTGTAGCACGATCGCGTTGCTGTTCGACGGGTTGGTGCTGGGCGGGGCCTTCGGGGGCACCTGGGTTTCGAAGCCCTTCTGCATGATGGGTGTGATCACCATGAAGATGATCAGCAACACCAGCAGAATGTCCACCAGGGGCGTGATGTTGATGTCCGACTTGGGGCCGCCGCTGCTCTTCACGTCCATGCTCATGGCTTAACCCCTTCTTAGCCGTTGCCCGCGACCGCGGAGGCAGCGTTCCCGGTAACCACGTTGCCCTTCGCGTCCACGTGCTGGGAGACGAGCCCGACGCCCTTGAATCCGACGGCCTGCGTGTAGCGGAGAACGTCCTTGACCTGGCCGAAGTCCAGGCGCTTGTCACCCTTGATGTAGACGGCGCGGCCGGGATTCCTGGCGTAAGCCTCCTGCAGGTTGTCCTTCAGGACGTCGATGGGCACCCACTTGTCCCCGTAATAGATCTTGCCGTCGGCCTGAATGCTGATGGTGACGTTGGATTCCTTCTCTGGCTCGTTGGACGGGTTCATGGCCGTGGGCAGCTGAACCGGGACGCCCTTCTGGAGCAGGGGCGTGACCACCATGAAGATGATCAGGAGCACCAGGCACACGTCGCAGAAGGGCGTGACGTTGATATCATTCTTGAAACCCCCACTGCCGTTGCCTACATCCATACTCATGGTGACCTCCTGGGTTACTTCTCTTCGATGCCCGTGACCTTGATGAAGTGGTCCACCAACTCGGAGGAGGCGTTGCTCATCTCGATGGAAATGAGGTCGGCCTTGTTGACGAAGTAGTTGTAGAACCACACCGCGGGAATGGCCACGAACAAGCCGAAGGCCGTGGTGATCAGGGCTTCGGAGATACCGCCGGCCACAGCGCCGATGCCGCCCGACCCGGTGAGGGCCATGCCGCGGAAGGCGTTGATGATGCCGATGACCGTTCCGAACAGACCGACGAAGGGCGCCGTGGCGCCGATGGTGGCCAGGGAGCTCAGGCCGCGCTTCATCTCGGACGAGGTCTTCACGGTGGCGCGCTCGATGGCCCGCTTCGCCGCCTCGATGACGTTGTACTGGACGCCGCCGCTCGTGTTGGCCTTGAACTCCAAGAGCGCGGCGGAGAAGACCTTGGCGAGGTGGCTATTCTTGGACTTCTTGGCCAGGTCGATGCACTCATCCAGCTTGTTCTGCTTCAGCAGGTTGCCCACCTTGCCGATGAACTCCAGCGACTGCTTCTTGGCCGACCGGAAGACAATGAAGCGGTCGATGAACACCCAGATGGAAATCAAGCTCATGAGCATGAGCAGCATGGCCACGGACTTGGCCAGAAAACCCATACTGTTCCAGAGGTCAATAATGCTGAAACCCATTGCCTGGACTCCTTTCTTCGGTAAGCCAACCGTGAACCCTACTGAACCTTAAAGTTTATCGTCACGAGCCAATAGACCGACACCGCCTGACCGGCTTCCGTCGTGGGCGTCGAGTACTTCCACCTGCGCACGGCGTCCAGCGCCGCCTGATTAAAGATGGGGTTGGTGGACTGAACCACGCGGGCGTTCGTCACGTCGCCGTGTTCGTTGATGACGATCTCCACGACGACTCTCCCGGCGAGTCCCATGGCCTGGGCGGCCGGGGGATACGTGGGGTTGACCTGGTCGATCAATTTGGGCTGGCGGATCGAGCCCATGGGGAGGATCTTCTGCTGCTGCTGGCCGGTGTCCACGCCGCCCAGTACTCCACCGAGCACGCCGCCTTCCACGCCGCCCTCGACGCCGCCCTCGACGCCGCCCTCACCGCTGCCACCGGCATTCGGGTTGGGGGGGGGAAGCTTCTCGGGGATGACCGTGGGGGCCACCAGCTTGTCTGGGTTGATCGGCGGGGCCACGGGAGTCTTGACCACGGCCACCTTGGGGGGCGGCGGCGGAGGAGGCGGTGGCGGCGGAGGAGGAGCCGCGCTGAAGAAGCTGATGGTGATGGGCGGGGGCTCCAGCGTGTCCGCGGCATAGATCGAGTAGAGGACGAGCCCCAGAATCAAGACGACGTGCAACGCAACGGTAATGGGGAAGGTCCACATCTTGATCTTGGAGACCTTCGGCCGTTTCGTTTCGACTAGCGAGTCTTCAAACATGCGGGCACCTCGTCAATTCTGGGAAGCGTTCGCCGAAGGGGAACCCGGAGCCGTCGCGGTGGCGGGCGAACCGCTGCCTCCCTTGCGAATTTCCAGGGCAATGTCGCGTTCCTTGTTCGCCATGGTGAGGAAGTCGTCGGCCTGCTGGAGCAGCTCCTTCTTCTTCTGGCGGTTCTTCTCCTGGTCGGCCGCGTTCTTGGCCAACTCGGACTTCTGCCGGTAGAGAAGGTTCATGTAGAGGTGGCCGGTGAAGTTCTTGGGATCGAGCTGGAGGGCCTTCTGCAGGGCCGCCACGCCCTCGTCCACGATCTGCGAGCGCAAGGCGTCGGGGTCCTGCTTCTGATAGGAGCGCTGCCAGCAAAGGGCGCCGATGAAGAGATAGCCGGCGGGATCGTTGGGCGTGAGCTCGGCCTTCTTCTTCGAATATTCGAGTGACTTCGGGAAGTTGCCCATCTTCCCGTACATGGTGGCGAGAATCTGCATGATGCGGGGGTCGGTGGGGTCTTTCTGAAGGGCCTTCTCGTAGTATTTGATCCCGTCTGCGAGAAGGTTCTGGTTGATGTAGAGGTTGATGATGTAATCCTGGACCTGATCGTCCTTGCCGACGATGTCGAGGTACTTCTGAAAGGCGTTCAGGGCCTTCTGGGTGTAGTCCTGGTCCTTCTTCTGCATGGAGCCGGGAGTCACCAGGCTCCAGTAGCAGAAGGCGAGGTACTTCCAGTTCTCGGCCCGGCTCGGGTTGATGGCGAGCGCCTGCTCGTAGTCCTTGGCGGCCTCCTCGAAGTGGCCGGCCTTGTATGCCTTGGCCGCATCCTTCATGGCGATGTGCTCGTTGAGGGAAGCACAACCCGAAAGCATGGCCGCGAGGAAGAGAGCCCCCAGCAGCCATATGACCCTGCTTTTCCATTTCAGCCTGTCAGAATGGCCCAGACTCATTGCAATGGCCTCCCAGAGGGTTCCCTAGTTCATAGGGCTGATTCGACGGTTGTGGTGCTTTCTGTGAAGCCGGCCGCGGTGACTGCCCGCCGCCGAAGCTTGACCCCGCTGTCGCAACGACTCCGCTGAAAACCACCCCTTACGCATGGACCACCCGTGCGGCCCAGCCAAGAGGGCCATAAGAACATATCCAGGGAATTTTGGCAAGCTCCCCAGCACCCCCCTCTGAAATGGGGGTTTTAGCCCAATCCTGAGGGCAAATGTAAGGCATGAAAGAAGGTTGCGCCACGATCCGGCAACAGGGCGCAGGGGGCGCGGACGGGTGAGGCGAGGATTGCGGTGGAGCTTGCCTTGGACGCTGAAGGGGCAAATAATCCATGCTCCCTGGCGTTAGGAGAGCCTGAAGGAGCCGGACGATGCGCGATTCACCACCTCTGGGCAGTTTTCACCGAGATCCGGCCCACCTGGCCGTCTATTCCCGGGCGGCCTGCATTTACAGGCGCCGCCCCGCCGGGGTCCTGTTTCCAAGGGCGGAAGAGGACCTGCAGTGGGCCCTCTCCTATGCGAGGGAGAACCGCCTGCC
Source organism: Acidobacteriota bacterium (assembly GCA_049591295.1). Taxonomy (GTDB): domain Bacteria; phylum Acidobacteriota; class UBA4820; order UBA4820; family DSQY01; genus DTPS01. The sequence goes on from JBAWEQ010000230.1 coordinate 41,388, forward strand.
CTTGACCCTGCGCGGTGGCGGCTCGGGCCTGGCCGGGCAGACGGTGGGACGCGGCCTGGTGGCCGATGTCTCGCGGTGGATGAATCGCGTCCTGTCGGTGAACCCGGAGCGCCAGGAGGCCGTTGTCCAGCCCGGCGTGGTGCTCTCCGACTTGAATCGAGGCCTGGCCCCCCATTCTCTCCGTTTCGCCCCGGATCCTTCCAGCCAGGACTTCTGCACGATCGGAGGGATGCTGGCCGACAATTCCAAGGGAGCCCGGTCCGTCAAGTACGGCCCCACCAGCGCGCACGTGAAGGCACTCGGCCTGATCCTCGCCGACGGCAGCCACCTCACCCTTGAGCGCGGGGCCAGGCGTCCGGAGGAATACGGCCACCCGGCGCTGGCCAAGGCCGCCGCGCTCATTGGGGGCAGGCGGGCCGATATCCTGGAACGCTGGCCCAGGAGCAGGACCAACGCCTCGGGATACAACCTGAAGGGCTGCCTGGGCGAGCCCGGCTTCGTAGACCTCGTTCCGCTCTTCATCGGTTCCGAAGGCACTCTGGCCATCTTCACCGAAGCCGTTCTCGATCTGACCCCGCTTCCCCTTCATCAATCCATGGTCATGCTCGAATTCGGCGACGTGGAATCGGCCGGACAGGCGGTGCTGGACATCCTGCCGTGCGGGCCGTCGGCCTGCGAAATCCTGGACAACACCTTTCTGGAGATCATCCGTGCCGGCTTGGGGACCTTCCCGCTGCCCGTGGACGATGGGGCGCGAACGATCCTCCTGGTGGAAGCGGACGGCGCCACGAGGGAGGAAGCGGAGGCCGGCATGGACCGCCTTCTCGAAGCCGCGGCATCGGCGCGCCCCACTGGCGTGCACCGAGCCGTCACTGCCACCGACCGGGCTGCCATCTGGTCTTTCCGCAAGGCGGCCAGTCCTCTGCTGAACAAGGGCCGGGGGCGGCTGAAGTCCGTGCGCTTCATCGAGGATGGCGCCGTGCCCACGGAGGCAATTCCGGCTTACCTGCACGGGGTGTCGGCGATCCTGGCCTCCCGGCGGATCGATTCGGTCATCTTCGGCCACGCGGGCGACGGGAACTTCCACGTGAACCCCTTCCTGGATCTGAAGGACCCCTCTCATTTCGCGCAGGTGCCGCTCATCGCCCGGGAAGTGGCCGAGCTGCTCTCCGGCCTTCATGGCAGCCTGTCCGGTGAGCATGGCGACGGACGCCTGAGAACCCCCTTCCTCCCGATGATCTATGGGGACCTCACGGACCTCTTCCGGCAGATCAAGCTGGCCCTCGATCCGGACGAGGTGCTCAATCCGGGCATCATCGCACCCGCAGAAGCGGAACCCATGGATACCGGCCTCCGCTTCCACCCCGACTACCGGCGGGCTGCCCTGCCCGGGCGGCTCTCCGAGGAGTCCTGGGCCTTCGAGGCCGAGCGCTGCCACGGGTGCGGGACCTGCCGGGATTTCTGCCCGACGGCCCAGGCCACCGACCACGACCTCCTCTCGAGCCGGGGGAGGGGCCACCTACTGCAGGTCCTGCTCGACGGGGAGCTGAGCCCTCGCGATGCCGGCAGTCCGGAGGTTCGGGCCATTTTCGACTCCTGCCTCGGCTGTTCCCTCTGCGCCATCCACTGCCCCACGGGGGTGGACATCGCCCCCCTCGCGGCGGCCTTTCGCGAAGTGTTCACGCCCCCCCTCGACCGGATCAGGGATCGCTTCCTCGGCCAGGTTCCGTCGCTGGGGTACAAGACCGGGGCGAGGGCGGGCCGCCTCGCCCTGAAGGCCGGGAACCTCTTTCCCCTGCGCCATCTGAACGGAGCCCTGTTGGGTCTGAGGAGTGACCTCGATGCCCCCGAGATGGCGGGCAGGTTCGCCTTCGACCCGGGCCGCCTCTACCACTATTCCGGTGATGGCGCGGGGAAGGCCCTTTACTTTTACGGGTGCTACGGCAACACCTACAACCCGGACGGCGAGGCGGAGCTGGTCGTGGCGGTCCTCTACGCTCTGGGCGTCGAGGTCGTGGTTCCTCCCCAGGCCTGCTGCGGCGTGAGCAAGCTGACCCGGGGGCTCGTGGACGCCGCCGCGCCGGATGTCCTCTTCAACCGGACCTCCTTCCTGCCGTACATCCGGGAGGGATTCTCGCTGGTCGCCTCCGCCCCTTCGTGCCTGCTCGCCCTCGTCAAGGAGCAGCCGCGCTTCTTCCCGTGCGGCGAAGCTCAGGAGCTCGCCCAGGCCTCGACGGGCCTCTTCACCTTCCTGCTGGGGATTCTCAAGAGGCAGCCGGACAGGCTGCGTCCGGTGCCCCTGCGGGTGGTCTACCAGACCCCCTGTCACGGCGCCGTTCTCGGGAGCTTCAGGGACGAGGTGGAACTGCTCAGACGAATCCCGGGGCTGGAGGTGCTGGATGTGACGGCCGAGTGCTGCGGCCTGGCCGGCTCCTTTGGGGCGGAGTCCAGGCACGCCGGACTGTCGGAGGCCATCGCCTCGCCCCTCTACGAGCGGATCCGGCGCGCATCGCCCCAGGCCGTCGTGACGCCCTGCGGGTCGTGCAAGGCCCAGGACGAGAGCCACCTCTCCTGGCCGGTGGTTCACCCCCTGACCCTGCTGGCCAGGGCGCTGGGAATCGAGGCGCCCGGGATCTCCGGCGCGCCGTGTCCCGCCAAGGGATCCCAGCCTCCGAAGCGCCACGCGGACCGCCTCCCGTCAAGTCTTCAGTAGGACGGGAAAGGGGCCGGGATGCCCCGGCCCCTTCTTGCCTCGCTTAGGGTGAGAGATCCTAGCTCAGGAAGCCTTCAGCACGTTCAGGGCGCTGCCCGCCCTGAACCACTCGATCTGCTCCGCGTTCAGCGAGTGGCGAAGGGGAAGCTCCTCGCCCGTGCCGTCGGCATGGTGCAGGACCGCGCGCACCGGTTTGCCCGGAACCAGCTCCTTCAGCCCCAGGATGCTGATGCGATCGGTTTCCTCGACCTTGTCGTAGTCTTGCGGATTGGCGAAGGTGAGGGGGAGGATCCCCTGTTTCTTGAGGTTGCTCTCGTGGATCCGGGCGAAGGAGCGCGCGATGACCGCGGCCGCGCCCAGGAAACGCGGGGACATGGCCGCGTGCTCCCGGCTGGAGCCCTCGCCGTAGTTCTCGTCCCCCACGGCCACCCAGCGCAGGCCCTTGGCCTTGTACTCCCTGGCGGTCTGGGCGAAGGGCTCGCCCTTCCGGCCAAGGAGTTGGTTCAGCCCCTTCCCCGGTTCGCCCGAGAATGCGTTGACCGCGCCGTTGAACATGTTGTCGCTGATCTTGTCGAGGTGGCCCCGGAAGCGGAGCCAGGGCCCGGCCGGGGAAATGTGGTCGGTGGTGCACTTCCCCTTGGCCTTCAGGAGGAGCGGAAGCTCCGTGAAGTCCTTGCCGTCCCAGGCGGGAAAGGGGGTGAGGATCTGGAGGCGCCCGCTGTCGGGGGCGACCCTCACCGCCACCGCCGAGCCGTCGGAGGCTGGCGGGGCATACCCCGCCGTGTCCTTCACGAAGCCCTTCTCGGGAAGATCGGGGGCGCTGCCGGGCGCTTCCAGAGCGAATTCCGAGCCGTCGGGAGCCCTCAGCTTGTCGGTGACGGGGTTGAAGGTCAGACGGCCCGCCAGGGCGTAGGCCACAACCAGCTCGGGGCTGGTGAGGAAGGAGAGGGTCGTGGGGTTGCCGTCATTGCGGCGCGGAAAGTTGCGGTTGAAGGAGGAGATGATGGAGTTCTTCTCTCCCGGCTTGAGGTCGTCTCTTTTCCACTGACCGATGCAGGGGCCGCAAGCGTTGGCGAGGACCAGGGCGCCGATGGCCTCCAGGGCGGCCATCTGTCCGTCCCGTTCGATGGTGGCCCTGACCTGCTCGCTCCCGGGAGTGACCATCAGGGGCACCGCGGTCTTCATGCCCCGCGCGGAGGCCTGGCTTGCCACCTGGACGGCGCGGCCCATGTCCTCGTAGGAGGAGTTGGTGCAAGAACCGACCAGGGCGAAGGTCAGGGCCTCCGGGTACCCCTCCTTGGAAACGGCGGCCTTCAGCTCCGAGGTGGTCCGGGCCAGATCCGGCGTGTGGGGCCCCGTGACGTGCGGCTCCAGCTTCGAGAGGTCGATCTCGATGATCTGCTCGAAGAACCGGGCCGGTTCAAGCTCCACCTCGGGATCGGCGCCCAGCAGCTCGGGGTGCTTCCGGGCCAGGTCGGCCAGCGCCGTCCGGGCCGTGCCGCGGAGGTAGGCATCCATGCGTTCATCGTAGGGAAAGACCGAAGTGGTGGCGCCCAGCTCGGCGCCCATGTTGGTGATCGTACCTTTGCCCGTGCAGGAGAGGGCCCTGACGCCGGGCCCGAAGTACTCCACCACGCGGTTGGTTCCTCCCTTCACCGTGAGGATGCCCAGGAGCTTGAGAATCACGTCCTTGGGGCTGGTCCAGCCGGAGGGCGTGCCCGTGAGGCGCACCCCCAGGATCTTCGGATGCAGCACCTCCCATGGGAACCCGGCCATGACGTCCACGGCGTCGGCGCCCCCCACGCCCGAGGCCCACATGGCGAGTCCGCCCGCGTTGGGAGTGTGGCTGTCGGTCCCGATCATCATGCCGCCGGGAAAGGCGTAGTTCTCCAGGACCACCTGGTGAATGATGCCCGCGCCCGGTTTCCAGAAACCGATCCCGTACTTGGCCGAGGCGGATGCGAGGAATTCGTAGACCTCGCGGTTCTCGTCCAGGGCCGTCTTCATATCGGCGCCGGCACCGGCGTGGGCGCGAATGAGGTGGTCGCAGTGGACGGTCGTGGGCACCGCGACGCTCGGCCTGCCCGCCTGCATGAACTGAAGGATGGCCATCTGGGCCGTGGCGTCCTGCATGGCCACCCGGTCCGGCCGAAGGGCGAGGTAGCTCTTGCCGGGCTCCAGCTCGGCCCGCTCGGGGTTGTCCAGGTGGCCGTAGAGCAGCTTTTCTGCGAAGGTGAGAGGGCGCCCCAGGCGTCGCCGGATGACCGCCAGGGCGGCGGCCGTCCGATCATAGGTCCGGGCCACCAGCTCGGGGGTCGTTTCGATGGTCGGCATGGCTTTCTCCTTGATCGATTTCATGCCCAGTCTATCGTAAAACGTGGATCGGGGCGAATGATTCCGCGGGATGGAAGAGCCTGGCGAGAGACGCGGGATGTGGGAGGCGAAACGCGAGGCGCGAGACGCGAGACGCAAAGAGGCTTCTTCATTCCCTTTGCGGTCTGTCGGGAGGGATGACCTCCACGCCCAGCTCCTGAAGGAGCACGCTGGCGTAAGAGCCGGGCGGCAGCTCGAAGGACAGGAACGCCGCGCCGCTTTCCATGGTGAGCGCGATGGGATCCGCTGGAACCCGCAGGAACCGCCTCGTGCCGGGCACGCGCGATGCGCCCAGGCTGCCGGGAGTCAGGCCGTGGGAGGCCAGAACTCCGCACTCCAGCCGCCAGGCCTCCCCGCAGGGCCTTGCCATCTTGCCTCCGAAAATGGGCCCGGTGGGGGAGATCTCCAGTCGGGCCACTCGACTTCGGAGGGGCTCGTCCACCTCCTCTGCGACGAACTCGCCGCCCGAGTCGTGCCGCTTCATGAGGTCGCCGGACAAGGGCCAGGGCCAGAGGCCTCGCGCCCGCCGGAGAGCCAGGAGCTCGTTGAAGAGGAGGGCCTGAAAGACCGAGACGGCAAAGCGCGACCGGCGGAAGGCGCCCGGGCGCCTGATGCCCAGAAAGGTCCTGTGCCCCTCCTCGATGGCGGAGCCGTCGGCGAAACGCTGGGGGCCGAAGGCGTTGGCGAGGCCGTCGGCTTCGATGCGGCGGCACCCCTCGGCAAGCGGTCCCTCCTCATGGCCTCCCTCCAGCTCGACGCGGATGGAGAAGCGGTTTCCTGCCAGCTTGCCGGTCCGAAGCTTGTGGGGGTGCTGGATCGCCGAGAGCACCTCGCAGCCCAGCTCGCGAAGCACGCGCTCGGCCTGTCGGGCCGCGTGCCTTGGCAGGGAGAGGGTCTGCACCGACACGGCGTCCCGGTCCTTCATCCCCGCGCAGCCCAGATCCTCCTCCTTCAGGCGCAGGCGGCGCTGGAGCTCCCTCAGGAGAAAGGGGGTGGACATCCCCGAGCGGCGCACCGTGAGGTAGAGGTGGTCCCCCCGGCCGCTCGGGGCGAACAGCGGCAACTCCTCGACGGTAAAGGTGGCGGGGGACTGGCGGAAGCGCATGGCAGGGCCTCCCCAGGGATCAGCCGGCGCGGCGGCCGATATGCCTGATGAAGGGGGGATTCGAGGGAGGGAGCTCTGGACGGCGCGATCGCCTCATTTCAGGAAGGGCTCCAGCTCCTGGAGAAGGAGCAGGGCGGGCACGCCGGTCGCCTCGCTGAGGGCGCGGAGGTCCTCCCACTCGACGTGGGAGCGCCGCGCGCCGGAGGGCGCCGTGATCCGTTTCACTCGCAAAGGTCCGCGGGGCGTGGCGACCGACTCGACCTGACGGGGCAGCTCTCTCCGCTCCCAGCGGGTGAAGCGCACACCCGTGGTGGTGGTGTGCTCGAGGAGGAGGTCTGAGAACCGGGCCTCTTCTCCTACCCCGCACAGAAGCGTGACGATCCAGGCGGAGCGTCCCTTCTTGGCCACGACGGGGGTGAGAAAGAGGTCGAGCGCACCCTGTGCCCGGATCGCCTCCAGTGCTCCGGCCAGGAGCTCGGGGCTCATATCGTCCACCTGGGTCTCGATGACGGCCACCGCTCCGTCGGTCGGCTCCTCGGCCACGAGCAGGGCCCGCAGAACGTTGGGGGCGCCTTCGGAGTCGTGGGAGCCGGCGCCGTACCCCACGCCGGCGATTCTCCCGCGGGGCAGCGAACCGAATCGCCGGGCCAGCGTCACGGCCAGGGCCGCGCCGGTGGGCGTGGTCCTCTCCAGGGGAGCGCCGGCGCTGAAGACCGGTACGCCCTTCAATATTTCCACCACCGCCGGAGGCGGCACGGGGAAGGTGCCGTGTTCCATGGTGGTGAAGCCGCTGCCCAGGTTCATGGGGCCGCATTCCACCTCCGGCCGGCCGAGGGCCTCCCATGCGGCGCACGCGCCCACGATGTCGGCGATGGCGTCCGCCGCGCCGACCTCGTGGAAGTGCACCTTCTCCACCGCGACTCCGTGCACCTTCGCCTCGGCCTCGCCCAGCCTTCGAAAGGCCTCGCAGGCCCGCTCCGAAACGGCTGCGGGCAACCCCGCCCCTCCAATGAGGGAGAGTATGGAGGAAAGGCCTCGATGGCCGTGCTCAGCGGGCATCTCCACGCGGCCGTATGTGGCCGCGAGGCCCTGCCTGCGCACCTTTTGGAAACGAAACGCCAAACCTCCCATGCCGAGTCGTCCCAGTGCGCCGTTGACGGCCTCGGGCGCCGCGCCGGCGTCCACGAGGGCGGCCACGGTCATGTCGCCGGCCATCCCCATGAAGGGATCGAAGTAGAGGATCATGGTTGAAGCCTCGCGGAAAGCGTGACAAAAAGACCAAGGACCGAGGACTGAGGACCGACTGGGCAATTGGCAGCGAGCGTGCTTTTCATCGTCATTGGATCCGCACCCTTTTCCGTTTCGTTGCGAGCACGCAGCGCCCGGCACGCAGTCCTCATCCTACGAGATCCCCTTCGCCTTCTCGTCCCCAAGTTCTTCCAGAATGGCCGTCCGCGCCCGCACGAGAAGGTCGTCTCGATCCTCGTAACCCAGGCCTTCGGTGGAAATCGGCTCCAGGAAAGTGACGCGGATGGTGTCCGGCCGCACCGTGAAAACATGGCGCCCCTGCACCCTCCGCGCACCGTGGATGACGAAAGGCACCAGCGAAACGCCGGCGTCGATGGCCAGTACGAAGGGACCCTTCTTGAACGCCATCAGCTCATTGTGCGTGCTGCGCGTGGCCTCCGGGAAGAAGACGAGGCTCATCCCCATTTTGCGGATGCGCTCCGCGAGCCTCTTCATGGTTTGAAGGGACTTGTGGCTCCGTCCCCGGTCGATGAAGGGGAAGCGGCTCGCCCAGAGGGCCCAGCCAAGAACAGGCACCCACTGAAGCTCCTTCTTCGGAGTAAAACGGAAGCGGTGGTCCCTAAGGGCCAGGACCATGACGTAGATATCGAAGTTGCTCGTATGGTTTCCTACCAGCACCCGGGCCTCGTTGCGCACCAATCTCTCCATCCCCTCGATCTCCAGGCGGACGCCCGCCACGCGCAGGATGGACCGGGACCAAAGCCGCGCGAGAAACAAGACCATGTCCCCGCGGCTGATGGGAGAGAGAAGAATGGCGATGGGGCCGAGGATGAGAACCCCCGCCGCCATCACGGCGTGGGTCGCCAGACTGCGGACGAGGGAGGCCTGGGGTGCATCGGCGCGGTCCGAGGCCAGCGCCATGTCGTCACTCGGCAAAGGGACACCCCTCCACTACCCGATTATACACGGCTGCCCGAGGCGATGGCGAGTCCGGGTCCCCCTCACCCCACCATGGCGGCCATGATGTGCAGCGGCAGCGAGATGAAAAGAAAGGAGGAGACCGCCAACAGGGGCTGCAGGACAAAGTTGAGCAGGGGCGTGAAGAAGATCAACAGCAGGAGGATGGGACCGTAACGACGGATTCCCTCGTAGAACCGGTGGACGCCGTACGGCAGGAGGGCGGAGAGGATCCAGGAGCCGTCCAGTGGCGGTATGGGGATGAGGTTGAAGGTGGCGAGCACGAGGTTGATCATGCCCAGCTGGAGAACCCACCAGGGACCGCTGTAGCGGGTGCCGAGCTGATCGAAGAGGCTGGCGGCCGGCATGAAGAACAGGAACGTCCCCAGGATCAGGGTGGTGAGCAGGGTCAGGAGCAGGTTGCTGATGGGACCCGCGGCGCCCACCAGGGCTCCGTCGCGGCGAACGTGCTTGAAGTTGCGGCTGATCACGGGTACCGGCTTGGCCCACCCGAAGATCGGCCCTCCCAGAAAGGCCATGACCGCGGGAAGAAGGATGGTTCCCAGCGGGTCGATGTGGGGGATGGGGTTCAGGGTGATCCTGCCCAGCATGCGGGCGGTGTGGTCCCCGAGTTTGTCGGCCATCCAGCCGTGCGCGCTCTCGTGAACCGAGAGGGAGAACAAGATGATGAGGACCTGCAAAATGATGGTGAGAACGCTTTGTGGGGTGAGGTCAATACCGTGCAACGGTGATCTCCTTGAGGTGGCGGTTAGAGCCGCATGGGGGCGAGGATGGTCTCATCCAGAAGCGGGGCCACCCGGCGGATTCGCTCCCCGCGGTCCCCGCCCGAGGCCCGAATCTCCACTGCATCCTGCTCCCTTCCATCGGAGTAGCGGGCCACGATGGCCGCGCACAGGGCCTCCTCCGCTTCGGATGGGAGGGACTCGTCGGTGACGGCCACGGGGCCCTTCACGGCAACGGCCTCCAGCCGCACGCGGCCGGCGGTGAAGCGCTCGAGGAAGAGGTTCTCCTCCTCCCTCCGTCCGAGAACCAGCTTCAGGGTCGGCGAGATCCGGAAGTGCCTTCCCACCTTGAGGAGGGCCACGTCCTCCCAGCCCATGCGCTCCTTGCCCCTGTGCGTCATCTTGTCGCGGAACTTTCTGGTGTAGTTCTCGTCGGTCAGGAAGCAGCAGCCCCCCGCCGGGGAGGGGTAGTCGGTGATGCCGCGGGCCTCGACGAGGTCCATCTGGACTCGTCGGCCCCGGCCGCGGATGGACAGGAGTTTGGACCGGTCCACCATGCCCTGGCGCTCGGGCGCCGTGGCCTCGAGGAGCTGCGCCGACAGGGGGCGGAGGAGCCTGTCGCCCAGTCCGGACTCGCGCTGGATCACGCGCATGGGGTCCTTCCTCTGGCTCATGGGCCGCTGGCCCAGCACCTCGCCCGTGGCCACGAAGTCCGCACCCTCCTCCTCCATGAGGGCCTTGGCCTTCTTGAGCATGTGGGTCCGGCAGTCGATGCAGGGGTTCATGTGGGCGCCGTAGCCGTGCTTGGGGTTGAAGACCACCTCCAGATAATCTTCGGAGAGGTCCACCATCCGGACGGGAATCTTCAGGTCGGCGCCGGCCCGGAGAGCCTCATTCCTCAGTTTCCTGGGGTCCTCCTCCACGGAGGCGGTGGCGCGCTTGTGGTCGGAGACGCAGAATCCCGTTGAGAAGTGGACTCCCACCACCTCAACGCCCTGCTCTTGGAGGATCCTGGCGGCCAGCGTGGAGTCCAGGCCGCCGCTCATGAGAACGACCGCCTTGGGGCGCTTCGCTGGACGCTCTACCGATTTTTCTTGAGCGGCCGTAATGGAGGCCGGTGTTTCATTCTCGCTCATGCTCGTCCACCCTTCAAGATAGTAGCATACACGCTCACGCTCGGGTTCATTCCCTTCGCCCCCGAAATTCTGCGTTGGGGATGCTGTTCCTCCGGTGGCGATTGTGCTTCACCGAAAGAAAGGACATTTTCTGTGAAGAGGGAGGGCCATTCCCTCCCCCTCCGCAGGCAAAGTCTGACGGAGGGACCCCCGCCCTTGGAGGCCTTCTTCCCCAGATCCAGTCCGGGGTCGAAGGCCCCCACCAATCCCTAATCAGGTGAAAGGCCATTTGCGTAAAGCAACGAGTCAACGCCGTTTGGGGCCTCCCTTTCAGTTCGATCGCGGGATTGGGGTTGCCCGGCGTCGCTCGTCCTGATACGGGGGCGTGATAAAATTCAAGCCTTGGACGATTGCGGACAGAAGGGAGGCGGTGCGTGGGCCTTCAGAGCGACAAGAAGACTCTGCAGGGAAATGTTCAGCCGTGGCGCTGTGACCTCTGCGGGGAACCCTTCGACCCCGGTCTCGACGCCATCTGCATCCGCTGCGGCCGCCTCTGCTGCCCCGAGCACCGGGCCACGGGACGCCATCCCGGAAGCCCGGGCCTTTGCACGGAGTGCGCGGCCGCCGCCTCGCGGCTGGGGGATGAAGGCCAGTGACGGGGACCGACCGGCGTACCGTGAGCATCCTGGCCGTGGGCCTGGCCTCGCTCTCCTTCGCCGCCATCCTCGTTCGCTACTGCAACGCGCCGGCCCCGGTCATCGCCTTCTGGCGCATGGGTCTGGCCACGCTCATCCTCACGCCGGTGCTCCTCGGAAGGTTGCGCCGGGAGCCCTGGAGACCGGCACTCCAGGCGCGGCTCCTGCCCTACACGCTGGGTGCCGGGGCCCTGCTGGCCATCCACTTCGCCACCTGGATCGCCTCGGTGCAGCTCACGACGGTGGCCTCTTCGCTCATCCTCATGTCGGCGCAGCCGGTGTGGGCGGGACTGCTGGGCTACCTCTTCCTGCGCGAACCCGTGCCGAGGCGGGGGCTTCTCGCCATCGTCCTGGCCATGGCCGGTGTTGCCGTCATCGCCTGGGGCGACCTGGGTCGCGGGCCGGCCGGACTGGCGGGGGACGGCCTCGCGCTGGTCTCGGGGATTGCCGTGGCCGGTTATCTCACGGTGGGGCGCCACCTGCGCCTAAAGCTGCCGCTCACACACTACTTGGTGGCGGTCTACGGGGTCTCGGCCATGGTCCTGGGGCTGCTCGTGTTGGGTTCGGGGGAGCGGTTCACCGGCTACGACGACCGGACGTGGCTGATGCTCGGGCTCTTGGCCCTCCTGCCCTCGGTGGTGGGCCATTCCCTGGTGAACTACGCCATCCGGCACATCGAATCGTACCGGGTGAACCTGTCCATCCTGGTGGAGCCCGTGGTCTCCACGATCCTGGCGGCCATCCTCTTCGGGGAGATCCCGGGGACTAGGTTCTACCTGGGGGCCGGGTGCGTGGTGGCCGGCGTGGTGCTCGCCCTGTGGCTGCCGTCGGGCTGGTCGTTGGCCCGCCCGAAGTGAGGCCTCAAGAGGGGGATTTCTCCGCGAGGGTCTTGACGGCCTGGAGCACCTGCTCGTCGTGGCCCTTCACCGTGACGTTCCGCCAGATCTAGCACACGATGCCGTTGGCGTCGATGAGAAAGGTGGAGCGGTTCACGCCCAGCGCCGTCCTCCCGAAGAGGCTGTGCGCCTTCCACGCGCCGTAGAGGCTGATGATCTTGCCTTCGGGATCGGAGACGAGCGTGAAGTTCAGGTGGTGCTTCCGGATGAACTCGTCGTGGGAGGCCATGGAATCCTTGCTGACCCCGATGACCACGGCGCCCAGCTTCCGCAAGGCCGAATCGGTGTCCCTGAAGGAACAGGCCTCGCGCGTGCAGTAGGGGGTCTCGTCCTTGGGGTAGATGTAGAGGACCACGATCCTGCCCCTGAAGTCGTGCAGGCTGATGGTGCCTCCGGTGCTCGCGGGGGCCGTGAAATCGGGCGCCTTCGCACCGACCACGATGGGTGGATACGCCATTTCGCTCTCCTTCGCTCCAGCGGGAGTGATCGCCCACGGGCCGGAGAGGGCGACGAGTCCAAGCAGGGCCAGTCCCAGCAAAGGTTCCGCTCGCATGCTTCCCTCCTGTGGCGCGGCCTGCGCCCTATAGGGAAAAACAACAACGGAGGGCCGCCGCCATTCCCACGCGGCTACCTTCCGCCCCTCCGGCGAGTCTCCCTCCGGCACCCGCTGGGGCAATTACTGATCCGAGAGGGAAGGGGTTGGCCCCTTCCCTCTTGGCGCTCGGCTGGGCAAAGCCCACCGTGGTGGGCTGGTTTCGCAAGCAGGCCCCCCCGCCTTCGCGGGGGCAGGCTCAGGCTTCGGCCTCGCTGCTCTCCCATCCCCACTTCGAAGCTGCCCTTTGCAGAGAGTCAACCATGCTGGTGTCGGAGTAGTATCACAAGGGCGTCGGCGGGGAGTGGGGCCATCCCCGCCTCAAGGGCCAGATTTGGTTCTATACTGCCACCCCTGCTAGGGAGGAGGAATCCCGATGAAAACGTTCGAATTCAAAATAGACCCTCTCACGAGCGAAGAGTATTACGAGGTCTATCTCCGCGGACGCCAACTGCTCAACGATCCCCACCTCAACAAGGCCTCGGCCTTCACTCCCGAGGAGCGCATGAGCCTGGGCCTGACCGGGCTGCTGCGGAGCGGTATCTCCACTCTCGAAAGCCAGGTCCAGCGGAGCCTCGAGGCCTTCAAGCGGAAGCCTGACGATCTGGAGCGCTACATCTTCCTCATCGGGATGCAGGACAGGAGCGAGCCCCTCTTCTACAAGCTGCTGGTGGAGAACCTGGAGGAGATGGTGCCCATCGTCTACACCCCCACGGTGGGGCAGGCGTGCCTCCAGATGAGCCACATCGTGCGGCGCTTCAGGGGGCTCTACATCGATCCCGACAACATCGCCGACATCGACCAGATCTTCCAGAACATCGCCCTTCCCCACGTCTACCTCATCGTCGTGACGGACGGGGAGCGGATCCTGGGGCTGGGCGACCTGGGGTCGGACGGCATGGGCATTCCGGTGGGGAAGGTGAGCCTCTACGTCGCGGCTGGGGGGCTGCATCCCTCGGTCTGCCTTCCGATCTGCCTGGATGTGGGCACCAACAACGAACGCCTCCTGAAGGATCCCCTCTACCTAGGCTATCGCAAGCCGCGCCTCACGGGCTCCGCCTACGAAGAGATGGTGGAGAAATTCGTGCTGGGCGTCCGCCGCAATTTCCCCGATGCCCTTCTGCAGTGGGAGGACTTCGCCAAGCACACCGCCTTCAAGAACCTGGAGCGCTATCGCGACCGCATCCTCTCCTTCAACGACGACATCCAGGGTACCGGCGCCACGGCCCTGGGGGCGCTCATCACCGCCATGCGGATCAAGGGCAGCCGGTTTTCCGATCAGCGCTTCCTCATCGTGGGCATGGGCCAGGCCGGCGTCGGCAATGCCATGAACATCCGCACGGCGCTCCGGGAGGAGGGGCTGTCCGAGAAGGAGATCCAGGCGAGAATCTTCGTGGTGGACGTGCAGGGGCTCCTGATGGAGGACGATCCCAAGCTGGAGGATCCGCAGCGCCCCTTCGCCCAGCCTCGGACCGCCATAGAAGGGTGGACGCTGGAATCGTCCGACCGGGTCGGTCTTGAGGATGTGATCCGCAATGCCCGTCCCACCGTACTGATCGGCGTCACTGCCAAGCGAGGTCTTTTCAGTGAATCCATCCTGAGGCAGGTGGCGAAGAACACGGACCGTCCGGTGATTCTCGCCCTTTCCAACCCGACGGCGAAAACCGAGTGCACTCCCGAGGAGGTGGCCAAGGCCACGGGCGGGAAGGGACTGCTCGCCACGGGGAGCCCCTTCAAGCCCCTGAACTGGGACGGCCGTCAGATCATGACCTCCCAGTGCAACAACCTCTACATGTTCCCCGGAGTGGGCCTCGGCGCCCTGGTGGGCCACGCCGCCAAGGTGACGGACGCCATGTTCCTGACCGCCAGCAAGACCCTGAGCGACATGGTTACACCGGAGCAGAGGGAGGCCGGCCTGCTCCTGCCGCCCATGGCGGACATCCGGGCCGTTTCGCGCCGGGTCGCCGTGGCGGTGGCCCGGGAGGCGAGGGACTCGGGACTCGGGCGTCTGGTGGACGACGAGCAACTGGAGCACCTGGTAGCCAAGGCCCAGTGGACTCCCCACTTCGCGTCCTACCGGCCTGGGCCCGTGCGCGGCGGGGGTTGATCGAGAGCGGACGGGACCACCGGCCCGGTGGCGCGGCCGGGAGCTCTTGCGGCCTAGGGCTCGCCCGCCAGGAGGGCGTGCCATTCTTCCTGGTTGTTCACATTGGTCAGCGAGCGCGGGTCGCAGCCGCCGGCTTCGGCCCCCTCCTCGTCCACCAGGTCGGCATTCAGGGCGGATAGCAGGTGGTGGGCCGTGGCATCGCCTGAGCGAAGCGCGCTCTCCACGAAGGGCCAAGCGGTCTTTGGATAACAGGCGGGAAGGGGATGGACCCTTCCGTTCACGAAGGGTGCGCAGGGCCGGCCCGTCTTCATGCAGCGCCCGACCAAGAGGTCCAGCCATTGGAATGTGAGGAGGGGAGTGTCCACGGCGACGCAGAGGACCTCGGAGAAGGAGGCCCCGATCAGCGCGGCGTGGATCCCCCCCAGCACGCCCATGCCGGGAATCCGGTCGGGCACCCGGGGCACCCTCAGTTCGACGGGAAACGGCTCGGGCGCCACCACGAAGACCTCACCGCAAACCTCCCCCAGAAGGAACAGGGCGCGATCCAGGAGGGTCAGGCCGTCAAGGACCAGCAACCGTTTGTCCTGGCCCATTCTCCGAGAGCGCCCTCCGGCGATGAGGGCGCCCGTCGCTTCAGGGTTTCTGGGCATGATCGAGCTCCTGGGCCCGGAAGGGTGCGGGCGCCCCGGGGACGCGATAACTCCCCCTTGGCAATTTGGGGCACGGTTCCTAAGCTGACCAGCCCGGGCTCTTCAGCCTGAAGGGGGCCCCTTCGCCGCGCCGCCTCAGGTGGGCAGGGCCTGGGCCGCGAGTTCGAGGACGTCGTGGGTGGCGAATTCCTCATGCCCCGTCTCGCCGGCGGCGTCGCGCGGGGCGCTCCTCAAGGAGGGGCTCGGCCGCCCCTCCTCGACGCTCCCCCCGCTTTGGCGGGGGGAGCTGCTCCTCCGTGCCCTCGCGTGGGGATGCCTCTGAGCGGGGGAACCTTCCCGTTCCCCCGCACCCCCTTCGCCGCGCCGCCTCAGCTGGGCAGGGCCTGGGCCGCGAGTTCGAGGACGTCGTGGGTAGCGAACCCCTCATGCCCCGTCTCACCGGCGGCGTTGTTCATCATGACGTTGCAGAAGGGGCAGGCGACGGCCACGCCCTGCGCTTTGGTTTCGAGGGCCTGCTCCAGGCGCAGGTGGTTGACCCGCTTCCCGAGCTTTTCCTCCAGCCACATTCGCCCGCCGCCGGCTCCGCAGCACATGGCGTTCTTCCCGCTGTGGTCCATCTCCGTGAGGCTCAGGCCGGGAATGGCCTTCAGGATGGCCCTTGGGGCTTCGACCTGGTCGTTGTACCGGCCGAGGTAGCAGGGGTCGTGGTAGGTCAGGCTCTCGCGCACCTCTTGGGTGAGCTTCAGGCGGCCCTCCGCCACCAGGCGGGCCACCAGCTCCGTTCCGTGGACCACCTCGTAGTGGCCGCCGAATGAGGGGTACTCGTTCTTGAGGGTGTTCAGGCAGTGGGGGCAGTTGGTGACGATCTTCTTGACCTTGTATCCGTTGAGGGTCTCGATGTTGGTCTCGGCCAGGGTTTGGAAGAGGTACTCGTTGCCCAGCCGTCGGGCCGAGTCGCCCGTGCAAGTCTCCTCCTCGCCCAGGATGGCGAACTTGATCCCCGCCGCGCGGAGTAGCTTGACCAGGGCCACGGAGACCTTCTTGCCCCTGTCCTCGTAGGAGCCGGCGCATCCCACCCAGAACAGGAATTCGGCGTCCGGTTCCTCCGCCATGGTGGGAACCTCGAGGCCCTCGGCCCACTTGGCGCGGTCGGCCTGGGCCATGTTCCACGGGTTGCCCTGGCGCTCCATGCCCTTGAAGCCCACCTGGGCCTCCGCCGGGAAATTGCTCTCCTCCAGGGTGAGGTAGCGCCGCATGCCCACGAGCTTGTCCACGAACGTGATGTGGAGCGGACAGGCGTGTTCGCAATAGCCGCAGGTGGTGCAGGCCCAGATCGTGTCCTCGCTGATGCAGCCGCCGAGCTGCTCTTGCGTCCAGGGCGGGTGCTCCTCCTTCCGCTGCCACACGGAGCCCGCCGGCACCGGCCCGCCGATGACGAGGCGGTTCTCCGGCACGGCCTTGTCCTGGGCCATGTCCGCCAGGGGGGTGTCGTACAGGTAGTCCCGCAGGTCGTTGCCGTAATTCTTGGGGCGGAGAGGTTTGCCCGTGAGCGTGGTGGGACATACCTCGGTGCAGCGCCCGCATTCGGTGCAGGTGTAGAAATCCAGCATCTGCTTCCAGGTGAAGTCCTGGATCTTGTTGACGCCGAAGTGCTCGGCCTCGAGGTTCATGGGCTTGATGTTCCTGGTCGGTTCGAGTTCCCGGAAGTAGACGTTGAAGAGGGCGGTCAGGACGTGGAAGTGCTTGGAGTAGGGGAGGAAGTTCAGAAAGCCGAAGAGGATCACCAGGTGGAACCACCACATGGTGTGATAGAGCAGAGAGAGGGAGGAGCTGCCCATGCCCCCGAGAAGGGCCGCCACGAATTCACCCGCAGGGGACCAGGCAGCCCAGGCGGGGTTGTGTAGCGCGATGAAGGCGCCGTCGGCCAGCAGGTCCGTCACCATGAGGCCGCCGATGAGCGAGAGGGTGGCCCACGCATCCCAGGAGTTCTCCAGCCGGTCGGGAGGGAAAAAGAGCCGCCGGGCGGAGGCCATGAGGATCCCCAGGATCACCAGCACCTCGAAGATGTCCTTGGTGACCTGGTAGCCCAGGCCCCAGAAGCCCATCATCTCGGTCAGGTGAAAGGAGGGGAAGAGGCCTTCGGCCACCAGCGACAGCGACCGCAGCGCCAGGACCATGAAGCCCCAGAAGATCAGGAGGTGGAAGAAGCCGGCGTACCGGTCGCGCACCATGCGCTTCTGGACGAAGGCATACAGGATGAGGCCCTTCAGCCTTTCCCAGGGCCTGTCGAAGCGGTTGTCCGGGAGCCCGGCCATGAGGGCGCCGATCCGAACCCGCGCCGTGTTGGCGAAGAGCGCCAGTGATCCGATGACGAACGCCCAAAAGAGCCAGGTTTCCACTGGGTGCATGGGTAGATCCTCCCCCTTGAACGCGCCCCGCGCGCGGCTACTGGGTAGCATAGAGTCCCGGCGGCTCCCTGTCAATGTATTTGAATGCTCATCCATGGCCGGTGTTCAGAGCCCATCCATCCGTGAAGCCAAAGCACTACATGGCTTCCGTTGGGTGGATTCCTCCGGCACTGGCCGCTTGTGGCAGTGAGCAACTGCTTACATTTGGGGGTTGGCGGGCGGCAGAAATCCGACCAGCCCAGCCTTCGCCAGCTTCTTGAAGGTCATGAGGGCCTGGATTTCCTGGAGGGGCGAGATGCGGATGATGGCCTGGACCGGGCTCACCCCGTTGATGCGGCTCAGGATGTAGTTCTCCTGCGGCGTGAAGGAGAGTTCGTTCAGCTCGTTCATGGAGCGCTGGAGGAAGGGAACGTGCTCGATCGTAAAGGTGTCCGAGACGAGCTGCTCCTTCATCTCCTTATAGGTCTTGGGAATCATGGTCTGCGCCAGGGCATGTCCCGGGGATTGGAGCAGGACCTGCTTGAAGATCTCGATGGACTCCTCGTACCGGCCCGAGTTGAAAAGCTTGAGGCCCTGGTTGGCGAGGCCCCGGACCTCCTCCTCCACCCGGACCTCGGAGCGCGGCGGAGGCGGCGGCACTTCGATCACCTCGATGATGCCCATCTGGACCATATCGAAGAGCGTCTTGCTCACCGCGAAGTCGGAGGCGTGGAACATGAGACAGAGGTCCGATATCCTCCGCGGGACCTCCATCAACTGGATGACCCGGTTGTAGAGCGGGTCAGCCAGGATGGCCCGGGTGAGGGCCTCTGGAATGATGCGGATGACCGCCTCCGAGGTGGGGAAGATGCGCCGGATTCTCTTCCACTCGTCGGAGCGCCGGGTGCCCTCCATCAGCACGGAGGTCACGTCCATTTCGATGGGGACGTGGCTTTCCTGCGCCGGCGCGTCGTTGTAGAACTTGAATTCGCCTCCCTCCCACAGGAAGAGGTCGTAGATGGTCTCCTCCGCCTTGATCCGCAGGAAGCGCTGGACCTCCTCCTCCTCCAGGAGGCCGTCCTGCACGAGGATGCGCCCGAGCTTGGTGCCCGTCTCCCCCTGCTTGACGAAGGCCCGCATGAGGTCCTCTTCTCGAATCTTGCCGTAGGAGAGGAGGAGCTGCCCGAAGTACTCCCGGGGATCGTTGCTCGCCGAGGCCACGATCTTGCCGTCGCGGAAGTAGATCTCCTTCACGATCTCGCCGCGCTGGAGCAGCAGGATGCCCGTTCTCTGGCCGATAGCCAGCCACTGGAGGAGGTCGGGCAGGGGCATGGTGGCGAAATCGCCCTGGAAGCTCATGGTGGGATTCTACCGGCAAAGCTCTGGTGGGGGAAGGTGGGCGGGGAGAGGTCTGAGGAGGGGCCACAAGAGAAGGCGAAGGAGCCGGCGCGATGGACGCCGGCTCCTTCAGCCCCCTCGAACTCTCTAGGCAATGGCCTTCTTGGCGCGTTCGACCAGGCTGGCGAAGGCCTGGGGATCGGTGAGGGCCACGCCGGCGAGCGACTTCCTATCGAGGTTGAGGCCCGCTTTCTTGAGGCCATCCATGAAGCGGCTGTAGCTAATGCCGTTCTGGCGGCAACCCGCGTTGATGCGGACGATCCAAAGGCGGCGGAAATCGATCTTCTTGACCTTGCGGCCCGCGAAGGCGAAGACCAGGGACCGCTCCACCTGCTCCTTGACGGAGCGGTAGAGGCGGCTCTTAGCGCCGAAGTAACCTTTGGCGATACCTTTCAGCTTTTTGCGGCGCTCAACTTTGTGATGGCCGCGGCGGACTCTGGGCATGATTCAACTCCTCGACGACTGAGCCTAAAATCCAATCAATTGCTTGACCTTGCGGACGTCGGCCTCGTGGACGAGGTCGGCGCTCCCAAGGCGGTTCTTGCGCTTGCGGTCCTTGGAGGACAAGATGTGCCTATGGTAGGCTTTGCCCCGCTTGATCTTTCCCGTGGCGGTCAGCTTGAACCGCTTGGCCGCAGCCCGGTTGGTCTTCTTCTTTGGCATGGATATCAACCTCCCGCGTTGCCTACTTCTTCGTGGGCGTGAGCAGCATGGTCATCATGCGGCCCTCCATCCCGGGGGCCCGCTCAATCTTGCCCTTCTGAACCACTTCGGTGGCAATTCTGGTCAGCAGCCTCTGGGCCAGTTCGGGGTGGACGATCTCACGCCCGCGAAAGCGGACCGTGATCTTGACCTTGTCCCCGTCCTCCAGGAATTCCTCGATCCGGCGCTTCTTGACCTGGAAGTCGTGCTCTTCGATCTTCGGCCTCAGCTTGATTTCCTTGACGACGACCTGCTTCTGCTTCTTTCTCGCCTCTTGGGCCTTCTTCTTCTCGTCGTAGAGGAACTTGCCGTAATCGATGATCCGGCAAACCGGCGGCTGGGCGGTGGGCGCTATCTCCACCAGGTCCAGCCCCTTGGCCTCCGCCATGACCAACGCCTCATCGGGCGTCATGATGCCGAGCTGGGCCCCGTCGTCATCGATGACCCGGATCTCCCGAACCCGGATCTGCCGATTCAACCTCGGTCCTCTGGCTGTTGCGTCTCGGATAGCTGCCTCCTACTCCAGTTCCAGGGATCGGCTCTCCACCCGTCGGAGAGCCATCTCAACAAAGGTATCCACGGTCATGCTCCCCCGGTCTCCAGTCGAGCGAGTCCGCAGGGAAACGCTCGCGGATTCCTGCTCGCGGTCCCCGATCACCAGCATGTAGGGAATCTTCAGCAGCTGGGCCTCGCGAACCTTGTACCCCGTCTTCTCGGGGCGGGCGTCCACCGTCACCCTCAACCCGGCCCCCCTCAGGCGGGAGGCCACAACCTCGGAGTATGCCACATGTCGGTCGGCGATGGGAAGGAGCCTGACCTGCTCGGGGGCCAGCCAGAGCGGAAAGGCCCCGGCGAAGTGCTCGATGAGCACGCCCATGAACCGCTCGATGGACCCCATGATGGCCCGGTGGATCATGACCGGCCTCTCGGGCGCGTTCTCGGGCCCCGTATAACTCAGTTCGAACCTCTCGGGCAGGTTGAAGTCTAGCTGTATGGTCGCGAGCTGCCACTCCCGCCCGATGGCGTCCTTGACGACGAAATCGATCTTCGGTCCGTAGAAGGCTCCATCGCCCGGGTTTACAGTGAAAGCGATCCCTTGAGCCTGGAGGATGCTGTCGAGGGCGGCCTCGGCCCGCTGCCAGATCTCGTCCGAGCCCACCGAGTTCTCGGGGCGCGTGGAGAAGTACACGTGCGGATCGCTGAAGCCGAAGATCTCGTAGGTCCGGCGGACCAGTTCGAAGAGCGAGCGGATCTCCGACTCGATCTGCTCGGGCCGGCAGAAGATGTGGGCATCGTCCTGCGCGAAGGAGCGCACTCGCGTGAGCCCCTGGGTGACGCCCGAGCGCTCGTAGCGGTGCAGGCGGCCGAAGTCGGCGATCCTCAGGGGCAGCTCGCGGTAGGAGTGGCTCTCGCTGCCGTAAAGCAGACAGTGGCCCGGGCAGTTCATGGGCTTGAGGCCGAATTCCCGCTTGTCGATCTCCGCCAGGAACATGTTCTCGCGGTAGTGCTCGTAGTGCCCGGACCGCTTCCAGAGCTCCACGTCGAAGACCTGGGGCGTGATGACCTCCTGGTAGCCGTATTCCCGATAGAACTCCCTCATCAGGCCCACGAGCTCGTTGTAGACGATGGCCCCCTTGGCCGTAAAGAAGGGGGAGGCGGGCGCCCACGGGTGGAGCATGAACAGGCCGAGATCCCGGCCGAGCTTGCGGTGGTCGCGGGCCTTGGCCTGCTCCAGCCGCTTCAGGTGCTCCTCCAGCTCCTTGCGGGAGAGGAAGGCCGTGGCGTAGATCCTCTGGAGCATCTTGTTGTGTTCGTCGCCCTTCCAGTAGGCGCCTGCCACGGAGAGGAGCTTGAAGGTGTCGGGCTTGATCCGTCCTGTGCTCGGCAGGTGGGGACCGCGGCAGAAGTCGTCGAAGGCGCCCTGGCGGTAAATGGAGACCGGCTCGTTCTGGCCGCGTTCGTAGGCCAGCTCTGACTTGTAGGGTTCCTGCTGCCGGTCGAAGAGCGCCTTGGCCTCCTGCCAGGGGAGCTCCTGGCGCCGGATCGGGGTGTCTCGGGCGATGATCTCGCGCATGCGCGCCTCGATCCGTTCGAGGTCCTCCGGCGTGAAGGGGGCGTCGCGGTCGAAGTCGTAGTAGAAGCCCTCCTCGATCACGGGCCCGATGGCGATCTTGGCCTCGGGGAAGAGTTCCTTCACGGCGTTGGCCATGAGGTGGGCGCAGGTATGGCGGTAGATCCCGAGCGCATCGGGAGAGCGCTCCGTGATGAGCTCCAGGGTGCAGTCGTGGTCGAGCGGCCGGTACACGTCCACGAGGCCGCCGTCGCTCTTGGCAGCGAGGCTGGCGGCGGCAAGCCGCGGGGAGATGCTCTCTCCCACCTGCTGCGGCGTCGCCCCCGAGGGGAAGACCTTGCTGGTCCCGTCGGGCAGCGTCACGCGGATCTCGGGCACGGTGGCCTCCAAAAATGAAAAGTGGTAGGCGCGAGCGGGATCGAACCGCTGACCTCTACCGTGTCAAGGTAGCGCTCTCCCATCTGAGCTACGCGCCTACGGGAGCCCCAAGACTACCAGAGAAAGGGCCGCATGTCAAGCGGGGCGAGGGGTTTGGGGATGTGTCGAGGTCAAGGCCCGGCCTGGAGAAGGTCACCCGGCAGCTCCTCCAGCGAGAGAATGCCCACCGTCCCGCCCTTCTCCGTGAGGGCCGCCCACGTGCACCCGGAGTCTCGAAGCAGGTGCAGGAGCTCGCTCAAGGGCGTGGCAGCGGGCACGGTGGCGGGAGGCGCTGGCCAACTGCGGGGGGGCGGCCCGCCCGGGTCCAGGCCCAACAGATCCAAGGGGCGGGCGAGGGCGAGGAGCCTTCCACCCCGGTCCACCACTCGGAGCGGCCCTCCGGCCGCCTCGGCGAGCCTGGACCTCCACACCTTAGAGGCGGAGGGAAACGGGAGAACGGGAATGGACTCCACCGGCGTCATGAGAGACCAAGCGGGCTCGTGGAGCCGGGCCAGGATCCCCTTGGCCAGCGCCCGAACCGTATCCGCGTGGCGCAATCGGGCTGAGAAGACCCTGATCAGCTCGTCGCGGGAGGCCCACGGAAGGGTTCCGCGGCCGCCCTTGGCGCGCCGTCGGCGCAACCCCATGGTCAGCAGGCGCAGCAGGCCTCCCAGCGGGGCCGCTGGCACGAGGAGGATGAGCAGCACGGGCACCACGCCCAGCGACCAGCCCGTGGCGACAGGGCGCAGGAGGAGCTTGGGAAGTATCTCGCCGAATACCAGCACGGCCAGAACGAGGCCCATCCCCGTCACGGGGAGGAGCCATCCCGGTCCACGAGCGGCCCAGCTCTGGGCGAAGAAGGCGCCGGAGACCACGCAGAGGTTGGTGCCCAGCACCGTGGCGGCCAGCCAATAATCGGGCTTCCTGAAGAACCCGATGAGACGCCGCGCCCTCCAGTCCCCGCGTCGCGCCTTCCGGTACACGATTGCCGGGCTCGCGTTCAGCAGCGCGATCTCGGTGCCCGAGAAGAAGGCCTCTCCGAGGAGCGAAAGCGCCGTGCCCAGCAGGAGAAGATGATTCACTTCCTATTCCTCTCCACCGTGAAAGGCACCGTCGCCGGGTGCTCGCCGCGCCGGCCCAAAGTCACGGCCAGAGGCGCGGCCCTGTAGCCGTCCACCGAGAGGTCGAAGGCGAGGTGCGTCACCGAGGGACTGAGCTGAAAATCCACGCCATCGGCTCCACCGTCCGCGGCGGCGTCGAAGCGGATCTCGTTCTCCCCCGTCTTCTTGATGAAATCGCGGCGCTCCTTGGATTCGGGCTTCACGTGGAGAAAGATGCCGTCACAGACGATGGATCCCGTGAAGACGTGCCTCTTGCCCTTGGTTGTCCACCGCACGTGCCAGCCCTCGCCGTCGTGCCAGATGAAGTAGCCTTTGGCGTAACCCGCCACGAAGTAGGGCCTGCCCTCCAGGAACCGCTTATCCACGGCCGAGGCCGCAAGGGCAGACACGAGAATCATGAAGCCCATCAGGACCGCCGCCGTCACTTTTCGCATAATAACCTCCCGCATTCGTCTAGGGTGTCATGGAGGGGACCCTGGCTGGCTGGGCGTCCCGCATGAACAGGTGCGCCTCGGCCCCGACGGCCCCACCCGTCCCGTCCGCATACAGCCTGCCATACTCCCACTGGTTCAAGAGAATCCTGCGGACGTAGGAACGCGTTTCCCGGAAAGGTATCGATTCGATGAAGAGGTCGGGGTCTTTGGGGCACCCGGGCCGGCGGAGCCACTCGTCCACCCGCCCGGGGCCGGCGTTGTAGGCAGCCAGCGCCAGATGCACCTGGCCACCGTACCGCTTGAGCATCTCGGTCATGTAGGCGCAGCCCGCCAGGGCATTCCACGCGGGATCCCTAAGGCGCGAGAGGTCGGTGTGCTTCAGATCGAATTTCCGGGCCACTGCCCTGGCCGTCCCCGGAAGGAGCTGCATGAGCCCTACGGCGCCCGAGGCCGAGAGGGCGTCGGGATCCCAGAGGCTTTCCTGGCGGATCACCGAGCAGACGAAGAAGACCGGCAGGTCGAAGGTGCTGGCCGCCGTCCTTACTTGAGGCCAGAAGGGCCTGGGGAAGAGAATCCGCCAGGCTTCCGCGGGGACGCTGTCCCCAGACTGTCCGAAGGCGTTCGGATAGAGCCGGCGGAGGCTGCGGATGGCTCCGGTGTAGTCGTCGGCCTCGGCCATGGCCCTGGCCATGGCCCACTGGGTGCCGGGGTCGTCGGCCGCCCGCGAAGCCATCTCGAACTCTCCCCCGGCCTCCGGGAGGAGTCCGCAGCGGAGCAGCTCGAAGCCCTTGGCCGCGTGGCTTCCGGGCTGTACGGGCGCTGGAGCGGGCGGTGGCGGAGCCGGTTGGTCGGGCGCCGGCGGCCCGCCCCGCACCCTGTAGCCGAAGTACCCGTATCGGTCCTCGCGGAGTATGTCCAAGCGGAGCGCCGCCGCCTCCTCTCCCGAAACGCGGCCGAGCCTGATCAGGGAGTAGGCCGCCGCGCTCCGGTAATCGCTGGAGGGGGGCAGGGCCCTCACGAGCACCCTCCAAAGGCCGTCCGCGCGGTCCCGTTTCCCGGCCATGACGTAATGCCACCCGGACTCGTAAAGATATTCGCCGGCGGACGTCTGCCCGAACCCGCCCGCCAGTAACGCCTCCGCGGTCCGCACGGCCTTCCCCTCGTCGCCCTCCCGGTCGTACCGGCGCATGAGGGCTAGGAGGGAGCGGCCCCGCCCGGGCGTATCGGCGGGGAGCCCGAGAAGGCCGGCCTCGGCCGCCGCGGCCGACTTGCCCGAAAGCGCTCCCGCGGCGGTCAGCATCCCGAGCCTCACCTTGCTCGCCGCCGCCGCCTCCGGAGGAATCTCCAACCCCGCGTAATCCTTGGCCGCGTCTCCCAATCGTCCGCGCGCTTCGAGCAGGCGGCCAGCCAGGTAGCGCCGCCAACCCGCCTCGGAGGGCGAGGAGGGAATGAAGGCCGGCAGCTCCCTGCGAAGCTCGGCCCACTGCCCAGTCTCTGCGAGAGACCGGAGGTGGACGAGCTGGTCCGCCGGAGGCAGGCGCTCCACCCAGCCTCTCCATTCGGGCCTCCGGGAGAGCAGCTCCTGGGTCTGTCGACTCGTGGGGCGGTGGATCCAGAGGTCACGAACCATCGATTCAGCCTCCGCCCTGCGGCCCGAATCCTCGTAGAGGACCGCCAGCCTGGCTATCCATTCGGGATCGGAGGGCGCCGCCCGGTGCAGGGCCTCGGCACAAGGAATGGCCTCCGGCTCGGCTCCTCTGGCCGGCAGGTCCTCCAGGATGGCCCGCGCCGCCTCCAGCCGGAAGGAGGGTTGCGGCGTGGCCGCGAAGAGCCGGCGCCACAGCGGCAGGGCCTGGGCCGAGCGCCCCTGCTGTTCGAGGAGCTTCGCCTCCCAGTCCATTCCGTACTCCCAGAGGCTCGAAGAGAGGACGGAGGCATCCGAGTACGCCTGGATCGCCGAGTCCGGTTGCCCCTGGGCCTCGTAGGCGCGGCCCAGGAGGAGGTGCAGGGTCCCCGCGTCGGCGGGATCCCGCGGAGAAGCCAGGGCCCTCACGATGGCGCGTACCCTGGCCTCGCCTTGCAGGGAGGCGAGAGATTGCCACACATCAACTCCGGGACGCGTCTGGGCGCGGCCCGCGGTGAGGGGGAGAAGGAGCAGAACGGCGACGGCTCTAAGTGCCCATGAGGTCGGCGTCCCCGTCCGCCAGGTAGTTGACGAGGGCCTTGCCGAAGTAGTCCTGGGCCTGAACCGAGGGTTGCTGGAATCGATGGTCATAGGCCTCCCGGCTCCGATCGATGTCTTCCCTGAGCAGGGAGTACAGGCTCTTCGTCCGCTTGCCCTGATCCAACTCCTTGGGATGGTACAGGGCGATCTCCTGGACCAGGAGGCGGGCGAATCGCTTGGCGTCGTCGTGGAGCTTCTCGTCGCCCGGCGAGACGACGGGCGGCGCCGGCTCAAGCTCGGGCGTGGGAACCGTGGATTCGACCTCCGGTGCGCCGGGCACCTCCTCCACGATGGTGGCTTCCTCCACCACCTCCTCGGGCTCCACCTCCGCTTCGGCCGGGGGCTCGGCCATGGCCTCTCTGGGGATTTCCGCCAGAAGGGTCTGGTTGCCGGGAAGGTCCTCGGACGAGGGCTCGGCGGCCAGGGTCCCGCTGTCCTCGAAGAGGAATGCATCCTCCGAAGCCTTGGCCGTCGGCTCCTGGCCGGGCAGGACGATCTCCTGGCTCTCGAGGGTCGGCGGCAGGGGATCCCGCTTGGCCTTGAGAGGGAAGATATCGATCACGAGAGAGGCGGTCCTCACCAGGATATCCACGCTGTAATGGTCCAGTTTTCCCGCATCTCCCGAATCGGCGTAGACGAAGGCGAGCATCTTGCCCTTCAGAAGGAGCGGCGAGATGAGGCTTCTTCGGACCGGGCCCGAAACCGGAATGAAGGCCGGGAGCGTTCTGTCCAGCAGCATTCGGGTGCGGGAGGCCGCCACCGTCTGCAGGATGGGGTCCCTGTCCACCTGCACCTTCCAGCCGCGGACCTCCTCCACGTCGAACCCGAAGGAGTTCCAGGCCTGCGCGGTGTCGCCCCGGACCACGAAGAGCACGCCCCGTTCGGCGAAGTCTTCAATGCCCTTGGAGAGGTGGTTCAGGATCTCGCCCTGGCTATCGGCGTATTCAATGGAGCCCATCCTGTAGAGGAGCGAGTTGTTGAGGGGCGCCGAGCCCGCCGCCGGTTGCGCCGGCGTCTCGGGAGGGAGGGCGGGCTCCGGTTCCGGGATGGCTTCGGAGATGACCGCGGCCAGGCGCTGCGGGTCCGGGGGGGAGGGGACAGCCAGCACCAGGTCCTGCAACATGCTCCGGAGGTTTTCCAGATTGTTCTGGAGCTTCTCGAATTGCTCGGCCAGTATGCTTCGAATCTGCTCTTCGTGGCTCATTGCGCCCCCTTTGAGCTTTGTCCACCCTAACCAAATGCAGTGTAGGGACCGGCCCGCGCGGTGTCAAGGAGCGGGGCGGGCGAAGAGGTCCCCTCCGATTCCGGGTAGGCGGTGGCCCAGGTGCTCGCAGGCTAAGCGGGTCACCTTGCGGCCCCGGGGGGTCCTTTCCAGGAATCCGATCTGCATGAGGTAGGGCTCGTAGATCTCCTCCACCGTGTCCTTCTCCTCGCTGATCGAGGCAGCCAGCGTGTTGAGCCCCACCGGTCCCCCCGCGAATTTCTCGATGATGGCCAGCAGGATCCTCCGGTCGAGGTCGTCCAGCCCGTAGCGGTCGACCTCCAGCCGCTCCAGGCTGTCGCGGGCCAGTTCCAGGGTGATGCGGCCATCGCCGAGAACCTGGGCGTAGTCCCGGAGGCGCCGCAGAAGGCGGTTGGCCACCCTGGGGGTCCCGCGGGAGCGCCTCGCGATCTCTTCGGCGGCCGCATCCTCCAGCGGGACCACGAGGAGGGAGGCGGACCGAAGGACGATGGTCCGGAGTTCCTCCACGCTGTAAAAGCCCATGTGGAAGGTGATGCCGAACCGGTTCCGAAGGGGTGAGGTGAGGAGTCCGATCCGGGTGGTGGCGCCGATGAGGGTGAAGGGCGGAAGAGGCAGGGTGATGGTCCTGGCCCCAGGGCCCTGTCCCACCAGCAGGTCCAGCTTGAAATCCTCCAGAGCCGGGTAGAGCACCTCTTCGACGGCCGGGGAGAGCCGGTGGATCTCGTCGATGAACAGGACGTCCTTCGGTTCCAGGTTGGTGAGGAGGGCGGCCAGGTCTCCGGCCTTCTCGATGAGGGGCCCCGCGGTGGCTCTCAGACTGACGCCAAGCTCGGCGGCGATGATGTGGGCCAGGGTCGTCTTGCCCAGGCCGGGCGGGCCGTACAGGAGCACGTGGTCCAGGGCGTCACCGCGCCGGGCCGCGGCCTGGAGGAAGACCGCCAGGTTGTCGGTCACGTTCCGCTGGCCCACGTAGTCGGCTAGCCGGTGGGGGCGGAGCGCCGATTCCCACTGGCGCTCCAAGGCGTCTCCCGTACCCGTTACGAGCCGCTCCCCGTTCATTCCCGTCCTCCGGTCACTGGGACCAGGTTCTCCGGCCGGGGCTGGACGGCCCCTGCCTTCGCGCCATCAGTGAAAGAGCAATCCCAAAAGACCCTTCTCTTTGCGGATAGGGGCCGTGAAGTGAGAGGTGGCGCCGCTGTCCCCGGAATCCTTGAGCTGGACCGTGACCTCGGTCTTGTTCTCCTTGCCGTTCTTGTATTCGGTCCTCACGATCTCGGCCCGGACGATCCTGAAGGGCGTGTCCGGCGAGACCCAGTAGGTCCCGGCCTCGGTCACCTTGTACTTCCTGGTCAGAAAGGTCGTCTGGGTGGTCGTGCTGATCGTCATCCTGGAGCACTGGTAGACCACGCCTTTGACGGTCTGGGCGGGCTCCGGGGGCAGGTCCGTGGTTTCCTGGTGCACCTGGACGTCTTTGGCCTGGCTGTGCATGAAGCTGAGCGCTCCCCCCGAGAGCTTGAACGGGTCGCTGCCAGGAGGCTGGTAGGCCAGGGCGAGGGCCTCGAGGAATGGGTTCAGCGCCTCCTGCCGGTCGGGGTGGGCCTTCAGCAGCAGGCGCAGGTATCCATCCTTGTAGCCGGCGAAGTTGGTGGGTCCCGCCTCCAGCCACACGTACGGCTGGCCGTCCAGCACCTGCTGGTCGATGATCGCCAGGTTGAAGGGTTCCCGCTTGATGCCCCAGCTCTTCTTGGTTTCGATCCGGTAGCGGGCCCACGCGCCCGGCGCCGGTGGTTGGCTCAAGAAGGTGGACAGGTCCTGCGCGCCGACCGGAGGAGTCACCGACGCTGCGAGGGCCAGAACGAGGCCCAGAATGGCGCCGCCGATTGTCTTCATGCCGTCTCTCCAGGTGCGAAGGATACCCCAAAGGACCAAGGGGGTCAAAAGCGCGGCCCCTTCCAGCCCGTGCCCCCCGTGGCATCCCGCAGCACCACGCGGCGGCCGGGGCGGTCTTCCCCGGAGCCGAAGCGCCTCTTCATCTTCGTTGTTCGTTGCGACTGGGCTGCGCCCCCATTCCCCTCGTGGGCCCCTCGCCTCTGGGCCCTCACTGCGAACCATCCGCCGATGCCCAAATTCCGCGATCGTATGGTCCTTCCTTCGGCGGCGCAGGTGGCTCACGGCGAAAAGGCTTCGTCGCCTGAACGGGGAGGGCCGAGAGCTTTCTCCTCCGATTCGCAGGCCAAGCCTGCCGAATCGTCGTATTGCCCTCCGGGGCCCCGCCCCACCCTTGGCGCATTCTTCCCCCGGATCAAATCCGGGGTCGAATGCCCCCAATCCCTTGGCAGGTGAGTGTGCGGCTTTGCCGATAACGGCATTCATAGGTATTTGCACCGCCATTTCGGCTCCCATCGCGGGATTGGGGCGATGCCCCCCGCTTGATTGCGGCGTGGGCAGGATGTTATAAACTAACCCAATTGCGGAGGCGCCCGAGGATCCGAGCCGCTGGTGAAGTCCGGGGGAGGCAGGGTGTTGGAGACCGGCCCCGGAGAAACCGGCGGGAGCCCAGGACGGCGCGGACCGCGCTAGAGGGAAGGCGCTGAAAATGGCGATGACCCTGAGCCCGAGGGAAGAGGCCATCCTTTTCGGGCTCCTGACGCGTTACATCCAGACCAAGGAGCCCGTCAGTTCTCTCATGCTCGCCGACGGGAATCCCGAGGGGCTCTCCTCGGCCACGGTTCGCCACATCCTGGCCCAACTGGAGGAGAAGGGCTTCCTGACCCAGCCCCACCACACCTCGGGGCGGGTCCCCACGGATCTGGCGCTGAGGCATCTGGCGCTCTGCATCCTGGATCAATCGCAGAGCCAGGATGAGCCCGATTGGAAGGAGGTCGAGCGCCTGGCCTCCTCAGGCAGCCTCAACGGATTGGTCCAGGAGATGAGCGGCATCCTGGCCCGCACGGTCCACTCGCTCGGATTTGCCGTCACTCCGCCCGTGGGCGAGATCAGGCTCAGGAGCACGGAACTGGTTCCCCTCGGCGAAGGGAGGGTGCTGTGCGTGGTGGTCTCCCAGGCCGGGCAGGTGCATCAGGCCGTGCTCAGAAGCCCTGAGCCCTATACCGCCGAGCAGCTTCGCTGGTTTAGCGGATACCTGAACGAGAGCTTCGCGGGCTGCTCCTTCCTGGAGATCCGCAGGCGCCTCAAGCGGCAGATGGAGGCGGAACGGTCCGAGCTGGATTCCAAGATGATCTCGGCGCTGCGACTGGTGGCTCCCTACTTTCTTGAACACTCGGAGGCCAGAGAGCTCTTCTTCGACGGCGCGCGATGGCTGCTGGACGACCCCCAGCTCAGGGAGAACCTGGACAGCGTCAAGCGGCTCCTGGAGTCGCTCGAACTCAAGGCCCAGCTGATCGATCTTCTCGACGACCTCTTCAGGGGGAGGGAGCCTCTCCGCGTGGTGCTGGGGGAGGACTGGCCCGACCCGGCCAGCCACGACCTCGCCATGGTGGTGGCCCCCTTCGGAGGGGAGGCTTCCGGTCAGGGCCTGGTGGGGATCATCGGCCCCAAGGCCCTCCGCTACGAGACGGTCATTCCCAACGTCAGGCGTGCGGCCCTGCTGGCGACGCTGGCCAGTGCCCGCCTGTGACGGCCGGGGACGGTTGAGGACATGCCTGGAGATGGGGATAAGAGGAGGCGAAGTGCCGAACGGCGATGAGGTCCCCCCGAAGGACGGGGAGATTCAGATTGAGTTCGTGGACCACGAAGAGGGGGATGAAGGGGGATCTTCGGGCCGCCAAAGATTCCGCGTGGATCCCTCCGAGCGCGAGATCGAGCCCTCGGGCGAGCCGCCGCCGCCGTCTCCGGAGGAGGAGCTCAGGAACCAGCTCCTCAGGATCAGGGCCGACTACGAAAACCTCAAGAGGCGGATGGACCGTGACCGCGACGAACACCGCCGCCAGGCGAGAGCCCAGGTGGTCGAGGTCCTGTTGCCCATCATGGACAACATGGACCGAGCGCTGAAGGTGCTCGAAGGCGAGGCTCCCGAGGAGTGGTGCCGGGGCCTTCATCTGGTGCACCAGCAGATGCGCGAGGCGCTGGGACGGCTGGGACTCGTGGAGATAGCCCCCATGGGCGAACCCTTCGATCCCACGCGTCAGGAAGCCATCGCCTCCGCGGAGAGAGACGACGTGCCGCCGAACACCGTCACGGCGGTCTATGAAAAGGGGTACCTCTTTGAGGGAAGGCTCCTCAAGGCGGCCAGGGTGGAAGTGAGCAGGGCGAAAGCCGGTGTCCCGTCGGGAGAGGCTGATGGCTAAGGTGATCGGCATCGATCTGGGTACGACGAACAGCTGCCTGGCCTTCATCGAGTCGGGCCAGCCGGTGGTGGTTCCCAACCGCGAAGGCAGCCGCACGACCCCCTCTCTGGTGGCCTTCACCGAACAGGGGGATCGCCTGGCCGGCAACATGGCCAAGCGCCAGGCCGTCACCAACCCGACGAACACCATCTTCGCCGTCAAACGGCTCATGGGCAAAAAGTTCAACGATCCCACCGTGGAGCAGGCCCGCAAGGTCCTTCCCTACACGCTCATGGAGGCCCCCAACGGGGATGTGCGGATCCGCGTGCGAGACCGCGAGTTTTCCCCGCAGGAGATCTCGGCCTTCGTCCTGGCTGACCTCAAGAAGAGCGCCGAGGAGTACTTCGGGGAGGAGGTGAAGGAGGCCATCGTCACCGTTCCGGCCTATTTCTCCGATCCCCAGCGTCAGGCCACCAAAGATGCGGGCCGGATCGCAGGACTGGAAGTGTTGAGAATCCTGAACGAGCCCACGGCGGCCTGCATCGCCTTCAATCTCGAGGAGGCGGGGGTCAAGACGGTGGCCGTCTACGACTTGGGCGGAGGCACGTTCGACGTGAGCATTCTCAGGCTGGGAGGCGGCCTCTTCGAAGTCATCGCGACGGCCGGTGATACCTTCCTCGGTGGCGAAGACATGGACCTCGCCATCATGGCTCACCTCATGGAAGGTTTCCGGAAGCAGACGGGAATCGATCTCGGGGCGGACAGGCTCGCCCTCCAGCGGTTGAAGGAGGCTTCGGAAAAGGCCAAGTGCGAACTCTCCACGCTGCCCGCGGCAGAGGTCAACCTCCCCTTCATAGCGGCCGACGCCAGCGGGCCGAAGCACCTCGTGACGGTCCTGATGCGCCAGGATCTGGAGAACATCATCCGCCCCATCGTCGAGCGCACGCGCAAGCCCTGCGAAGACGCGCTCCAGATCGCCGGCCTCAAGGCCTCCGAGATCGACGAGGTCCTCCTGGTGGGGGGGCAGTCCCGCACGCCGATGGTGATCCAGACCGTTTCCGACCTCTTCGGCAGGGAGCCCCGGCGCGACAAGAACCCGGACGAGGTCGTGGCCCTGGGCGCCGCCCTGCAGGCGGGCATCCTCAAGGGCGAGGTCAAGGAGATCGTCCTCCTGGACGCCATTCCCCTCAGCCTCGGTCTTGCGACCAAGGGCAACATGTTCGTCAAGCTCATCGAGCGGGGGTCGGCCATTCCCACGAAGAAGTCGCGGATCTTCACGACCGTCCAGGACAACCAGGATACGGTGGAGGTCCACGTGCTCCAGGGCGAGCGCGAACTGGCGAGCGAGAACATCAGCCTGGGCAAGTTCGAGCTCGTCGGCATCCCGCCCGCGCCCAAGGGCATCCCGCAGATCGAGGTGACCTTCGAGATCAACGCGAACGGCATCGTCTCCGTCTACGCCAGGGACATGATCACGGGCAACGAGCAGAAGATCGTGGTCAATCCCTCCTCGGGCCTCTCGGAGGAGGAGATCAACAGCATCGTGATGGAGGCCCAGGCCAAGGAGAGCGAAGACCGCACCGCACTGGAACTCCAGCGGTTGAAGATGAAGCTGGAGCGGCTGCTCGAGAGCAGCGAGAAGACCTTCAAGGAGTTCGGAACGCTCCTGCAGGAAGACAAGCAGCGTGAGGTGGAGGAGGTGCTAGCCAAGGCTCAGAGGAACCTGGGCTCCGAGAACCTGTCGCGGCTTCAGGAGTCCATGGAACAGCTCTCGGGCATCTCCCGTGCCCTCTCGGAAGTGATCCTCTATACCCCCAGTCCAGGGAGAGGTCCCCAGTCATGACGCCATCCGGTGACTACTACGAGATTCTGGGCGTTGGACGCAACGCCAGCCAGGAAGAGATCAAGGCCGCCTACCGCAAGGCGGCGCTCAAATACCATCCCGACCGCAACCCGGACAACAAGGAGGCGGAGGAGCATTTCAAGAAGGCCTCCGAAGCCTACTCCGTACTGGGCGATGCGGAGAGGCGGGCCCGCTACGACCGCTTCGGGACCGCCGGAGATGTGGGGCAGGGAGGGGGCATTCCCTGGGACTCCGGCGTGTTCGACGATTTCGCGGACCTGCTGGGCGGGCTGTTCGGCTTCGGGGACTTCTTCGGCGGAGGACGCCGGGGCCCCCAGCGGGGCTCGGACCTGCGCTACGACCTCAAGATCACCTTCGAGGAGGCCTTCGCGGGCAAGGAGCACACCCTGGACCTCCCCAAGGAGGAGACCTGCCGGGAGTGCCGCGGGAGCGGGAGCCGGTCGGGGCAGCGAATCACCTGCCAGGCCTGTCGCGGAAGGGGCACGGTGGCCTTTCGCCAGGGCTTCTTCACCGTGAGCAGGACCTGCCCGCAGTGCGGAGGCGAGGGGGAGATCGTGCGCGACCCCTGCACGGCCTGCAGCGGCAGGGGACGGAGGCCCGCCCAAAAGACCATGAAGGTCCGGATCCCTCCGGGCGTGGACAACGGCATGCGCCTGCGCATCGCCGGGGAAGGCGAGGCCGGAGAGCGGTCCGGTCCGCCCGGCGACCTCTACCTCTTCATCTCGGTGGAGCCGCACCCGTTTTTCCAGCGCGAGGGCGAGGACCTTTTCTGCAAAATCCCCCTGAGCTTTCCGCAGGCCGTGTTGGGCACCCGGCTCGTGCTGAACGCGCTGGAGGGAGAGGAGACCCTGGACGTTCCGGCGGGCACCCAGACCGGCCACCGATTCAAGATCGCCGGGAAGGGGATGCCCCGCATGGGC
>JBAWEQ010000231.1:0-2528 GCA_049591295.1 Acidobacteriota bacterium
CCCTTGCGCTTCGCTAGCCCTTCACCTCCATCAGGTTGGGCAGGGGACTTTCACCCCCAAGCTTCCGAACATGCCCGGCACACCAACACTTCCCAAGGGGCTCCGCCCCTAGGGCGCCCGCCTGCGGTGGGCTGTTACCCCGAAAGAGCGGGGAGGCTTCCTCCCCGCACCCCTCCATGTGCTGTCTGTCACCTGCTTCCATGGTGAACCCATCACTGCGACAGCACACTACCCCTTGTCCTCCGCCGACGGCCTGAGGACCGTCAGCGCGTAGTGGCTCGGCGTGATCATCTCCGCTTTTCGGAAGCTCAGACCCGCCTCCAGCGCAAGCTCCTCGGCCCGATGGTGGTGGATCCGGTGCTCGTAGGGAGGCCCATCATCCTGTCTCATTTTGGCCCAGTCGATGAGGACGACGGGAGCACCGGGCTTGGTGACCCGGCCCATCTCCTTCAGAAAGGCCACCGGCGCCTCCGTCTCGTGAAGGACGAAGCAGGCGAGGGTAAAGTCGGCGATCCCGTCAGCGAGGGGCAGGCGGGACTCCTCCGAGGGGAGCGTCTTCAGCCAGGGAGGCGGCCGCTTGGAGCGGAGGTGATCGAGCATCTCCGGCACGAGGTCGAGGGCGTAGACCGTTCCCTCCGGCCCCACGAGTTCGGCCGCGGGCAGCGAGAAGAAGCCGCTTCCGGCCCCCACGTCCACGAAGGTCATGCCGGGTTTCAACCCGAGTTCCCGCAGGATCTTCTCCGGAGGCATGGTCCTGTACCGATCCGGGTTCTCCAGTCTGTTCAGATGGGAAGGATCGAACTTGTGCGCCACTTTGGACTCCTTCGCGCCGTGCCCGCCAGCTTCAGGCTGGGCCACTCAAGGGGGGGCGCCGGGCGCCCCAGGCAGAGAGAGATTCTACCCCACACCGGAGGTAACGGGCGGTCCTGCTTGAGGGGGGGGCGGGACCGACGGCAAAGTTGCACAGATGAAACCGATGCCCTGCCTTCTGAAACGCGGGCCCTTGTCGTTAAGCACAAGAAACACCCGTGCCGGCCCGCGCTCAGAGCACCCGGCCATTCCTGTTTATCTCCTTCCATTCGATGGGTTAGCCGTCTCAGATCCGACCGCGCCCCCATGTCTTCGAGGGCCCGGCAGACGTTAGGGTAGAGAATGGCCTGGGGGCTCCCTCCCTGTGGGAGATCGTCCGCCCAGGATGCAACTTCAATATTTACAGAGGATAGTCCGTTTTGGCCGGGCGGCGCCGCACATTGGCATCGACCTTGCTTTGAATAGGGCGCGCACCGCCTGAGGATAGGCTGATGCGTTGCGGTGGAGGAAGTGATGATCCAGTTGACCGAGCAGGCCGTCCAGGCAGTGAAGAGCTTCATCGGCGAAGAGGGCCGTACCGGTGCCGGGCTCAGGATCTCCGTCGTAGGCGGCGGGTGCAGCGGCTTCCAGTACGATCTGTCGCTGGTGGACCAGGGCACCGAGAACGACGAGAAGTACGAGTTCCAGGACCTTCCCGTCTATGTGGACAGGACGTCGTTGCTCTACCTCAAGGGCACCGTCGTGGATTACGTGAACGATATCAGGGGGTCCGGGTTCGTCTTCCAGAACCCGAACGCGGTGGCCTCCTGCGGGTGCGGGCACTCCTTCGAGGCCTGAGCCCTGCCCCGGGCGGCGTGAAATTCGCCGGCCCCGGGCCTGGAACCCGAGAGGTTCCACGAGACGCTTTCCAAAGAGGATCCCCCCTCCTCTCAGAACTCCCCGGTCGCAAGACCGGGGAGTTCCCCCTCCTCATCGGAGGGTGCGGGGTGAACGAACGGCTTTCCCATGAGGATCCCCCCTCCTCTGATAGCTCCCCGGCGCTGAACCGGGGAGCTTTTCTTTCTTCTCGCGAATCGAGGCCCCAGGCGCGGGGAGTGAAGAGCGGAGACCGTCCTGTTCGTGTCTCCCCTCACCTCCTCTCTTCTGAGTTCATGACTGTCTCAAACAATTTCAGCTCGCACTTGGACGCTTTGCCTTCCGGAGCGAAGCGGAGGAAGGCGCGTCCCGGCGCCGATGGGCCCAGGGGTCCGGCCCCCCGGGGATCTCTGGCGCGACGCTCGCGCCCTGGGATGGGCCGCGAGGCGCGGCGAGGAAGGAAGAGTGGGCCCCTTTCAATGAGCCGGAACGAAGCGGACCGCCCAGGGCGCGGCGTCCCTCCGGGTTGCCGCCGGGCCGGGCTTCTTCTTTGTCGGCCCTCGTCGGCGTGCCGCCCTGCACGCCTTCCTCGGGCCTTCGCGAATCTGCACCGGCCCGGCGGGCAACGCGCCGAGAGCCCCCGGAAGGCCTGACCCCCGGCGAGGAAGGTGAGGCGGCAGCACCGCAAGCGTACTCCCTGTACGCTGAGGATGCGGACGCCGAAAGCTGACGAAGCAGGAGGTCCGTCGCCGCCGGCGCACCTGTGGAGGGTGGGGGGACGACTCACACCAGGAGAGGCTGGGGCTGGCGCCCGAAGGGCGGCTGAGGGACTGGGGCCGGAGCGCGGCCACGCTGGCGTGGAC
>JBAWEQ010000232.1:0-4740 GCA_049591295.1 Acidobacteriota bacterium
GGTCAGTGTACCGCGCGAGGCTGGCTAGAAGGGGCTATAAGGGGTCTTGTTCTTCCCGCCGGCTTTCTGCAGCAGCTTCACAAATTCCCTGGCGTCCTTTTTCGTGGCGCGAATTTCGGGCTCGTCATCGCTTTCGGGGGGCTGCGCGCTCAGGGTCACGATATCGAGCGCCGTGTACTGACCGCGCCAGAGCGCGTTCGGATCGGCGCCGTTTTCGAGAAGGAGTCTCCCGATTTCCGGCTGGTTGCACACAGCGGCCGAGATGAGGGCGGTGCCGCCCTCATATCTCTCGGCGGCATTCACGTCGCACCCCCTGGAAACCAGCATGCGGCAGATCTTCAGCGTTTCCTCTCGAGGGTATGCCTCCTCCCCTTCTTGGCCGCCGTCCCCAGCAATAGCCGCCATCAACGGCGTCACGTTATAACTGTCTTTGATGCACGGAGTGGCCTTCGCCTTTAGGAGAGCATCCACCACATCCGATTGGCGCTCTTCAGCCGCCAGGTAAACCGGCGATTGGCCGTGATTCTCCAACGCGTTAACATCAGCTCCGCTCTTGATCAGCAGAAAGGCGATGTCCGCGTGACCCATGACGATAGCCGTATGCAAGGCGGTCTTTTTCATCGGATCCCTGGCCTCGGGATTGGCTCCGGCGGAAAGAAGGTATTGACAGATGGCCAGTTGCCCTTCGTTAGCCGCCAAGTGCAGCGCCGTGAACCCTCCCGAGAGGCCGGCCGCGTTCAGAATAGTCGCCTGCGCCGCTGGGGGAAGCTCGGACACTTTCTTGCCCTGAGCGGCGGCCGCCATGTCGGCGGCCGAGCCGGTGGCGCCCGGCTGCGTGGAGGCGTTCACGTCAGCGCCGGCCGCGATCAAGGCCCTGCAGATTTCCAGGTCCCCCCCCATGGCCGCCAGATGAAGCGGCAAGAAATTCTGGCTATCGCGCTGAGAGATACACGATGGGTCTCTCGCGATGATACTCTTCGCGGCCGCAGCGTCGCGCTTTGCGATCGCATCGTGGATCTCCCCAGCCGGCGCCGCAAGAGAAATCGACGTTGCAATGAGTAGAACGGCCGCATGGAGCCATACCCTGGATCTGATCATCTCACCCTCCCATTGTTCGGCGATTCTGCCAGTTCATAGGGTGAGCACAGCCTCCGTGGTGCCCACCATGTTCGGAATCACAAGGAACCCTTGATGAGGCTTTCACCCCGTTCCACCGAATCGGTGGGCAGCGCCCCTTCGCGGCTTTTGCCCACCCTATGTACTTCTGAAGATCAATCAGCACCAGCACCTTCGACATCCGCGCCTCCTGAGGGGGTTCTAAGGCCGAACGTTTGAATTCAACGGCACTGCGCGGCTTTATCGCGCACCGTCCGGTGGAATGATGTGTTGGGCGGCTACGGCGCTTCATGATGATTGGTCTTCCCCTGGTTGCACGCGAGGCACAGCGTCTGAAGATTCTCAATTGTAGTTTCGCCGCCCTTTGACCAAGGCATAATGTGATCAACCTCAAGCAAGATTCCCTCCGTTACCGAAGGAGACGCACCACACGCGCAGCAGCGGAAATGGTCGCGTTGGAGCACCTTAAAGCGAAGTCGTAAGTCAGGAGAACGCGACGTGCGGCGGGGTATTGCACTAGCGGGTACAGCGAGCGGCGGCGCCATATCTTCGGAGTTGGCGTAGGCGACGAATGCCTCTAAGGCTTGGCGCCAAGAACCAAATCTGCGTTCAAACGTGGTAACGTGGAATAGGCAAGCGGGCCGTTGAACCTCCGAGTAGCTGGGTTGCCGGCCAAGCGCAACCCACAGATCATAAAGAGCCGAAAACAGTTTCTCGTCCGGGACGTTTCGTTCCACCGTCGTTTCTAGGCCAGCCGCCTTGACCGCTGCATTCCAAGAGCCAAAGCGCCGAATAACGGTTGTGACGCCGTACCTTCCATGTGCTTTATACGTGCGCTGCTTCACTTGCGCCTCGGATTGCTCGGAAGCAACGCGGCAGAGATCAGACAACAGGTCGTTGTCTGAAATGTTTCGCTTGTCGTGGCTCAGTTGAAATTGCACCAGTCGATCCTAAGACGCCCAACGCCGCCGTTTAGCCGCCCGCCGGCTGGCGCGCCGGTTTCGCACGCAAGCGGCGTGACAGCCGAGTGGGGCGGCTGCAACGGCCTGTTAGGCGGCGACGACCGGCGCGCGCCTCCATAGCTCATATGATGAACTCCGTCAGGCGTGCTACCGCATCTGCCAGAGTTTGCTCGGCCGCCATCGTGGCGACCCACAGATCCTCCCACACGGGTTCGCCGCGAAACAACCTGGAACCCCGACGCTGGACGAACAGCCAGTGATCCCTGCCCTCCCACACCATCCGGAGCCCCGGCTTTATACGAACCGAGACGAACCAGCTGCCAAACACCTGCTCGTCGTAGCGCGCCTCCTCGATTTCAACACCCGCACCGGTGAGGAGTTGACAAGTCGCGTCGAACGCCGCCCTATCCATTGGATCTCTTCTCCATCGTCCGCCTAACGCTCGCCCTGACCTGCGCGCCAGACCGCCAGGTCCAGCGCGCTGTTAGACCGCGCTTCTCTTGAGCACATCGAACACTCGCTGGAGGATCTCTTGAGCATCGCGCTCGACAACAGCATCCGGGTTAGACTCTTGTTGAACGGCTCGGTACTCGTGTGTGTCCGGAGCGAGCGGACGCCTGAAGTGAACGATGGGGTTGCGGAGTCGGCGGACCATCTGGAACCGCGCGAACTCCTCTGGGGATATCCACGCACTGTTGAGAGCTTCGCGCAGCAGGTCGTGCCCGCCAACCCTTTCCAGGTCGTCACGACCGGCAGCGTAGAAGCGCGAAGCGAACATCCGCTCGATGAACGCAACGCCTAGGATGCCAGTGGCCAGAAACTGCCCGTAGACAAAGCAGTACTTGGCCTCCTCGAGGAGTTGGTGCGATAGCCAGCCCCCATCGAGCATGAACCCGAGATCACTCGCCGGGTAGTTGGCTGTAAGCCACTCCAATCGTGCCAGCCTTTCGGCTCGGGCCACATCGTCTTCCCGATCGAGCCACTCGCTAGCAGTGGGCTGGTTCATGGACCTTCCCTACGTCGGTCTAACGCTAGCGTTCAGCGGGCCGGGCAAATGCGCCCGAACCAGCACAATGCCTTGCGAACTATGGAACACGATGGACCGGTCCGCTGCAACGCGTTGTTAGGCATACCTGCCGCTAATGTTCTTTTTTGAACACGCTCGGGCGAACTGTGCGCCATATCTCTTAGTTTCCGCCCTTGACCTTGGCTATGAACTGCTTCACTAGCTCCACCTGCTCGGGGGTTAGCGTGATAGTAGTAGCACCAACGCGGAACGCTGCCGACTTCGCCTTCACCATCGCCTCTACCACGCTAATAGGAACATCCTTCACCACCACCGCCTCGTTGACCGACTCATAGTCGGATTCTGGCTTCCCCCCCCATACTGACTTAAACGTCTCCGCCTTGCCGTCGGTGATAATGGCGAAATGGTTGAAGTCCTTCCAGCGGGCCTCGGCGGTATGGCTCATCACAATGACAACAATCGTCTTGTCCTTGGCCTCAGCGGACATCATGAAGCCCGTGGATGGGACGGCACCCAGTCCCCGCTCCGCGCTCAGGGTCACGATTACATGCCCGCGCTCCTTGACCACCTCGACCTTATTCTGGGAGGCCACCGTCGCGACCGTAGCCACGATCAGAGCCAATCCTAAGAGACACTTCGCCGCTGTGGTCATTGTTTTCTCCCTTAAGGTCCAACCGACTCTGCAGGTATAGTCGCTCCATGGGATGCCTAACGCATATTGGACGGACAAGGTAGGCGGCGATGGGGCGGCCTAACATGATTGTCGGGGACTGGAGTAGATGCCTTTCCATCACATAGATGGACCGCATGGTCCCACACCTCCCAGATCAGGCCGTCGGATTAGGCCGCCGCTTGGAGCAGGACCGGACGGTGAAAGGATCCTGGCCTGATCGTTTGTCCTCGGCATCGCCTCTCCCCCTGGCTGGACAGTCACGGACTAGAGGTCAGCGTAGGACCGGCAGGGCGGGGAAGTCAATAGAACCACGGCGAGCCGTGAGTGGCGAGGAGTCATGAGAGGAGAAGGAAGGGGCATGCTGCCCTCCGGGCGTCGTCGCGTGAAGCTCGCTCCCACAACGGCGCACTTCCAGCCTGCAACCTGGAACTTGTAACCCTCTTCCTGTCTCCTCCGCCCCTCCGCCCCTCCGCTCCCCCTGCTCCGTGGCAAGAGATCGCGCTCTGGAGAGCGCTCCTACGCGGCCATGACCGGCTTCGAAGGCCCGCATACGCCCTCATCACCTCATCACCTCATCTCGTCTCCATCGGCCTCCCCCGTCCTACTCACCTCCTCACCCAATCCCCCCTCCGCATCTCGCATCTCCCAACGCCCCCTTGCGCCAGCCCGCGCCCCCGTGGTAGATCTGGGCCATTCCCTGGCAGAGCTTCACCTGGGCGCGGATTCCACCGGACCGGAGGGTAAGCGTAACGGGGTTGCCATCTTGCAACGCCACGTGGGTTCCATTTTGGCCCTGTGCGGCGTAGGCCCTCTTGCTCCGCCTCCCTGGTTCTCTGTAAATCCTCGCCGTGCCCCGTCTAGACTTGGTTGAGGGTCGGTTGCCATGCTGGGGCCTTATGAGGAGGTCCTGGGATGGCGAAGGGCAAGGCGGTTGGGCAAGGCTTTGCGGTGGCGGCGGTGGT
>JBAWEQ010000233.1:0-2236 GCA_049591295.1 Acidobacteriota bacterium
CCACTTGGGCACCTTGTAGGCCGTGAGCTTGGTCCTGCAGAACTCGATGATCTCCTCCGGTGTCGCGCTCTGGCCCTCCTTCAGGACCACGAAGGCCTTCACGCGCTCCCCGGACCGCTCGTCCGGAACGCCGATGACCCCAGCCTCCAGCACCTTCGGGTGCTCGTAGAGGACCTCCTCCACGTCTCGCGGGTAGACGTTGAAGCCGCCCGTGATGACCATGTCCTTCTTGCGGTCCACGATGAAGACGTAGCCGTCCTCGTCCATCCGGCCGATGTCCCCCGTGTAGAGCCATCCGTCCCGCAAACTGGCCTTCGTCTCCTCCGGGCGGTTCCAGTAGCCCTTCATGACCTGCGGCCCTTTGATGAGGATCTCCCCCGACTCCCCGAGCGGCATGTCGGTCTCCCCCGTGGTCTGGTCGACGATGCGGATCTCCGTATCCGGCCAGGGGACGCCGATGGAGCCCGGCTTTCTCAACCCCAGCATGGGGTTCCCCGTCACCACGGGCGAGGTCTCCGAGAGGCCGTAGCCCTCCATGATCTTGGCGCCCGTGATGGCCTCGAACTTCTGGAGGACCTCCACCGGGAGAGGCGCCGCGCCGGAGACGCAGGCCTTGATGCAGTCCACCTTGTACTCCTTGACGCGCGGGTTGTTGGCCATGGCCGTGTAGAGAGCCGGCACCCCCGGCAGAAGAGCCGGCTGCTCGTCCCGGATCATCTCCAGGAGGTCCGACACGTCCGGCTTGGGCCGGCTGGGAAAGAGGATCAGGCGGGAGGCGCTCAGGATGCCGAAGTTCATGCACGTCGTCATGCCGAAACTGTGGAAGAGCGGGAGGACCGTCATGATGGATTCCTGGGGGGTGTTCTTCATCTCGCCCGCCGTCGCCCAGCAGTAGCACTGGAGCGCATTAGTCACGAGGTTCGCGTGGGTGAGGACGGCTCCCTTGGAGAGGCCCGTCGTGCCGCCCGTGTACATCAGGACCGCCGGCTCCTGGGGCTCCACGGCCACCTCCGGAGGCGCCACGTCCTTTCGATCGGCCAACTCCTTGAAGCGGACGTAGCCCCCGCCAGCCGGCACCGCCGTCAGTTCCTTGCGCTTCACCAGCGGGTAGAGGAGGCTCTTCGGGAAGGGCAGGTAGTCGCTGACCCTCCCCACGATGACCTTCTCCAGCCCCACCGACTCCTTGA
This sequence comes from Acidobacteriota bacterium, assembly GCA_049591295.1. GTDB lineage: Bacteria > Acidobacteriota > UBA4820 > UBA4820 > DSQY01 > DTPS01. Next base: position 1,188 of record JBAWEQ010000233.1, read on the forward strand.
CCGCTTTGACCTTGGAGAGCGTGAGGTCCAGATCCAGCGTCACGAGCACCTTGGCTCCCGAGTCCTTCACCTGGTGGGAGAGCTCGCGTTCGGTGTAGAGCGGGTTGGTGGGCACGCAGATGCCACCGGCCTTCATCACGCCGTAGTAGGCGATGACCATGTGCGGCACGTTGGGCAGGTAGAGGGCCACCCGGGCCCCCTTGTGGACCCCCATGTCGGCCAGGCCCCGCGCGAAGGCGTTGCAGTATCCCAGCAGCTCCCGATAGGTGATCTGTTTCCCGAGGAAGGTGATGGCCGCGCGATCGGGGAATTTGGCCGCCGCGTCATCGAGAAACCGGTGGAGCGGGATCTTGGGATAGTCCAGGCTCGGAGGTACCTTCGGATCGTAGTGACGGTGCCACAAACGCTCTTCCATAGCTCCACCCTCCCTCTCTGTGCCCTTCACACGGCTCCCCGCGCCCCGTCGGGCGTGATAGCCAAGGCGCCTTTGGCCTAACTCTGTGCGTGAACGGCTCCCCCGTCTCACCGGTACTCTACCGAGCCCCGCACACCGGAATCCCGCCGCCCTCTCCCGCGGGCCCTCGCTGCAACCGTACGTGGTTTCAGTATAGGGGATTTGCGGAATCGGTCAATGCCGTCTTCGCGGCCGTCAACGGGCTTCATTTCCCCAAATTCCCCGATGGTCCGAGACAATGGCGGTGAAAGGATCATCCGGCAGTGGACCGCGAGCAAGGACAGCCTACCGCCGAAGGCCAGCCTTTTCTTCGCCTCATCCCTAATCGCCTCATCGCTTCATCGCTTCATCGCTTAATTGCTTCATCACTTAAGGGATGGCTCACCTCTTCAGCGCACCTTCCTCCCTGAGCACTCGGCGCAGGAGTTTGCCCACGTTGTTCTTGGGGAGCTCCTTCCGGAATTCGACCCACTTGGGCACCTTGTAGGCCGTGAGCTTGGTCCTGCAGAACTCGATGATCTCCTCCGGTGTCGCGCTCTGGCCCTCCTTCAGGACCACGAAGGCCTTCACGCGCTCCCCGGACCGCTCGTCCGGA
>JBAWEQ010000234.1:0-24957 GCA_049591295.1 Acidobacteriota bacterium
GGCTCCTGCCCCACCCACCGCTGCCCGCCGGCGAGACCGAGGCGGGCAAGCTGCGCGCCCTGGCCTACGCGGGTCTGGCGAGGCGCGTGCGCAACGTCTCCATGGCGTACATGGAACGGCTGGAGCGGGAACTGGAGGTCATCGTGCGCCTGGGCTTCGCGGGCTACTTTCTGGTGGTGGAGGACATCGCCCGCTTCGCGAGAGATCAGGGCATCCCCAACATCGGCCGCGGCTCGGGAGCCTCCAGCCTGGTCTCCTACTGCCTCTTCATGACCCACGTGGACCCTGTGGCGGAGGGGCTCTACTTCGAGCGCTTCCTCAACCCCGGCCGCAGAAACCCGCCGGACATCGACCTGGACTTCTCCTGGCGCGAGCGGGACCACGTCATCCGCCACGTCTACGACACCTACGGGGACGAGAACGTCTGCATGATCGCCACGCACAACACCTTCTCCGCGCGCTCGGGCTTTCGGGAGGTGGGCAAGGCCCTGAGCGTGCCCGAGGAGGAGATCGGCGTCATCGCCCGCGCCATCCCGCACACCTCCTTCGAACACTTCACGGAGGCCCTCGCGGCGAGGCCCGAGTCGCGCAGGGCGCCTCTCAAGGAACGGCCGTGGCAGGACCTGTTGGACGTGGCGCGCTGGATCGACGGCTTCCCGCGCCACCTCTCGGTGCACTGCGGCGGCGTGGTGGTCTCGCCCGTGCCCCTCACGCGGCGGCTCTCCCTCGAGCGCGCCGCCAAGGGCGTGGCCATCACGCAGTGCGACATGGTCGACGTGGAGGAGCTGGGCCTGGTGAAGATCGACCTCTTGGGCAACCGCTCCCTCGGGGTGCTGGTGGACACCGTGGCCGCCGTGAAGGACCACACGGGCGCCTCTCCGCCCGTCTTTCCGCCGGAGCGGACCTACGACGATCCGCAGACCAACGCCGTCATCTCCCAGGGCCGCAGCATAGGCTGCTTCTACATCGAGTCGCCCGGCATGCGCCTGCTGCTCCAGCGCCTGAAGACGCGCACCTTCCCCGACCTCACGGCGGTCTCCTCCATCATCCGGCCCGGCGTTTCCGAGTCGGGCATGATGGAGGCCTACGTGAAGCGCCGGCTAGGGGAGGAGCCGCCCCAGTATGCGGCGCCCGAGCTGGAGCCCATCCTCAGGGACACCTTCGGCGTCATGGTCTACCAGGAGGACGTGATCCGCGTGGCCCACGAGTTCGTGGGGCTCTCCCTGGCTGAGGCGGACTCCCTTCGCCGGGCCATGAGCGGCAAGTACCGGAGCCACGCCGAGATGGAGTCGCTCACGGGCTCCTTCTTCGAGAAGGGCCGCGAGCGCGGCATCGGCGCGGGCGTGCTGGCCCAGCTCTGGGCGCAGATCAAATCCTTCGCGGGCTACGCCTTCTGCAAGGCGCACAGCGCCTCCTTCGCCCAGCTCTCCTACCAGGTGGCCTACCTCAAGGCCCACCACCCCGCCGAGTTCTTCGCCGCGCTCGTGAACAACCAGGGCGGCTTCTACGGCACGGCGGCCTACGTGGAGGAGGCGCGGCGCTGGGGCCTCGCGATCCTGCCGCCCGACGTGAACGCCTCCGGCAGCGACTTCGCGGGGAAGGGGAACCTCGTCCGCTGCGGCTTCTTCACCCTGCGCGGCCTGAGGCCCTCGGCGCTGGACGCGCTCTTCGAGGAGCGGGGCGAGGGGCCCTACCGGTCTTTCACCGACCTGTGCTCCCGCCTGCGCCGCCGCGTACGTTCGGAGGAGATGGAGATCCTCGTTCGTGCAGGCGCGTGCGATTCGTTCGGGATGCCGAGAGGCTATTTGCTGGAGCAACTGCGCGGGAAGAAAGAGCTGGGGAGCTGGGGAGCTGGGGAGCTGGGGAAGGAAAGAACTGGAGAGCTGAGGAGCAGAAGAGCTGGAGCGGGAGAAGGAACGGTGGCGGCTTTATCTTCCTCACTCCTCACTCCTCACTCCTCACTTTCTCTTGCGGAGGTCCTCTCCGGTGAAGTGCGCACTCTCGGTTACGCGACGACCGCCCACCCGCTGACGCCCCTGCTGGAGTGGGCCGCGGGGCTGGGCTACACGCACGCGGGCGACCTGCCCGCGAAGGCGGGGGAGACGGCGCGCGTGTGGGGGCAAGTCATCACCTACAAGCGCATCTCCACCCGCAAGACGAAGGAGGGCATGGCCTTCGCCACCCTCGAGGACCCCACTGGCCTTACGGAGTTGGTCTTCTTCCCCCGCGCCTACCAGGCCTTCGGCGAGCTCATCACGTCCGGGAGGCCGCTGGTGGTGGAGGGCAAGGCGGAGGATGACCGCGGCGGCCTCGCCCTCACCGTCTCCCGCGCCTGGGCCATCCGCGGGGTCGTCGTGCCCAAGCCCGTGCGGGAGGAGGCCACCGCCGAGGGCGTCGCGTAGGAGCCCGAGCACTCACCCCGCTCCTTTGACGAATTGCCCATCCGAAGGTAAGATCCCGTGGGCAAGGAGGGGGACGACGAGGGAGGTGGCGCGTGCCGCGTCCCTTTTTTGATGGAGAGACAAGGATCCCCCGGTCCCCGATTCCCCCGCAAATCCTTCCCTACAGGAGATGTCCGTGAACGTGCGTCACGCCTTGTCCTCCGCGAAGGCTCCAGGCCTGATCCTCGCCGCCCTTCTCGCGGCGGCGCTTCCCGCCCCGGCCCAGACCGACCCATGCCGGGCCGTGGGCAAGCACGACCCGCAGAAACCCAATATCATCTTCATCCTGACGGACGACCAGGACCTGATGCTCCACTCCATGGAGTACATGCAGAACGTGAAGGCGCTCCTGGAGGACCAGGGGGCCACCTTCGACGATTACTTCGTTCCCCTCTCCCTCTGCTGTCCGTCGAGGACGGCGATCCTGAAGGGCCAATACCCTCACAACACCAAGATTTGGACCAACAATCCCCCGGACGGCGGTTTCCAGAAAGCGTACGCCGACTCCCTGGAGAGCCACACCGTGGCCACGGCCCTGCAGAGGGCCGGCTACAAGACCTTCTTCTTCGGGAAGTACCTGAACGGCTATCCCGCCACCGCGAGCCAGACCTACATCCCGCCCGGTTGGAACGAGTGGTACAGCCCCGTGAGCGGAGATCCCTACGGCGAGTACAACTACTCGCTCAACGAAAACGGCACCGTGGTGAGCTTCGGAAACGCCCCTTCGGACTACCTCACCGACGTCATGTCGGCCAAGGCCGTGGCCTTCGTCCACCAGATGGCCCAGGACCCCAGTCATCCGGCCTTTTTCATGCACCTCACCCCCTTCGCGCCCCACCGGCCGAGCACCCCGGCCCCGCGGGACGCCGACCTGTTTCCCGGCGCCCAGGCGCCCCGCACCCCCTCCTTCAACGAGGCCGATATGACGGGCAAGCCGGCTTATATGCAGTCCCTGCCCCTGCTGACGGACCAGGACATCCAGGAGATCGACGCCGAGTACCGGCTCAGGCTCCAGTCGCTCCAGGCCGTGGACGACATGGTGGGGGCCATCGTGAACGAACTTACGGCAGACGGGCTGCTAGGCAACACCTACATCTTTTTCTCCTCGGACAACGGCTACCACATGGGCCAGCACCGCTTCCTCGCCGGCAAGTACACCCCGTACGAGACGGACATCCGCGTGCCTCTGGTGGTGGTGGGTCCGGGTGTGCCCGCGGGTTTTCAGATCAAGCAATTCGCCGAAGAGGTGGATCTGGCTCCGACCTTCGCGGAGCTGGGCGGCGTGACCATGCACGACGTTCCCGACGGCCGCTCCCTCGTCCCCCTGCTGCGGGGGCAGACGCCCTCGCCGTGGCGGCAGTCGGTCCTCATCGAGCAGATCAAGGGGCCCGCCCCCCAGCGGGCGGGCCTGCTTCCCCAGGACCGGCAGGCCGAGCCGCCCGATCCCCAGGACCTGGCCATGACCAGCGACTGGCCGGGCCACCAGGGGTACAGGACCAGCGACTACAAATACGTGGAATACAGCACCGGAGAGAAGGAGCTCTACTACCTCGGTCCCGACCCCGATGAGATGGCCAACGAGGCCGCCGTGGCCAGTCCGAACTTTCTCACTGCCGCCTCCGCCTACCTAGGCACCCTGACCTCGTGCAAGGGTCCCGGTTGCGCCGCCGCGGAGGACGCAACCCCCCCTTCACCGGTGACCGCCGATTTCAACTACACTCCCGTCCAGCCCACGGATGCAACGCCGGTGACCTTTGTGGCCAGCGCCGACGGAACCCCTCCCTATACCTTCACCTGGAATCTGGGAGGGCAGGCCGCCGAGGGGGAGACGGTCACGCGGACCTTTCCGCCCGGCGTGTACACCATCACGCTGGACGTGACGGACGCTGTGGGTGCCCAAGACACCTCCAGCCAGACCATCACGGTCGATCATTCGGTGGTGATCGGAGCGGTGAAGGCCGCTCGGCCCCCCTTCAGGTTGACCATCACGGGGAGCGGCTTCAAGGCGAGGTGCTCGGTGGCCGTCAACGGAAGTCCGGCCCCCGCCACTCGCTTGGTCAGCGGCTCCAAGGTTGTGGCCAAAGGGTCGGGCCTGAAGGCCCTGGTGCCGAAGGGGACGGCCGTGCAGATCATGGTGACCAACGCGGACGGGACCGCTTCGGCGCCCTTCTCGTACACCCGCTGACCGGCGTGCCCGACAGGCTTCGAGGAAACCGAACGGCAGCGCAGGGTGGCGCGGATGCCCCGACGGACCGCGGGGCGCCGGGCAACCGGTGCGGAAAGGACAGCGGTGACTCCCGAGCGGGAGCCAATGGTCTGAACCCTGGAGATGAGGCCAGGAGGAGATCCATCGCAAGGCGGCCGATCGGCCCGCATGACAAGTAAAGGCCCGCCTGGAGGAGGCGGGCCCTCGGAGGTTAGGAGGGTTATCTTATTCGGGCCTCCGGACCTCCCGGAGCTGGGGGTTGAGTCGGACCCCGCGCCCAAGATAATCTTCCACCCACTCCCGAGCAAAATCAGTGCCAATTTGTGCCCGCCGCGGAATCCCGACTTCTCTGAGCAGGGGACCGTTGTCTTGCCTAGGCGGCAGGCCAAATTGACAAGCCAGGGCAGGCCTGGCCTCCCAAAATGACACGGCTTAAAGGGCGGCGGCGGAACGGGAATGTGGGAGGGAGGAAAGCGCAGATAGGCGGTCGAGGTGACGGCGGGATACGACATGTGTCTGTTCAAATGAGAACGACAAGCCGGCTCCAACCTCCAGCCGAGCCTGGGACGCGCCTTCCTCCGCTTCGCTCAGGAAGGCGGAAGAGCGCGCAGGGGCAGATTGATTTTGGGGAGTCGTGCTCCGACACCCCGGCAAGAGGCACGCACCAGGGATCCCGCGCTTGAAGGTCATCACCCTCATTCCCTCCTGCCGCTCCACCCTCCGCCTTTCCCGCCCTCCCTTGTACCGCTGGCGGCTTGTTGATACAGTTATCCAAGGCTCTCCGACACGACCGGGAGGGTCGAGGAGAGCGCCGAGATGTTCTCGTTTCTGCCACCAGCCATTCTGGGACCTTTTACCTTTGCCCTGTTCGCCCTCAACACGCTGTTTTGGGGTACGCTCCTCTATCTGGTGATACCGGCCAAGGTACTCGTGCCCCACCGCCGATGGAAGAGCGGGTGCACGGCCCTCATGACCCGGATAGCGGAGGCCTGGACCTGCGGAAACAACTGGGGGCTGAGGCTGACCCAGCGCATCCATTGGGATGTCCAGGGAGCGGAGGGGCTGAAGAGGGCCTCCAGCTACCTGGTGAGCTGCAATCATCAGTCCTGGGTGGACGTGGTGGTTCTCCAGAAGGTCTTCAACCGGCGCATCCCCTTTCCCAAGTTCTTCCTCAAGAAGCAGTTGGTCTGGGTCCCCGTTCTTGGGGGCGCCTGGTGGGCCCTCGATTTCCCGTTCATGCGTCGCTACACCAAGAGCTACCTCGAAGCCCACCCCGAGAAGAAGGGCAAGGACCTGGAAACCACGCAGAAGGCCTGCCGCAAGTTCGCGGGCAGGCCGGTTACAATCCTGAACTTCCTGGAGGGCACACGATTCACGCCCGAGAAACACTCCCACCAGGGTTCACCCTACCGCTACCTGCTCCTCCCCAAGGCCGGAGGGATCGCCTTCGCCCTGGAGGCCATGGGCGGAAGGCTGCGATCCCTCCTGGATGTGACGGTGGTCTATCCCGAGAAGCGATCCGGGTTCTGGGATCTCTTCACGGGACGCATCCGCCGCGTGGTGGTGAGGGTCCGAGAATTCTCCATCCCCGAGGAGTTCATGGGTGGCGGGTATCTTGAGAACCCGGAACTGCGGGAGCGCTTCCAGAACTGGATCCGGGAGATCTGGCAGGAGAAGGATGCCCTCATCGAGGACATCCTGGCCCGATCCGGCCGATCCCCGTCGGCTACCTGTTGATTCCATAGCCGCCCTGACCGCGCTGCGGACAGCCCCAGCGGGCGCCCTCCCAGGGCAGCCCATCTGAGGGAAGGCGTTCTTCAGAGGAAGAAATAGGGGGGCCTCAGGAAGCGGGAAAGGCAGCGACCAACTCCCGCAGCGCCTCCTTCCTCGAATCCTTCCGGCACAGTTCGCCAAGCCGGCGGCGCCAAAGTTTGGCCCCCTGCTCCCCGTGGAAGAGGCCCGCCAGGTGGCGGGCCATCAGGTTCAACGGCACGCCGCGCAGGACCTGCTCTTCAACGTAGGGGACGAACCGATCGAGCAGTTCCCTTCGGCTGGGAACGGGCCGCTCGTCTCCCCACAGACGGCGATCCGCTTCGGCGAGGACATAGGGGGTCTCGTAGGCCGCCCTGCCGATCATGACCCCATCCACCTCGTGGAGGTGGTCCTGGGCCTCGGCCAGGTCTTGCACGCCGCCGTTCAACACAACGCTCAGCGCCGGCCGCTCCCGTTTCAATCGGTACACCACGTCGTAGCGAATGGGAGGCACCTCCCGGTTCTCCTTGGGGCTGAGGCCGCTCAGCCAGGCCTTGCGGGCGTGGATGATGACGACTCGGCAGCCGGCGGAGGCCACCGCGTCCACGAAACCGAGCAGTTCCTCGAAGGAATCCCTTTCGTCGATGCCGATCCTGGTCTTCACCGTCACCGGCAGGGGGGAGGCGCCGGCCATGGCGGCCACGCAGCAGGCGACGAGATCGGGTTCGGCCATGAGGCAAGCGCCGAAACGTCCGGACTGGACCCGCCCGCTGGGGCACCCGACGTTCAGGTTGATCTCGTCGTAGCCCACGGCGTGAGCAATACGGGCGCACTTGGCCAGCTCGATCGGTGAGCTACCGCCGACCTGGAGCGCCAGCGGGTGCTCCACGGGATCGTAGGCGAGGAGCCGCTCCCGGTCGCCGTGGAGGACCGCACCCGTGGTCACCATCTCCGTGTAGAGCAGCGTTCGCGCCGTGATGAGGCGGAGGAAGAACCGCTCGTGCCGGTCCGTACATTCCATCATGGGGGCGACGCTGAGGCGGCGGTCAATGGGGTGGGACATGGGCCTCCTTGCTCCCGACCGGTCTCAACGCCCCAGGACGACCCGGTTGCGTCCCTCGTCCTTGGCTCTGTAGAGGGCCCGGTCCGCGCCCTTCAGAGCGGAGAGTATATCCTGAGAAGAAGCGGCTTCGGCCACTCCTATGCTCACGCTGACGAAGGCGCGCCGAGTCTGTTTCTCGCTCGGCGCGGGGCGATCGGGCCTCTTTTTGGGCCGCCGGCCGGCCCGGATCGCAAAGCTCTGGGCAGCCACGGCCCGCCTCACGCGCTCCAGGTGGGGGAGGGCATGTTCGGCCCCGCGGCCGTGGAAGAGGATGGTGAACTCCTCCCCACCGTACCGAAACGCCTGCCCGCCTCCTCCGGCTTCCGAGAGGCGCGCGGCCACCATCTTCAGCACCTGGTCACCGGCATCGTGGCCGTACCGGTCATTGAACCGCTTGAAGTGGTCCACGTCCACCATGGCCACCGTGGTCCGTCCGCCGGCGGAGGCCAGCGCCTCCTCCAGGGCCCGCCGCCCCGGCAATCCCGTGAGTTCGTCGCGGTAGGCCAGGCGGTGAGAAGTCTCCACCACCGACAAGCCCACGATCAGCGCCGCCGCCGTCAGGTAGAGGGCGGGGAGGGGACCTGATCCTCGGGAGTCCAGCGCCAGGAAGGCGGAGGCCAGGGCCCAGATGAACGCCGAATCCTGAGCGCCCCTCCGAATGCCGTACCCCACGCAGAGAGCCACCGCGGCCACCGCGAAGGCGGCCAGGGAGGGCTGCGGCAGCCCCGATTGCGCCAGCCATTCCGAGGACGAGAAGCGGCCGAGGAGGAGCCTCGCGCTGGCGCGGGGAAGGAGCAGGACGGCCGTGGCCGCCAGCGCGGGCTGGAGGAGTAGGGCGACGAGCCGGAGGAGGCAGGTACGGCTGATCACGCCCCGCTCCCTGAGGAGCCCTGCAGCGGCCAGATTCAAGGGCAGGAGCAGGGCTGCCGGCCCGAAGGCTTGCATCCCCAAGCGTTCCAGGAGGATCTCCGTCAGCGCGATGGCCATCAGGGCATAGAGGGCCCGGCTGCGGCGGAACCGCCAGGCCAGGAGGATGGCGGCGATGAGGACGGTCCCCGAAACGTAGGGCGCGGCCGCCGGCCACCACGCCGTGAGGAGTCCCGCCCTGACCATCAGGGACAGCAGGAGAAGGAGCGCCCCCCCGGGGAGGCAAAAGGCTGCGATGCCGCGAATCCAATCTCGCTTGGCCACCGGCTCCCCCCTCGCTCTGCGCATCGTCCGGCGCGCGGACGGGCCATTCTATTCGCGCGTCGCCTCGAGAGTCTAGAACGGTCGCTGGTCTGTCGGCGGTGGCGGATGAGAGGGGAGGCGGGCAGTGAAAAGAACTGCTCTTGAGAGGAGGTGGAGCCCGAAGCCGGACGACGTTTTTCGTCGCGGGAGTGCGGCGCCGCGCGCCGCCTCTGGCCCTTCCGGCGCCCCCCGCGAGCATGCGAGGCTCTTCGGACGACGCGCCGAAAGCAGCGGCACCTCGGCCGTGGACAGGGGGAGGGGCGCCGCCTATGATGAGCCGGGAGGAGGCCCCCATGAACCCCTGGCGCTCTCTGGGGGGCCTGGACCGCGCGGTCTGGGTCCTCTGCGCCACGACCCTCATTAACCGCATGGGCACCATGGTGCTGCCCTTCCTCGTACTCTACCTGAGCAGAGGGCTCCACCTCTCGCCCGCCCAGGCGGGTTTGGCCCTCACCGTGTACGGCGCGGGGGCGCTCCTGATGGGCCCCTTCGCGGGCAGGCTCTGCGACCGGGTGGGCGCCCTCGGGATTATGGCCGCCTCGCTCTTCCTGTCGGGGGCCGCGCTCCTGCTCTTCCCGCTGGTGCGGGGGTTCGGTCCGGTTCTCGCGGCGACCTTCCTCTGGGCGCTGGTGAACGAGGCCTACCGTCCGGCCGCCATGGCCATTCTCGCGGGGCTGGCCGCCCCCGGCCAGCGGAAGGCCGTCTTCGCCCTCAATCGTCTGGCCGTGAACCTGGGCATGAGCGTCGGACCGGCCCTGGGCGGGATTCTGGCCATGGTGGACTTCCGGTGGCTCTTCTGGGTGGATGGGGCCACATCGCTGCTCGCCTTCGCATTCCTGTGGCTCATGACGCCGAGGCACGAGACCGCCGCGGGCGGCGCCGCGGCCTCCCCGGAGGATGAAGGAGCCGGTGCTCCTTCAGGGCGGGCCCTAGCCAATGGCCCCTTCCTCTTCTTCCTGGCCGCCATCGTCCCGACGGTCATCGTCTTCTTCCAGATCGACGCGGCCTTCCCGCTCCACCTCGTGAAGGACCTCCACATGCCGGAGGCGGTCTACGGCCTCTTCTTCACGGTGAACACGGTGCTGATCATCTTTCTGGAGGTCCCCCTCAATGCCGCCATGGCCCGATGGTCCCACCGGCGCTCCCTGGCCCTGGGCGCGCTCCTGACCGGGGCCGGCTTCGGAGCGCTCGCGCTGGCCGGGGGCTACTGGGGCGTTGGGATGACCGTCGTGATCTGGACCTTCGGCGAGATGATCCTGTTTCCGGGCAGCGCCGCGGCGGTGGCGGACTGGGCGCCCCCCGACCGGAGGGGGGAGTACATGGGGCTCTACGCCATGACCTTCAGCCTCTGTTTCACGGCCGGACCGTGGCTCGGGACCCTTGTCCTGGAGAAGCTCGGATCGCGCCCCCTGTGGGGCCTCTGTCTTCTCCTGGGGTGCTGCACGGCGGCCATGGTGGGTTCCATGAGGAGCCTCGGTGGCCGCCGCGAGGCCGCCGGGGCCTGAGCGGCGTCCCCAGGAGGAAGGAAGGTGACGGATGGAGCGGCGGAGGGCGGAGACCTGGCCGAGAGTCATCCTCCATGCCGACATGGACGCCTTCTTCGCGGCCGTGGAGCAGCGCGACCGACCCGAGTTGAGGGGGAAGCCCCTCCTCGTGGGAGGCACGGGCAACCGGGGCGTCGTCTCCACCGCCAGCTACGAGGCGCGCCCCTTCGGCTGCCGAAGCGCCATGCCGATGGCCCAGGCCCGACGCCTCTGTCCGCAGGCCGTGGTCCTGCCGCCCGACTTCGACCGCTACAAGGCCGTGTCGGAGGTAGTCATGGGAGTCTTTGCCCGCTTCTCGCCGCTAGTTGAGCCCCTCAGCTTGGACGAGGCCTTTCTGGACATGACCGGCGCAGAGGGCCTGTTCGGGCCGCCCGGGGAGATGGGGCGCAGGATCAGGGGGGAGGTATCGGAGGCCACGCGGGGGCTCACCATCTCCGTGGGTTTGGCACCCTGCAAGTTCGTCGCGAAGGTGGCCAGCGATGTCCGGAAGCCGGACGGGCTGGTGGTGGTACCGCCTGGGGAGGTGACGGCCTTCCTCTGGCCCCTCGACGTCTCGCGGCTCTGGGGCGTCGGGCCCAAGACGAGGGAGCAGCTGGAGGGAATGGGTCTTCGGAGCATCGGCGACGTGGCCCACGCGCCGATGGAGAGGCTGGAGCTGCGCCTCGGCGAGTGGGGTCGGCGGATTCACGAGCTGGCCTGGGGTGTGGACGACCGCCCCGTTCTCTCCGAACGGGAGACCAAGAGCATCGGTGCCGAGACCACCCTGGAGAAGGACGTGGTCGGAGAGGGGGCGATCCGCCCGCACCTGCACAGGGCCGCGGCCAAGGTGGGACGCCACCTGCGCGCCGAAGGCTTCCTCGCCGGGGCCGTGCGGGTCAAGCTCAAGACCTCCGGCTTCCGCATCCTGAGCCGGCAGATGGCGCTCGCCGGTCCGACCGACTCGGACCGGGAGCTGGAGAGGGCGGCGGAGGTGCTTCTCGGCCAGTTCGACCTCACCATCCCCATGCGCCTGGTGGGCATGGCCGCCTTCGATCTCTCGCCCTCGGGGCAGCGTCCCGTGCAGGGGGATCTCTTCTCGGTGGGAGACAGGGAGCGCGAGCGCAAGCTGGACAGGACGCTGGATGAGCTTCGCCGGCGCTTCGGAGAGGACGCCGTCCGGTGGGGCGGGGAGGAGGAGTGAAGCCGGCTCTCGGAAATAGGTGCGGCCAGGGCTGGGGTTAGGGAGAAGTGGGAAGGTGGCACTGACCGGCGATACCGAGCCGTGGAAGGCCGGCCTCCCGAACCCACCGGCGCCACGCTGGCGCCAAGGAGAGTGTGGATGATCCTTCAGGCGGCGGCGACGATCGTGTACGGGCTCCTCATCGCGGGGGGAGGCGTGGCCGGGTTCGTGGCGGCCAAGAGCCTGCCCTCCCTGATTTCCGGAGGGCTGCTGGGCCTGGTGGCCCTCGCGGGGGGCCTCCTGATGGCCACGGGGCATCCGGTCGGCTTCTGGCTCGCGGTGGCGGCGGCCGTGCTGACCGGCGCTTTCTTCGGGGTCAAATTAGCCACTGGACTGGCCAAGGGCAAACCGGTCGGACGGGCAGCGGGAATCCTCGCCCTCAGCATGGCAGAGCTGGCGATCCTGGCATTCATCGGGTGAGGGGCGCGCTCCTCGGCATCCCAAATTCCGCGATTGAAATTCCGGTGGCTTCGGCCAAGATTCAGGTTCACGGGGGAAAGACGTTGTCTCTATAGACGGGGAGGCCCCGGCGTTCTTTCTCTGCTCCGCGGGCCAAGCCCGGCGGAACCGAGGTCTGCCCTTCGGGGCCCCGTCCCACCCTGGGGGCTTCCTCCCCCGGATCAAGTCCGGGGTCGGAGGCAGCCCAAATCCCTTGGCGGATGAAGACCGTCTTTCACGGGAACCACCTTCCATTTGCCTTTCGGAGACACTCCCATGTCCAATCGCGGGATTTGGGGGCATTGCACCCCTCGCCGCCCGGCATCACATTAGGACTGAGAAGACGAGGTGGGTCATGAGGAGTTCTGTCGCCCGGAATGGGGGCGGCCGGGTAGAGGAGGGTGCGCGCATGAGCGTAAAAACCTTGCTGGTCGGCCACGAACTGTTCAAGTCCCTGCCCGTCCATGAGGTGGAGCGGATTAGCGGTTTCGCTTCTGCCAGGTCCATGGACAAGGGCGAGACCATCTACCGGCACGATGGCAAAGCCAGCCACGCCTTCGTCCTGCTCGAAGGAAGGGTCCGGCTCCTGCTGCCCGCCCATACGGGGGAGACGAACCTCTCCGTGGGCCGCGTGGAGAAGGGGGAGCTCTTCGGCATCGCCCCGCTGCTGGGGATGGACCGCTACACCACGACGGCGGTGTGCGACGCCGCCAGCTCCATCCTGGCACTTGAGGCGGGTCCGTTGCTGAAGGTCCTCAGGGAGTATCCGGCCGTGGAGGCCCGGGTGATGCAGACCGTGGCCCGGGCCTACCTCTCCCGGTACGAGATCCTCCTGGCTCGGCTGCAGGTCATCCTGAACCAGGCGGCGGGCGGATAACCTCCCGGATCGGGGCACGAGAAGGCCCGCGGCGGATCACCCCCGGGACCGGCGCCCCCGGAGAGGGGGCTCAGGTCCCGAGCAGGCGGTCGAGCTGTCCGGCCCGTTCCAGCGCTATGAGGTCGTCGCAGCCCCCCACGTGCCGGCCGTTGATGAAGATCTGCGGAACCGTGTCCCGCCCGCCGCTCCGCTCCTTCATCTCCCGGAAGGTTCCGGTCGGCAGGAGCCAGAGGAGGGCTATGCAGAGGCGGTGCTCGACGAAGGGAACCCCCTTCTCCCTGAGCAGCCTCTTGGCGCGCCGGCAGTAGGGGCAACCCGGCGCCGAGTAGATCTCCACCTGAGCGCTCACGGACGTTTCCCTGTCTTGGCGGGCGCGGCGGAGGCGCCGGCGGACCCGACCTCGAATTCCACGGAACCGAGTTCCTTGCCGGAGGCGTCCAGCACGGCCACCTTCCAGCGGCCGGTCTCCGCCGGGAGGATCTTCTTCTCGCTCCAGGTGCGCCATCGCGCACCTGATGCCTTGAGCGGGATGCGGGCGACGATCTTGCCGTTCAAGGTCCAGAGGTGGGTCAGATCCATCCCCGCGCCGGCATCGCGGATCTCGCAGAAACACCAGACGTGCCCGACGTCGGCCGGGAAGGTGGAGGCCGCGCCCGTGGGCGCGCGGTCGGCCACACCGGTGCAGGCGACTACCCGGACGGCGGCGGGTTCAGCGGCCGCCAGGGACCGGGCGGCGGCCAGCGGGAGAAGCAGGAGAATCGCCATCAAGAGGGGGGTCCGCTTTCGCATGATTGGGCCTCCTGAATAGGGGAGCGGCGGGTTTGGGGGTGCCCTCCGCTCATGGGTGAAATGGCGGCGTTGAGACGGCCGCTCGCACGGGGTAGACTGGACGCACCTTGTTCGGTGAGTTGGTGGAGGAGGGTGCGGCCATGTTCGAGACGGCGGAAGTGGGCCACGTCGTGTCCAAGGAGGAATACCGGGAGGCGGTGCCCAAGCTCCGCGAGCGGCTGCTCGCGGCCCAGAAGGCCCTGGCGGACTCCAACCTGGCGCTCGTCGTGCTGATGGGGGGGGTGGAGGGCGCGGGCAAGAGCCATGCCGTGAACCGCCTGCTGGAATGGATGGATGCCCGGGGCATCGAGACTCACGCCCTGTCCGATACCACCGACGAAGAGCGGGAGCGCCCGCCCATGTGGCGCTTCTGGAGGCTCCTTCCCGCACGGGGGCGCATGGCCATTTTCCTCGGCTCCTGGTACACCGTCCCCATCATCCAGCGCGCGTTCGGCCGCATCCGCGTGGCCGAGCTGGACCAGGCGCTGGATCAGGTCTGCCGGTTCGAGACCATGTTGGCCAAGGAGGGGGTGGTTCTCGTCAAACTCTGGCTGCACCTGACCGAGAAGGAGATGGGCCGGCGCCTGAAGGCGCTCTCCGGGGACCCGCTGGAGAGATGGCGGGTCACCCGACGCGACTGGAAGTTCTTCGCCCGCTACAAGAAGTTCCGGGTCGTCTCCGAGAGGAGCCTTGCTCACACGGACACCGGCGACGCTCGCTGGCACGTGATCGAGGCCACGGACTGGCGCTACCGCGACCTGGAGGTGGGTCGGATCATCCTGTCGGCCCTTGATGGGAGGCTGAATCGGCAGAAGAACAAGAGCGCGCCCAGGCGGGTGCCCGACCGGCCCAAGCCGCCCAAGGTCAACGTTCTGCGCAACCTGGACCTGAGCCTGATGATGGACGAGAAGGAATACGCCAGGCGGATCAAGAAGGCCGAGGCCGAGATCGGACTTCTCGCCAGGAGGCTTTACGAGCAGAAGCAATCCATGATCCTGGTCTTCGAGGGGCCCGATGCCGCCGGCAAAGGGGGGGCCATCCGTCGGCTCACGTCGGCCATGGATGCGAGGAATTACCAGCACATCGCCGTTTCGGCCCCCACGCAGGAGGAGCTCGCCCACCCCTACCTCTGGCGCTTCTGGCGCGCCCTGCCCCGGCAGGGCCGGGTCACCATCTTCGACCGCTCCTGGTACGGGAGGGTGCTGGTGGAGCGGATCGAGGGCTTCTGCAGCCGTGAGGAGTGGGAGAGGGCCTTCAACGAGATCAACGCCTTCGAGGCGGACCTCACGGCCTTCGGGATCATCCTCGTGAAATTCTGGGTGGCCGTCAGCCGCGAGGAGCAGTTGAGGCGCTTCAAGGAACGCGAGGGGACCCCCTACAAGCAGTACAAGATCACTCCCGAGGACTGGCGCAACAGGGCCAAGTGGAACGCCTACGAGGCGGCGGCGGTGGAGATGTTCGAGCGGACCAGCACCCAGAAGGCCCCCTGGGTCCTCGTGGAGGGGGAGGACAAGAATTTCGGACGGGTCAAGATCCTGCAGACCGTCGTTCGCCATCTCAAGCTGGGCCTGCGCAAGGGCTGAGGAGCGCCGCGCGCGGATCATCCCACCTCGACCTCGAAATTCTCTCCTTCCCATCTCGCCGCGTCGGGCCAGTAGAAGGTGAACCGCACCGAGGTCCCCGCCGGCAGCCCGGCCGCCGGGAGGTCGGCCACGTGGATCCCCAGCCCGGTGGACCGGGTTTCCGTATCCCGCGCCGAGGCCCAGCCGTCCGTGCTCCAGTGGACCACGGCCCGCTGGAGGGTTTCGATGCGCAGGTCCAATCCGCGGCCCTCCAGACGGCGGCACTTGTGGCCGAAGCGCCACACCCCGAAGCGGGGAGCCGGCGGGTCACGCAGGTAGCGCTGCGCGGTCTGCGGCGGCAGGTCGAAGATCCGCCCCTCCTTGAGGGAGCGAAGCAGCTTCAGGTACTCGGCGTGGGCCCAGACGAGCGGCATGGCCGAGCCCGAGGGGCGGCCGAAGAAGAGCTCGCGGGCGGGGATGTCGGCCCCGTCCCAGACCTGCTCGGGCAGCATCCCACCCGTGCCGGCCAGGGCCTCCATGGAGCGCAGCAGGCGCCTCGCCTCCTCCCTCCGGCCGGCGGCCAGCTCGTAGTGGGCCCGCTCCCCCGTGAGAAGGGGCCAGGGCCGGCCCACGCCCGTCCCGTCGAAGGGGCTCCCGTCCTCGTGCTCTCCGTAGCCGTCGTCGCTGTAGCGCTTCCAGCAGGGGCCGGCGGGCGTCACGACCCTCAGCCGGGCGTCCAGCGCCCGGAGGGTGTCCAGGATGCGGGGGTCGTCCGGCGCGCGCAGGCCGAAGCGGACGAGGGCCAGGGCGTCCGGGCTGAGGATCTGGGCGGCGGGGGCTGCGCTCTGGCCGATGGGGCGGTTCTTGATGGGCACGAAGCCCTGCACGGGCGAGCAGGCGTCGGCCGAGTCCGGCGGTGCGATGCGAACGTAATAGCCCGAAACGCCGAGCTCGGCGGCCAGCTCCGTCCCCGTGGCAAAGGTCCAGCGCTCGATGGAGTCGTTCCACGCGTCGGCCGTCTCCCGCAGGTAGGCGGCCGCCTCGCCCTCCCCGGCGCCCTCGGCCCACTCGGCGGCTACCAGCAGGGCGGCCACCGTCACCGCCAGGGTGAAGGGCGAATAGCCGGGATCCTCTTCCCAGCGGTCCTGCTGCGTCACGGGCCCGCTTTGGACGAGGAATGCGGCGGCGCTTCGGACCATGGGCCAGAGCCGGGCGGCCTCCTCCGGTCCCAGGGCCTTGTTCCTGAGGGCCAGGTCGCAGAGCAGGACCGGGAATGCCGTCTCGTCGAGTTGGACCCCTTGCCAGTACGGATTGCCGTCGAGCCACATGTTCTGCGGCCAGTGGCCGTCCTCGCACTGGGTTGCCTGGAGGTAGCGAAGAACGCGCCGGGCGTCCCGGCGGGCCCCCATGGCGAGCAGCCCGCCCGCCGTTTCCACCAGGTCCCTGGGCCACAGGAGGTGGTACCCGCCCAAGTCGTCGTCACCCTTGGCCTGCCCCCAGGGCACGCTCAGGCTGGCGATGAGGCCGCCCGGGAAGGCCTTGGACTCATGGCTCTTGAGCACCATGGCGCTGGTGCGGAAGAGGCTGCCGCGGTGCGGGCGGCGCTCCAGGGGTACGAGCTCCTCCTGCCACCGCCGCCACTCTTCCACAAACGCCGAGCGGACGGCGTCGAAGCCTTCCAGGATGCTGCTTCTGGCGCGCTGTCCCGCCTCCCATTCGTTCTCTCCGAAGCCGAGGGCCAGCAGGAAGCCGTCCGCCGAAGGGTCCAGGGCGATCTCGCCGGTGAGGGCCACGTTGCCGTTCTCCGCCCGGTCGTAGAACCGGGTCATCCGGAAGTGCCGAACGAGGTCCTGCCATCCGTCGGAAGGGCCGGAGAAGCCCGCCGAACGGCCACGCCACGGGAGCGAGGAGGCCAGCGCCAGGGCGTAGCCGTGCCGCCGCGCGAAGAGCATGGGCACGCCCTTGTAGTCGCCGCACCAGGCCGTGTTGCCGGAGCCGCGGTTGTGCAGATGGGGGGCGAGCAGGACGTGGAGCCGGTAGCGCTCGGCGGCGCCGGTCAGGGGCTGGAAGCGGACGCGCTGGAGGAGCACGGGGCGGGCCGGGTCCGAGAGGATCTCCTTCTCGATCCGGTAGCGGCCCTCTCGGCAGGCGTTCTCCATGCGGTAGAGCGGGATGCCCTCCTCGGGGAGGGTGATGGTGCTCTCGGTGTGGCGCTTCTCCTCCGAGAAAAAGGACTCCCCGTCGGTGACGATGAGCTGGAGGTCCCGAATGCAGGCCGTGTCGAGCCGGGGAAAGTAGACCTCGTTCACGATGCCGTGGCTCAGCGTGTACCAGAGCGGGCTGGAGCGCCCCGCCGAGGTGCCGACGCCGCACTTGGCACTCGAGGTCCAGGTGGGCGCGATGCCCGGCCAGCCGGGGGCGAAGCGTGGTGAATCTGGCATGTCCGACACCTCCTGGCCCGGATGGCTCCGTCCATCCTAGCAGTGAATGTAACGCCCATCCGGCCGTTTCAATGGCAGCGTGCCGTACTCCCCCTTCATCGGGACCGGGTGACCGCTCCCGCAATCCTGCGCTTACCCGTTGTGGGAGCCGTCGCTCGACGGCGGCCAGGGCGTGCGGCTTTCATCCTCCGAGGGCGAGGGGAGCGCTCCTGATCTGTTCCGTGGCCCGAAGCACCTCGATGAGGGGCGCGGCAGCCCGCTGAGCATGCGCCGACTGGACGGCCCGCCCGGCGTTGACGGCCCCAGGCCCCGCGGATAGAGTGGCGCTGGCGGACCCGCTCCCGGCTGTCGGGAGGGGCCCGAGAAGGGGATGGCGGGCTCCGTGTCCTCCGGCGAATGGCCGGGGCCTCGGGCGCCCGCCGAGGCGGGAATGGGCTTTTTCCCTTTGAGTGCCGTGAGAACCTTTTTCGAGGCGAGGTCCCGCCTCTTCGTGGTGGCATTCTGCCTTACGATGATCGCGGCCATCTGGATTGCGGACTACCTCTCGCCGCTCCGGGCCTCCCTTCTGATCTTCTACCTCATCCCCGTTCTGGTGGCGGCCTGGTTCGCCGGGCTCTGGCCGGCCGTGCTGGTGGGCCTCGCCGCCGACGCCGGATGGCTCATCTCGGATGTCCTGATGGCTGGAACGGGCACGCCCGTGGCCTTCCACCTCCAGAACTTCGCGGTGCGCCTCTCCATTTTCTGCCTGCTGGCCTACCTGGAGAGCTCCCGAGAACGCTCCATGCGCAGGGAGCGGGAACTGTCGCGCACCGACTCTCTGACCGGCGTGGAGAACAGCCGGGCCTTCCGGGAGAAGGCCGCGCTGGAGATCATGCGAGTGGAGCGGACGCGGCGCCCCCTGACGCTGGCCTACCTGGACCTGGACGGCTTCAAGGAGCTGAACGACGACCGCGGCCACAGCGCGGGGGACGGCATCCTCTGCGCGGTGGCGGGCGTACTGCGGGCGAACATGAGGGCCACGGACACGGTGGCGAGGATCGGCGGGGACGAGTTCGTGATCATGCTCCCCGAGTCGGACCGGAGCGAGGCCGAGCGGGCGCTCTCGCGGATTCGCCGGGACCTTGCGTTCATCGCGGCGAAGGCGGGATGGCCCGTAGGGATCAGCGTGGGGGCCGTCACCTTCGACGAGCCCCCCGCTTCCGTGGACGAGCTTCTGCGGGAAGCCGACCGGGCCATGTACGCCGCCAAGCGGGAGGGGAAGGACCGGACCCACTTCTCCGTCCCACCGCCCTGACCGCGGCGAAAACGCCGGCGTTTCAGAAGGCGGGCAGGGCCGACATCAGGCGAAGGTCGATCCGTTCCAGCCCCAGTCCTCGGGTGGGACATCGGTGAAATTCAGGTACACCCTCTCGGGGGGAACGCGAAGGCTCTCCTGGAGAAGGGCGCAGATCCCCGCGGAGAGCTTCCGCTTCACATCGGCCGTGAGGCCTCCGATGCTCCGGACGTCGGCGAAGGCGGACGGCTCCATTCCCCCCGACATGGCCACGGCCCGGCTCCCCAGGGCCACCATGACGTAGCGTTCGGGTTTGCCGATGGCCGAGGCGACGAGCTTGGACAGCTTGGCCGCGAGGGGCCCGGAGTGCTCATCGTCGAGGGGGGCGGACGTCAGGAGATTCAACAGGGGCATGGCGCACCTCCGCGGACGCTGGCCCGCGCTGGGTGGGGGGCGGCTCGCCCCTCTTCACCACCAGCGTGACCACATAGTCTTTCTGACGCAGGGTCTTTCCCCGCTCGGGGGAGGGCCCCAAGCCCTCCATCTCCACCGTGAAGCCCAGGGCGGAGGCGGTGCGGGGATCCACGTTCGTGTTCAGGGTCACCAAGGCCGAGGGCCGGCCCGGGAGCGTGAGGGCCAGGACCACCCTGGCGTTGCCCGTCCAGATGCATCGGACCCCTTTGGGGCAGCGGGAGTCGGCGGTGACGGCGTCGAAGCGCACCCGGAGCTCTCCGCCCACCGTGATCTCCTGCCCCTGCGCCAGGCGGAACGGCGTCCCCAAGGCCGCCGGCTCGACGGGCGGAGGGGCCGTGGGGGGAGCCGCCAGCAGGAGCGCCAGGGAGAAAGCGGCCAGACGCATGGGACCTCCCTCGGACAGGAGACAACCCGAGTATAGCGCGAAGAGGTCATCCCGGAGGGCGTGGGGCGCCGCCCTTTCCGCTGGGTAATGACCCCCTGCGTTTCCCCTCCTGCGAATAAGCCCGTTTCTCCCGCGGTTTTCCCGGGAAATACCCCTGGTGGCCCGCGGTGGAGTCCCCGGGAAGCAGAACCGGAAGGAGAGGATGCGATGAATCGGAACGACGCGTGGAAGATGGCCTGTATCGGCGGAGCGGCCCTGCTGCTGTTGCTGACGGCGGCGTGCGGTGGCGGGGCAGACACGGAGGCGGAGGGCGTGATGAGGGCGCACTCGCCCATGGAGCGTGGCAAGTACATCGTGGAGGCCGTCTCCACCTGCGGAGACTGCCACACCCCCAGACTGGAGACAGGCGCTCCGGACATCTCGCGCGCTCTGCAAGGCGCCCAACTGGGCTTCGCTCCGACCGCGCCCGTGCCCGGATGGATGGCGGTGGCGCCGCCCATTTCAGGCGGCCCTGCGGGGTGGAGCGAGGCCCAGATCGTGACCTTCCTGGAGACGGGCAGGAAACCGGACGGCTCCATGGCCCGCCCGCCCATGCCCCTATTCAGGCTGAACCACGAGGACGCCGTGGGCGTGGCGTCCTATCTGCGCTCCCTGCCCGCTCCGGCCGCCCGCTCCGGGGCAGAGCCGGCTCCGGCGAAGGAGATCAAGGGCTGAGAACACCCAGGCGGTCCATGCGTGTTGGAGAGGGGCCGGTTCGCCGGCCCCTCTCCTCTCTGGTGCCGGTGCGGAGAGTCCCGCGCCTCCTTCGCGCCGGCCCCCGCGACAGTCCTGCGCGGGCCTGCTAGACTCGGGCCATGCGGGCCGCCATCCTGTATGAGGACGATCACCTCCTGGCGGTGAACAAACCGTCGGGCCTCAGCTTGGCTACATCGGCCCGGGAAGTGGGCGCGGCTGTGCGCCGCCTTCTAGGGGCGCTTCCTGCGGAGCAGAGGAGGAAGTTGGAGAGCGGAGGCGGAGGGCCGTGGCTGCTGCACCGGCTCGACGTCAGCACCTCCGGAGTGGTCCTGTTAGCCAGGAGCGCTGAGGCTCAGAGGCTCTATTCGGGGTTACTGTCGGCCAGGGCGGTGGAGAAGTGTTACCTCGCCCTCGCGTGGGGCCGCTTCGATCCGCCGGAGGGGAGGCTGGATTGGCCCCTCGGGCCGGACCGCGGCGACCGCCGGCGAATGGCCGTGGACCCCGGCGGCAAGCGAGCCGTCACGCTCTACCGAACGCTCCAGGCCTGCGCGGAGGCCTCTCTCCTAGAATTCCGCCTGGAGACCGGACGCACCCACCAGATCCGCGTCCACGCCTCCCACGCCGGCCATCCCCTCCTGGGAGACGACCTCTACGGCCGCCTGCGGGATCTCCCACCGGGCCTGAGCGCCGCCCGCAGAAGCTCCCTCCAGCCGGGGAGGTGCCTGCTCCACGCCTTCGTCCTCAGCGTGCCGGCCACGGTCCTCGCCCCCGCTCTCACCGTCGCCGCGCCTCCCCCCGAGGATTTTGCAGGGATCTGCCGGCTCCTGAACCTGATTCCGCCGCGGGTGCCGCGGGAGGTCTCGGGCCCGCCGGAGGGGGAAGGGTGACGGAGGCCTGCCTTCAGCGGGTCTGGGCCACCGGGTGGGCCGGGGCGAGCCGTCCAGCGATCCAGTGCGTGACCTTCTCCACCACGGCGGGACTGACGACGTGTCCGCCGGCATACGGGAAGGACTCCACGGGGATGCCCTTCTCCTTGAGGTAGGCCACGGACGTGTTGCTGAGGGCCAAGGGAATGGCCATGTCCTCGGGCGAGTGGCAGACCAGGAAACTCGTGGCGCGGGCCGCCTCGGCCTCCGCCGTCGAGAAGTCCCGTGGGTCCAGCCAGCCGCCGATGGGGATCACGCCGCGGAAGACCCGCGGGTGCCGGAGCCCCAGGGAGTAGGCGAGGAAGCCGCCCTGGCTGAACCCCAGCAGGAAGACGTTGGCAGGGTCCACGGGATAGACTTTCTGGACGGCCTGCAAAACGTCGAGGACGTATTCCTCGCTGAGCTTGCGCGACAGGGGCTCGGGCACCCGCCCGGGGCCGGGCTTCATCTCGAACCAGAAGAACCCCACACTGCCGTCGAAGCCGACGGCCCGGGCATACTGTGCCCTGGGAGCGCAGAAGAGAAATCCGCTCTTCCGAAAGGCCTCCGCGAAGAAATCGGAGAAGGAGGCGTCGTCGGCGCCGGCGCCGTGCAGGCCGATGACCAGCGGGTAGCGCCGGGAGGGGTCGTAGCCCTCCGGCTCCAGCACCCGGACCGTCTCCAGCGTCCGCGCGGGAAGCTCGATCAGCCTTCCCGTGCGTGCATCGAGGCGGGCGGAATCCTTCTTCAGCTCCTTCATGGCCGACAGGAAGGGTCTGGAAGAGCGAACCCGGTCGAAATCGGTGTCGCGTTCGATCTGTTGCAGGTCGTGGAAACCAGCGGCCCAGGCCGCCTTCAGGAAGTCGGCGGCCTGCCGGTCGGCGCCCATCAGGGCGTAGCAGCACGCTAGGTTGTAAAGGAGCACGTTCTGCCCCGGCCTCAGCCGGAGAAGCTCCACATAAGCCCGGGCCGCCTCCTCGTATTTGCGCTCCTGGTAAAGGTCCGCCGCCTTCTGGAAGAGGGCGTTCGCGTCGGGCCCCTCCAGATCCTTCGGCGTCAGCTTCAGGATGTCCGTCTTCTGGGGCGCTCGCCGGGCCTCGATGGCCCTCCCTCCGGCCCACGCCACGGCCAGGACGGCCGCCGCCACCGCCAATCTGCGTATCCGATGCATGGCTCCTCCTCCCCGAGGACGCACTCCGGCCTGGAGCCGGCGGCCCTCCCGGAGGTGTACGGAGAAGGGGAGTTGGTGGTTTAGGCCGGGCGGACCGGAATTATCTGGACGCCACGGGTGCCGCTTCGACGCGGGTGGTCCCGTCGGCCGCAGTCAGCACCTGCACCCGCTCTCCCGGCGTGAAGGCGACTTTGCCGCTTTGCACAACGGCGATGAGGCGGCCGTCGTCCATGTGGATGGTGATCTGCTGCCCTTCCTGGCGCGAGGCGCCCTCCTCGGCCGCGGCCCCGGCCAGGCCGCCCAGGAGCGCCCCGGCCACCGTTGTGATGATCTGGCCGTTGCCGCCTCCCACAGCGTTGCCGGCGGCGCCTCCGATGACTGCGCCCGCCATCGGGCCCACACCGGTCTGGACGCCCTGAATGAGGACCGAGCGGACAGCGTCCACCGTGCCGTACTGGACGTTCATGGGCTGGTAGGCTTCGTTGAGCGAGTAGTTGCGGTTGGACATGCTGGGTGCGCAGCCGGAGAGAAGGATCGTGGCCGAGAGAAGGGCTGCGACGGATAGGGAGGCTTTCATGGTCTCACTCCTATTCTCTGCCTCTCCTCCCTCTTCCAGGGTCAATATGCACCCTTGCACCCTCTTTGTGAAGTGCTGGCGCTCACATT
This sequence comes from Acidobacteriota bacterium, assembly GCA_049591295.1. GTDB lineage: Bacteria > Acidobacteriota > UBA4820 > UBA4820 > DSQY01 > DTPS01. The sequence continues at coordinate 23,250 of JBAWEQ010000234.1, forward strand.
CGCGTGCCTCCGGCGGGAATCCGCCGGGGCGAGAGGGGATGGCGGGGGGTGGAGGAAGGAACGAAAGCGAGCCATGCACCAACGAGATTCAGAGGGCCTCCACTCTCGCCCCTCCGTCATTACCGTCTCTTTCCCGCTTTCCGAATGGAGGCTATTCCGGCAGGAAGCCGTGGCCTTCGAGCCACCGGACGGTGCTCCGGACGGCCGCACCCGCCCTGGCGGCCAGCGGCCAGACGTGTTCCACCCAGGTCCAGGCGCGCAGGAGGGGCGCCTCGTTTCCGGCGTCATCGCCCGGCCGCTCGGCGGTGGCATCCGTCCCCGAAGGAGACGTGGCAAGGTTTTCCTTCACGCTGCCCTGGGCAGGCCGCTCTTTTTGGGAGACCGGGCGGTCTCCGGCGGGAGCCGGGGAGGTGCCGGTCGGGGTGCGGGGCGCCGGGGCGGGTTGGGTGGAGAGGATGGCGCCCGAGGCCGCGAGGCCGATGCACGCGCCGAGAAGCAGGGCCACCGTCCTTTTCGCCAGAGCCGAGCCGATCATGGCGTCACCTCCCCGAGGCCGTGCTCTCGCCCCTCACCCTGTTGGATGCCGGAGAACGAAAAATGGTTTCAGCGGGCGGGATGGGGTCAGGCCGCGCGCCGCAGGACGAGGAGCGTGAGGTCGTCCGAAACGGGCGTCCCGGCGCGGAACGCGGTGTGGTCCGCCAGGCAGGCCGAGAGGAGCGCCTGCGGCTCCAGCGCGTGAACCGAGGCGAGGAGCGAGGCCAGCCGGTCCGCGCCGTATTCCTCGCCCGCCGGATTGCGCGCCTCCGTCAGCCCGTCGGTGTAGAGCACGAGGGAGTCGCCGGGCCCGAGCGAGAGGGACTGGACGGCAAACTCGGCATTGCAGAAGAGGCCCACGGGCAGTCCGCCGGGCGGCAGCAGCGAGGCGTCGCCGCCGCGAAGGAGGATGGGGCCGACGTGCCCGGCGTTGCAGAGGTCGAGGCCGCCGTCCGGACCGGCCATCCCGCAGACCAGCGTGGCGTAGTGGGCGGGAAGGGTGCTCTCGCAGAAGGCCCGGTTCACCTGCCCGACGAGTTTGGGGAGGGGCTCGCGGCGCTCCGCCAGGGTCCTCACCAGGGCGTTCAAGTGAGCCATGAGCATGGAGGCCGCCACGCCCTTGCCGGACACGTCTCCCAGGGCGACCAGCATGGCGCCTTCGGCGCTCTCGGGGGTGACCACGTCGCAGTAGTCCCCGCTCACCGCGCCGGCGGGCGCGAAGTGGTAGCAGACCTCCCAGCCCCCGAAACCAAGGCTGCGGCGTGGGAGGAGCTTGAGCTGGATGGCGTGGGCCAGCTCCAGGTCCCGTTCGAGGGCCCGGCGCTCAGGCTGAGTGAGGTGGTCGAGGCAGGCCTGGACGAGGGGATCGGCGAGCAGCAGCCTCTCCTCGATGGGGTCGTGGCAGACCCGGCAGATCCCGTAGGAGCCCGAGTCAAGCCGTTCGAGGGCCGCGTCGACCTCGGTGAGCAGGTGCACGAGCTGGCCCGCCTCCCCGCTCTCCTCCACGGCCGACCCCAGTTTCTGCCGCCTGTCCAAGAGTTGGGCCTGCAACGTGGCCCGCACGGCCTCTTCCATGGTCGCCTCCTCCTCGGCCCCCCTCTCGCGTCCTGTAAGGCGCCCTCCATTGTGGCTCCCCATGAGACGGCGTGCAAGCCCCAAGGGTGGGGTGGGGGCC
>JBAWEQ010000235.1:0-3682 GCA_049591295.1 Acidobacteriota bacterium
CCCGCCTCCCTACGAGGACCTCTTCGAGCAACCCAGCCTCTTTGACAGCGTTCTTGGACAGCATCCCATCCAACCCCAAAGGGGAACCTCATTCCGAGAACCCGGCTAAGCCCGTCCAAAACCCTTGATCCCGTTGAGCCGCTATCCGGCTACAGGATTATCTTGGACAGCAGTGATTTCTCATTTCCCCCGCCATTGTCTTGAGAAATGGCCTAAACTGTTGTAGCAGGGCTGCGGATTCCTTTTTGACGATCCGGTCTGTTACTTGCCGGCTCTCCTGCTCCTGGAGGGCGAACAGGCTCCCAAAGTCGTCTCCTGCCACACCAATGAGAGAAACTGCATTGATCTTGAGGCTGTCGAGTTTGACGCAAGGCGCTAGTGTTTCCGCACCGGCCAGATCCCCCAAGAAGCCCTCCTTGAGGAGGCAGTAACCGAGTCCCTTAGCCTGTATGTCTTGCGAATAGGCGGCTTGCCCGCACATCAGCATCACGCTGCCGGCCAGGACGCACAGAAGGAGCCGCCTAATGTGTCTCAATGGTTGCATGAGTTGACCCTCCTCATTGCAAGTACTTTGAGTAACTGTCGTCGTTATATGGGAAGTAGTGCTGCTCCGAGGCGTCCCAGTGATAATCGATGGCGTCCCTTTTGCCGATGAATTGAACACCGTGGTACCTGCGCGAGAGGTTATGTGCCGCTATCGCCGTCCCGCAGCCGTACAACACCACGAAGTCCCCCTTAGAGAGATTGGCAGGGCGATCCCAGTTGTCCGTTCCGAATTGCCCCGAGAAAGGACCAGCCGCCGTTCCGTTTAGCGAGAAGCCAAGCGTCCCGCCGAAGTAGTGACCCACATAGATGATTCCAGCCAGCTTCGCGCCTACGGACTCGATGCGGGCCTGGGTGATGTCAGCACCATTCAACGGAACAACATGATAGCCTTTCTTCTCAAGTCCCGCTGCAAACATCTCAGCAGCGCCCGTGGAGGCCGCTTGTCCATGCTGGATCTCCTCCTTTGTCAGCTTGTATCCGGAATCGGCAACCACGACGGTATTGCGATCGGGTCTCGCATCCGGCAATATCGCGAGGAAATTGTGCAGCCTAATGCTGACCGTATCGCTGGCTGCGATTCCCACCGCGCCGCCACCTCCGCCCCAATCATCCGTGCCCTCGGCATCGACGGGATTCTCCCGCCAGAGCGTACTACGGATCTCCGTCCGGTCTGCACCGTACGAAGCCCAGTGTCCCGTGGGATCATTGAAGTTCACCGGGTTGCCGTGGACGTAGCTGTAGAGGTTCCAATCCTGAGGATTGAGGGGGCTTCCGGAGACGTTGTCCGGCCTCATGAAGCGTCCCATGGTGGAGGTATAGAATCGATAGTGCATGTAGTCGAAGCCGGTGTTGGTGTCCCGTTCCTGTCCCGTGAACTGGAACACCTCGCCCGAGGGGGTGGTGAGCTCCACCCCGTACGGCTCGAAGTCGTGCTGGGAGAGCAGGCCGCCTTGCGCGTTCATCACCAGTCGCACCGTCCCCAGGTGGTCCCAGGCGTAGAAGGTGACAATCTTCGTGACCGACTCGGCGCGTGGCGCCTCCTGGCTCCTCATGGAGCTACTGTAGTCCGCCTCTTCATTGCCTGCAAACCGCGCGTTGGGGCCATGGCCGCCATGGTGGGTGGGCCAGCCACTCGGGGAGAAGTGGGCCGCGGACATCTGCGTACCGGCCGATGCCCCCCCCGCGTCATCGGAGGGCGGGCAGCCCACGGCCTCCGCCCGCGGCGAGTCGCCCGCGGCCCCGCCGGAATCGAGCGTCGACCTCCTTCCCGCCGCCCCGCTCAGGGGCGTTGCCGTGAAGTCCTGGTGGCTCAGCGGGCCGCTGGCCGACATCACCGGCGTGCGCTTGGCGGGGCTGAAGAGGTAGCGCTGCCTATCCTGAGGGCTCGGCCGCACCGTGTGACTGCCTTGGGAAAGTCCCGCAATCACGTAGGCTCCTGTGGCGTCCGTCACCGCCAACTGCTGCCCGTCGGCCTGGATCGTCACTCCCGCGATGCCGCTCCCATCCGCGGCCACTACGGTACCCGAGAGGCAGTTGACGCTTATAGCGACGTTGATTTTGGCAGTCGACGTGTCCCCACGCCTTCAAATCCCCATGGCTATTGCTTTTTACCACCTTCTGGCGAGGGGACGCAAGGCGGAAGACCGTCTATCAGGTACCCGTGATAGACCCGTTCTGGCCGAGGTGCCGTGTGGCAAACCCAGATTATCTTGACTTCACTTGAATCACAGTCCAGGGAAACACGATAGGCCAGCCCCTTGTCGAGCGAATACAACATAACCCAGAAAGGCTGGCGGCGGAAATCGCGATTTACTTGACGCCAATCCACGTGAAATACTAGTCCGTCCGTTTTCCAGAGCAAGATTGGCGGGGCAGGCTGTCCGAGAAAATAGTGTGAGTGGTCAACGAAAATTTGCTGCCGGCTCCAGTCTTCTCCAAAAAGCCTGTCGAGTAAGGGAGGCCGCAGGATCACCATGTGATCTAGCTTACCCAAGGACACGAAAATAGCATCCGGTGTTGAAACAACCCTCTGTTGCTGTGAGTTGGACGTAGTGCAACCGGCTTCGGCTAGCAGAATCACCACCAGCAGAAGCATACCTATCCCTTTACTGCGGGATTGAGAATCCCATGACATTTGCGACCTCCGCAAGTTCTTGGTGATATCGGGCTTCCGCACGGACGGAATCGACCCACGCTCCCGCGTTCGGTGCTTCGAAGGCTGCTTGAATAGCGGCAAGCCCCAAATAACTGCGTCCTCCACCTATAGCAGTTGCATAGATCGCCTCTCTGCCAAAACACTTGGCGTAGACTCCTGCACGTTCGCTCGGGAAGCTATTTTCTTCTACGTGGGCCATATCTATTACGATTGTAACGCTCCTGTAATTGACGGTAGGGGCGTTGCGGTCTAAGAAAGGATCAGCTGTAGCGTTGGGGAGCGTTTGTGAGGGTGCCACCGGCGTAGGAATTTGCCCTACTGTGAAGTGATATGCGGTGTCTGCATCTCTCCGCATTGCAGCCCATTGCATCTCGCCCACATCTGTTGAAAGCCAAGCGAGGAATCCTTCGTGAAAATCAGGGTTCGAGCGGAGTTGCCCCATGAATTCAGGTGATGCCTCTATGCTTCCCGCTCTGCCTTGGTTGTCCAAAAGAGAATCTGTGATCCCCTCTGCTGCAATGATTCCAGCAACTGCATCGAAAGTGCCAATAGCCGCGAAAAAACCCCCAATGAATGCATCCCCACTAAATTGCCCCGCGGGATACTTGTATGGTGGGCTACCATTGCCCCCTACGCCATCACTAAGATGCCCCGTCGGATCGCTCCTTCCGATCGGATTGTTACCGACGTAGGCGTAAAGGTTCCAGGATTGTGGACCGTAAGGGTTCCCCATGACGTTGTCGGGCTTATAGAAGCGGCCGATGAGGGCGCCGTAGGAGCGGAAGTGCATGGAGTCGACCGTGTTCGAGCAGTCGCTGGTGGGGTAGTCCCGCTCCTGCCCCGCGTAGTGGATGAGGCTGGCGGAGGGGCACGGCGGCGACCCTATCTCCTGCCCGTACGGCTCGTAGTCGTGCGTCTCCACGATCACCCCCGCAGCGTTCGCCACCACCCGCACGCTCCCCACCTGGTCCCAGACGTAAT
>JBAWEQ010000236.1:0-2100 GCA_049591295.1 Acidobacteriota bacterium
GTCAGCTTTCGGCGTCCACATCCTCAGCGTACATCCAGTACGCTTGCGGTGTGGCCGCCTCACCTTCCTCGCATGAGGCCCATCGGCGCCGGAACGCGCCTTCCTCCGCTTCGCTCCGGAAGGCAAACCCCACACAAGTGCGAACTGGAATTGTTTTGGACAGCCATGAACCCGGAAAGCGCCCTTCGGGCGTAAGCCGTCGAGCGCGCTCGCCCGGCGCCTCCGATGTGCGGGCACACGATGGGTCGTGGGAGCCCAGCCGGCCGCCCGCGGTCAGGTTTTGAAGGGATGGCGCTCGGGGGGTTCTTCCGGAGCGGGAAGCAGCGCCAGGATGGACGGCACGGCGAGGTTGAGGGCCGGGTTCTGGAACCTCAGATAGCCGTGCATGGGCTGCGCCCTGGCGCCGATCTGGGCCTTGGGGGCGAGGGCGGTGCGGCCCAGATAGATCCGTTCGGCCCCCATCGCGATGCCCTGGCCTACGCCGGCGTACACCAATCCGAGGTACAGGGGGATCCCCCCGGCCGCCGCGGCCTTGTCGAACCCGATGTAGTAGCCGTAGGCGCTGTCGCCGTCCCTGATCACGGTGACGAAGCCCAACAGCCTGCCGCCCTCCTTGGGCCGGGCGACGACGGTGCGGAAATCGTCGCCGAACCGGTCCGCAAGCGAGTGGATCCATCCGGGCCGGATGGTCACCAGGCGCAGCTTCTGGCGCTCGTGGACCTGGAGGTAGAGGCCGTGGATCTCCGAGGCCCTGTCCTTCACCTGCTCCGGACCGAGGCGTTCGAGGACCACATCCGAGGCCTCCAGTTCCTTGAGGGTCTTCTTGATCCGGCTCCGGTACTCCGATCTCATGTCCCCCAGGCAGTCCTCGAAGCTCCGCCAGCCGGGCTTCAACGGGAGGACCATGTTCGGCTCCGTCTCGAAGCGGCGGAAGTGAAAGTGCCGCAGGGCGGCCGCGGCATCCTTCTGGTCGGCCGTGAGGTCCTTGATCATGACGAGGTCGGAGTCGCCGAAGAGTTTCATCGAGCGCCGGATCCGGTATACGGCCTCCTCCACCGCGGGCCAGAGCCGCGCCGGATCCTCGCCCTCGGCGAAGGCCACGCCGTGGGGCCCCGTCGTGAGGAGGTTCCCGCAGACGAGCATGCGCTGGTGGACCCACGCCACCGGCAGTTCAGCGACGTGCTCGGCGGCCTTCAGGAGAGTGCGCCACTGGCGCCACAGACTCGACGCCACCCCGGGCCAGAGCTCCGGCTCGTCCGCCGCCTTGGCCTCCGCGTCGAGCCGTGCCCACGGAAGGAGCACGTCGAAGAGGAGGAATCGCCTTCGGGCGCGGGTGATGGAGCGTCCTGCCGCCGCCTCCACGGAACGCCACAGCCCGCGCCCCTCCTCGCCGGCGCCCCGGGAGGAGAGGTCGGCGATCCGGATGTCGAGGCTCTGCGCCACGATGGCAACCACGGGCCGGTCCCCCAGGTACGCCAAAGCGTAGTGCGTGACCAGGTTCTCGGGCAGGTTCTGCTCCAGCAGAGCCAGGAACCGGCGCGACATGAACAGGCCCGAGCGCGCCGCTACCGCGTCCCAATCGCCCGCGTTGAGAAAGGCGATGGAATCGGCGAACGCGAAACGGATGCCCCCCGGCACATCGCGACCGCGACCGGACATGGAACCCTCCCTGAAGCTGCGGACATCCTACCGCACGACGGCGCGAAGGCGAAACCGACGGCCCATCCCGGTGGGAGGCGATCGCCCGATCGGGATTCTTCGAAGGCCATCATCCACCCGTAGCGGCCGATGGCCACATCGGCCGGCCCTTCGGCCGCAATGAATTGCGGCCGCTACGAAGGCCATTCGTCCAGGGAGGCACAGGCGCCCTCGCCTGTGCGCCCGCCTCGTCATTCCCGCGAAGCTTGTCCCCGCGAAAGCGGGGAGCGGGAATCCAGTCCACCACGCCGGCTCCACGGTGTGTGGGGGCAACCCACCGGTGTGGGAGCGATCGCCCGATCGGGATTCTTCGAAGGTCTTCATTCACCCGTAGCGGCCGATCCGGATACAATGCTCTGATGGAAAGTACGGTTTCTCGAACCAAGTCCGGTATTTGACAGA
>JBAWEQ010000237.1:0-17849 GCA_049591295.1 Acidobacteriota bacterium
CAAGACTTCCCGGCGCAAGACCGCTCCCGTTCTTCCGCAGAGCGGAGCCGCGGCACCCAAACCCGTCCCCGTGACCACCGCCACCGCCTAGCGGCGTGAGCCGTTAGGCACCCCCCCAAGGAGTCACACGAAGGCAGGCCGCCGTCACCGGGGCCTGCCTTCAACTGTCTGCCTCATCGCCGCCCGCCCCCTCACGCCTTGGCTCCCAACGCGGTCATTCTGGCGAGCGGAGCGAGTCCAGAATCAGATTCCGGACGAGCCGGAATGACCATGAAACGAACGATTCCGGACAAGCCGGAATGACGCCTCCCAACCCTGTCATTCTGGCGAGCGGAGCGAGTCCAGAATCCGATTCCGGACAAGCCGGAATGACCATGAAGGGAACGATTCCGGACGAGCCGGAATGACCATTAGGGGAACGATTCCAGACAAGCTGAAATCCTGGCAAGCGAAGCGCGTCCAGGACCTGATGACGCCCCCTTTCGCCGTCATTCCTGCTGGCGGAACGGCCCTCTCTGCGCCCCCATGCGGCGAAGAGCCGCGGGTCTTGCCGGCGACCGATTGCCATCGGCTGCCACACGGCCTTTTCGGGCGGGTGTATGATCCTTGTCATGGGGGTCTGTTCGGGTTGCGGGAGAAGTCTGACGGAGGGGGTGTTCTCCTGTCCGCACTGCGGAGGGACGGCGGTTCCGCCTGGCCGCGAGCGGGACCTGCAGCCGCTCTTCCGCCCCGGCGATCTGCTGGAGGGGCGGTTCCAGGTCGAAAAGGTCCTGGGCACGGGGGCCACGGGCGTGGTCTACGGGGTGCTGGACACGCTCCGGCAGCACCGCGTGGCCCTGAAGGTGCTGTGGGAGGCGGCGGAGGCCGAGAGCCCGACCTTCCAGCGCCTGCGGCGGGAGATCGGGGCCTCACAGCGCGCACCGAACGAGCACCTGGTGGCCATCCACGACCTCATCCTGGTGGGGAACCGGCCGGCCCTCGTGATGGAGTGGGTGGAGGGCGAATCGCTCCGTGAGAAGGTCAAACGGGACGGGGCGCTGCCCTGGCGCGAGGCGGTGGACCTCGTGCGGCAGGTCCTCCTGGGGCTCGCGCACCTGCACCGGCTGGGCATCGTCCACCGGGACGTCAAGGGCGGCAACGTCCTGCTGGGCGCCGACGGGACCGCCAAGCTCGGCGACTTCGGCTTGGCCAAGGGGGAGGAGCTGGGAGCCAGCCTGACGGCCACGGGGGCTTCCCTGGGAACGCCCGGCTACATGGCGCCGGAGGTGATCCGGGGCGGTGAGGCGACGGGGGTGTCGGACCTCTACAGCACGGGGGTGCTGCTCTTCGAACTGCTCTCGGGGCGCCTGCCGCACCAGGGGCTGTCGGCGCTGGAAGTGGCGAGCCGTCAGCTCAGCGAGGGGCCGCCCCTGCATCTGCTGAAGGAGAAGAAGGTGCCCCGGTGGCTCGCCCGCATCGCGGCGCGCCTGCTGGAGCGCGAGCCCGGGGACCGCTTCCCCTCGGCCGGAGCCGTGCTGGAGGCCCTCGAAAGCCATTCGCCGGGCTTCGCCGTGGCGCGGCGCTGGCGTTGGAGGGCGGCCCTGCTCCTCCTGGCGGCCCTGGCCGCGGGCGGGCTCTACGGCCTGCGCCGGTGGATGGCCTACCAGGCCCCGCTCACCATGACCTTCCACGACAAGACTCTGGAGGCGCACGACCCTTCGGGGGGGGTGGTCTGGACGCGCGAGATGCCCCGGACCATCCAGTCGGCCATCTACGGCCGCTTCGGCCCCGGCGGGAAGCCCGCCGTGGCCTGCGCCATCACCTGGGCGGCCGGCTTGAACACCGTCTTCTCTACGGAGGAGCAGGCCAATCAACTGTATCTGCTTGACCGGAGGGGTTCCATACTCAACAAGCAGGCATTGTATATGGGCGAGAATCCCTTCGATGCGCACTACGGCGTGCGGCTCAGCACCCACCAATTCTCCCGGCGGGGTCATGATCTGCTCGTGCTGATGATGAGGCAGGAGCTGTGGTACCCCTGTTGCCTCTCCGTCCTCGATTTCGACGGCGCCCGCCAGGGGGTCGGGCAGGCGGGGGAGCACTGGGATTGCTCCATCTACAATTCGGGCTACCTGGACTCCTGGGCCTACCGGGACCTGGACGGTGACGGCGTGGACGAGATCGTGTACGCCGGCGTCAACAACCGCCTCTACTGGAGCGACGTGGTGGGAGCCGCGAAACTCCACATGAAAGGTCCTTGGACCCAGGGCAGAGTAGAATCGCCGGATTTTCAGGCCGGCCATCTGCCGCTCTACTACCGCTGCTTCTCCTTCCGTTTCTTTTCGGGGCTCTCCCTGAAGGATCCGGGGCCAACCCAGCCGCTCCGCCTCGCCTTCTCCGGCGGACCCTCCTACGGGTTGGACGGCGCCGGCGGCCTCTGGGGCCCAACTGGCCCTGTACCTCCGCCGGAGGTGTCGCTGGGGCCGTTGAATGGGGGCCTGGCCAACCTCTGCGCCCTGCGCGACTCGGAGCAGTGGGAGGAGCTTCTGGGAGACGCCCGCGCCTGGTCCAGGGGTGCCGAGGGGGCTTACGTGTGGCTGGGCCGCCTCTTCCAGGCCCAGGCGCTCATGGGGCTCGGGAGGTACAACGATGCTATTCGCCTCCTGGATGCGGGGATGGCGGCGGGAGGGGGCGGCGTCATCCCCGCTTACGCCTACCAATTCCAGCTCGACAGCCTCTTCCTGGGCGGGCGCTACAAGGAGTGCCTGGCGATGGCCAACGACCTGCCCGCCGAGGTTCGTAGCGACAGGCCCGAGTTGGCCGTCACGGCGGCTTGGGACGCCCTCTACTCAGGGGCTCCCTCGGTGGTGAGCCACTGGCTGGCTCCGGGCAGCTTCAGTCGCTATAGTTGGGAGCCCGACCTCTTCGAGGGGATCGCATCCTTTCTGAAGGGCGATTTTGCCGCGGCGGAGACCCAATTCCGCGACACGCTGGCCTCCTCGGGGCAACACATCTCCGATCCCGGTCGGTGGCTTGTCCAGGTCCTCACCAGCGAGGGCAAGGTGGGGGAGGCCCGCAAGCTTCTGGATGAAGAGGTCGCCGCCTTTCCCGCCGACCACCTCGACGACGGCGAGACCGCGCTGTGGCTTCGCTGGAACGAGGGCTCTCGGTCCACGCTCGTGGTATCGCGGTTCGACGCCCTCGTTGCCAAGAAGCACGTGGAGGCGAAGACCACCGTGGAGACCCGCGCCCTCCTCCCCATCACCCTCGCCCGCGCCGCCGCCGTCCACCGGGCCGCCGGCCAGAGCGCCGAGGCCGCGCGCCTGAAGGCCGAAGCCCTTCGCCTCGCGCCAGCCGGCTGGGCGCCACTCCTCGATGAGATCGCGGGAAACCGATAGAGGCCTTGAAGATTGCAGATTGCAGATTGAAGATTGCAGATTGAAGAGGAGATCGAGGGCAGGCCTTCGTGGCGGCCGCGATTCATTGCGGCCGAAAGACACGGGGAGAGACAGGCGTCTCGCCTGTCGGACACCGCCTAGAACGCACAGGCGGGGGCGCCTGTGCCTCCCGTAAATGGCATGCCTCTGTAGCGGCCGCAACTTGTTGCGGCCGAAGGACTCCCGGACTCCGGTGCGGCTTCTCCGGGCGGTCATCCTGGCAAGCGAAGCGCGTCCAGGATCGGTCTGCGGTTCGGGTGAGAGAATGGATTCCGGACTCCCTTCGGTCGCCGGAATGACTGTAAGTGGAACGGTCGCCGGAATGACTGTAAGGAGTGCGGTCGCCGGAATGACTGTAAGTGGAACGGTCGTCGGAATGACGGTGTTCCTTAGCGGTACAAGTTCAAGACATGGGTAACGTCAATCGTTTTGCGTCTCCCGTCTCCCGTCTCCCGTCTCCCGTCTCGCGTCCTACTCCTTCTCAGGTTTCAGCCCGTACTTCTTGAGCTTCAGGTAGAGGTTGGGGCGGGTCATGCGGATCTCGCGGGCCAGACCCGCCATGGAGCCCCGGTGGCCTTCCATCCGCCGGCGGAAGTACTCCTCCTCGAACCGCTTGTAGGCCTCCGACCAGGGAAGCTGCCACAAGCCGAAGTCCCGCTGCCCGCTGCCCGGGTGGTAGCGCTCCAGCGCCGCGGCCACCATCTCCTCGGTGATGACGGGGCCTTCTCCCATGAGGACCATCTGCTTCACGACGGCCTGGAGCTGGCGGACGTTGCCGGGCCAGGGGTAGTTGCGCAGCGTCTGCACGGCCTCTTCCTCGAAGCCCCTCACCGCCTTGCCGAACTCGCGGTTGGCCACGTGCAGGAAGTAGTTGGCGAGCAGCAGGACGTCGCTGCCCCGCTCGCATAGGGGGGGGATGCGGACGACCGTTCCCGCCAGCCGGAAGTAGAGGTCCTCCCGGAAGCGGCCGGTGCGGATCAGTTCCGAGGGGTCCTGGTTGGTGGCGGCGACGAACCGCACGTCCACGGGGCGTCTGCGGTTGCTCCCCAGGGGGGCCACGTGCTTCTCCTCCAGCACCCTCAGAAGCTTGGGCTGAAGCCCCACGGGCAGGTCGGCGATCTCGTCCAGGAACAGCGTGCCCCCGCTGGCCTTCTCGAACAGGCCCGCGCGGCTCCGGTCGGCCCCGGTATAGGCGCCCCGCTCCACGCCGAAGAGCTCGCTCTCCAGCAGGGTCTCGGGGATGGAGGCGCAGTTGATGGGCACGAAGGCCCCCGCCGATCGCTGGAGAGCCTGTGGGTCCTCCTGGCGAAGAGCTCCTTGCCCGAACCGGTGGGCCCCAGGAGCAGGACCGGCACATCCGTCGGGGCCACCTGGCCGACGGTGCGGATCTCCTTCAGCAGGGCCGGGCACTGTCCCACGATGGGTTCGGCCGAGTCGGGGTCGGCCGCCAGGCCCGCCTCGATGGCCCGAACGTGGTCCGCCAGCTCGCCCACGCGCCGCTCGTGCTGCCCCAGTTCCTCGGCCCAGCGCAGCACCAGACGGCAGAGGACGTAGAGCACGGGCAGGACCTCCTGATGGCGCAGCATCGGGTCCCCGTCCGCCTCCGCGACACCGAGGAAGACGGCGCGCTTGCCGCCGAAGGGGATGGGCAGGACCACTACGCCCAGGCGGCCCTTGGCCTGCGCCAGCTCCACGGCGGCCATCCTGGGCAGCGCGGCCAGTTGCTGGGCCCTCTCCGGGGTGATCTGGCTCTCCGGAAAGGGGCCCTCTTCTCCCTTCAGCATGAGGCGGCTGCCCTGCCACAGGTAGCACCGGACGGCCCGGCAGACGAGCGCCTCGCGAAGGAGCCGGCAGAGCATGGTCCACTCCTGCCCCGACTTCTCCTCGGCGAGGAAGGTCCCCACCAGGCGGGCCACCTCCTCCACGCTGTAGTGGCGGCGGTTGAGATTCTCGCCCGCTGCCATCGGTCCCGCCTGCCCCAGGCTCACCGTGCTCAGGAGGCGGAACCCCGGAGGAGCCTCTGCGGCGGGCTCGGACTCGGTGGCGGTGTTCGTCAGCCGGAGAAGCGCCTCGCCGATCCGCAGGGCCGCCCCGTCCACCAGGACTCCTTCGGAGGCCTTCTCCTCGTTCAAGAAGGTGCCGTTGGTCGAGCCCAGGTCGCGAAAGCGGAGCCGCCCCCCGTCCCGCCACAGTTCCAGGTGCCGCCGCGAGATGAACCGCCCCCGAAGCGGGAACTCGCACTCCAGGCTCGATCCAACCACCCACGGCCCCGGCCCCGAGAGGAACAGATCGAAGCCGAGGCGCGAGGGGAGCAGGATGCTCAGGCGGAGCGGGTTAGAGCTGGTTTCTTGTCCGTCCAAAGAACCCCCCTATTCACGTCTCACGCGCATGCCATCGTCATTGAGTCCATGATAAGCACAGAGAGAGGCGGGTGCAAGAACATGCGCGCAGCTACCGGGGCATGCTGTGCCGCTGCCAGGGCTGTTCGAACACTGACCGGGCCCTGCTTTGAGGGCGGAGCAGGGGAAGCAGGTGACCTATTCGTTGGGCGCGAGCATCAGCATCCCGCCCGCCACCGTGACCTAGAACAGGCGCGGCGTGGTGGTCGCCTTCGCCAACCCCTCCCTGGATGCCGGGAGCGCCCTCTCCTTCCAGGCGGACACGACGCTCAAGGGGAAGAACCCCGCCTTCCCAGTTGCGTCGGCTATGGAGTCGAAGGACCAGAATGGCGACTCCGTATCCTTCGCCCCGGCGGAGGCGCCCTTCCCCGACGCAGCGATGGTGGTGACCACGACCGTCACCGTGACGCTTGAGGCCGACCCCTATGGCGCGAAGCCGCGGGTGAAGACGACCGTCAAGGCGCGGCCCAAAACCGACCACGGCCTAGGCAAGGAGGCCGGCATAAGGGTCGTGGTCTTGTGCAGACCTGACGCCAGAGCAGCAAGCATTCCAAAACGCCGTCGGCCCCTCGCACGCGGCGCGCGGCTGCCCAAGGACGCCCCGACGAAGGAGGCGCTCTTCGCGCGGTGGGACACCCTGGGGAGGAGCAGGCGAATCGCGCTCTTCATGCAGGCCCTCTCCCTCGGCTGGGCCGGGGCGCCCACGGCGCAGCCCCAGGGCGTCCACTCCTACCCGAAGCCCAACCCCTCCTTCCCCGAGCCGCCCAGAACCCCCGGCATCGGCCGGTAGGGAGAAGAACAGGAGGGGGAGGACCCAACAGGCCCCTTCGGCAACACGCCACTGTTCTGCATGCACGACACTTCGTATCGCAGGCCATACAGGTGAGGCCGACCGGCTCTGCCCTGCTCGGCCTCAGTATGCATGGGGCGTTGAGCGCTCACGGCGCCTGAGGACGGGGCTCCATCGCCGGCGGTGTATTCCATCCTGACGGCCGAGAGTATTTCCCTCCCAATGACTGGCGGACCAGGTAGCCCGGCGAAGCCTGGCAAAGCCCATGGGACTTGGTGTCCCGCGCGCCGCATCCTCCTCGTCTCACCCGCCGCCAAGGGTCGCGCCGCTGGCACGGATGTTGATACAGGTTGTGCTCTGAGGAGGGGAGGATTGTCAAGCTTTGAGAGAGGGGATCAAGGGGGGAGCAACCATTCCAGACTGACTCCTCGACCGACCTGCGAAATGCGCAAGCGGGGGGCTCACAGGAACTCCACTGACAGTTCCAGGCAGCAGGCAGGAAGAGGGCGCTGCTAGACTTGCGAAATCCTGCGCTAGAGAAGGTTGGACCAACAGTGAGGGATAGTGAGAGTTGAGTAACAAAGCAGGGTGAGATTGGTGGGGGGAAAGGACATTCGGAAAGGCGGGTCGAGGGCAACCGTGGAGGGCGATTCACGGACAGAGGAGGGAGGACATTTATGCATCCCAAGCGGACTCTTAGGTGTGCGACGCTCTGTCTGAGCGTGTTGTGCCTTGTAGCAGTGGCCTCTCAGGTCGCGGCGCAGACGGGCAATTTGACGGTTACGGTGGAAGACCAGAGCAATCAGATTGCACCGAATGGGTCCACGGTCTGTAAGCTTTACCTCGACAATGGTAACTACAACTACACCTATCTCAATCAGGACATATCGGCGAACCCGGCCACCTGGACTGGCTTG
This sequence comes from Acidobacteriota bacterium, assembly GCA_049591295.1. Classification (GTDB taxonomy): domain Bacteria; phylum Acidobacteriota; class UBA4820; order UBA4820; family DSQY01; genus DTPS01. The sequence continues at coordinate 7,523 of JBAWEQ010000237.1, forward strand.
AATGCACACGGTTACTATGTGGAGGCCTACCACAACGGGGCCTCACCTTTCACTGGATCGGAGTTTTGGGGGGGGAAGACTGAACAGGTGAACGCTGGGCAGACCAAGTCAGACACGTTGGTAAGAAACGAGCCCTATTGTCCAGCAGCCCCCGTATTTCGCCTGGGCAGCAGCACCGGCCAGGTTCTAAATTCCTCCTCCGTGGTGCAGCCTAATCAGACGATCTGGGTAAGCGTACCTGTTACCCAAAGCACGGGAAGCAATCAGAGCGTCGAAGTCCAACTGGTATTGGATCGGGCAAAGGACACCTCGTACGATCTGAACACAGGACTGTCGGCGGCCCAGAGCTGCCCTTCGGGCCAGACGACGCAGTTCACCTTCACCGTAACGCCCACTCAATCCGGCACCTATTACTATGCCCTGCAAGTGCAGACCCATACGAGCGCAGCTGCCGGATACACCAAGACCGATGGCTGGAACTGGTCCATCAACTCGGCCTTCCAGGTAGCAGTCACAATTCCTCAGTCCGAGCACGACGCCCTCATGGCCCTCTACAACGCCACGAACGGGCCCAACTGGACCAACCACACCAACTGGGGCGGCGCGCTGGGCACGGAGGGGACCTGGTACGGCGTCACCGTGGCCGGCGGGCACGTAACCCAGATCAATCTCAGTTACAACAACCTGGTGGGGACGCTGCCGTCCGGAATCGGGAATTTGCCCCAGCTCCAATGGCTGCAGGTCGTCTCGAACCACCTTTCCGGTGATCTGCCCCCAGAAATCGGAAATCTCTCGAACCTCCAAGTACTCAGCCTTAGCTACAATCCCCTGAACGCTGGCCCAATCCCGGACTGGGTCCAGAACCTATCCAGCTTGACGTGGCTCAGTATGGGCGCGACGAACCGCACGGGCTCCATTCCAAGCTGGCTCGGAAACCTAAGTGGGCTAAGGGGCATATTCCTCTCTAACAACCAGCTTATAGGAGACCTCCCCTCCCAACTGGGCAACCTCACCAACCTGCAAGTTCTAAATCTGAGTATCAACGTAGATCTAACCGCCGGTCCAATTCCCACGTGGCTGCAGAACATGTCCCATCTCTATGATCTGGAACTTGTCAGCACGAACCGAACGGGCGCGATCCCGGCCTGGCTCGGGAACCTGACCAATCTCCAAGTTCTTTATCTTGACGGCAACCAGTTCACGGGGGATATCCCGACCGAGCTCGGGAACCTCAACAGCCTCTTCTATCTGCGGCTGAACGGCAACATGCTGAACGGGCCATTGCCCTCTTCGCTGACGAACCTGACGAACCTGACGAACCTCTATGCAGGCGGCAGCGATTTCCGCTGGAACGGGCTCTACTCGACGGACGCTTCGCTGACGGCCTTCCTGAACGGCAAGCAGAGCGGCGGGGACTGGCAGAGCACACAGACGGTGGCGCCGGCGGGGCTTTCTGCGGGGAGCGCCACGGCCAGTTCGATCACGCTGAGTTGGACGCCCATCGCCTATACGGGGGACACGGGCGGGTACCAGGTGTACTACGGCACCACCTCGGGCGGGCCGTACTCCCTCTTCGGGACGACGGCGGACAAGACGGCCACGGGGATGACGGTCACGGGGCTGGCCTCGGGCACACCCTACTACTTCGTGGTGAGGACGGTTACCAACCCGTGCGCCAGCAACGCCAATACTGTGATAAGTGATCCCACACCTCCGGTGAGCGCTTCAACGACCAGCGATGGTTGCGCCCTCTCCTGCGCGACCACAGTTCCTCCCACAGGCCAGGTCAACACGAGTATTTCCTTCCAGGCGACGGCGACACCCTCGGGCTGCACCGGTACCCCCACCTACGACTGGGACTTCGGGGACGGCCCGGTGCACGGGAGCGGGGCGACGGCGACGCATTCTTACACGGTGGCCGGCACTTACAACTGGAGCGTGACGGCTTCGATGGCCGGGGCGACGCCTTGCACCGATTCAGGAGCCATTACGATCTCGGCTGGAGGCTCTACGCGCATGATCAACCTGCAAGTAGGTGTACTCCAGCCAATCGGGCTATCGCTTCTATTGGGGCCGGGCGTAACCTGGTCCAATCTCAGCGCAAGTGATTCGGCGCCTGGCGACGTTCTCGAAGTGGGCGCCTCAAGTGGAGTGATCACCATTTCCGGTGTTTCGAGCCAGGCCACCACGCTCACCGTTCAGGGTACCGTTACCTACCGAGATCATATTGATGTCTTCAATCGGACGCCATTAGGCGGTTGCGACAAGCCGGGCCAGCCGCAATCTAGAAGCACGACCATCAAGAGGACCTTCGCCTTGACCCCTTCGGACCAGACCCTTCCGTGGGCCCTTCCTGTACCGGTCACACTCATTCACGGCATCAACAGCTGTTACCAAATGTGGGATGTGTGGGCTCCGATCTTGCGAGATTCGGGCTTCATCGCGTTCCAGCCTAGCCACACCTATGCGAGCCTGGTGGGAAACGGGAAGCGCATACAGGAAGAGGCTGCCGAACAAGTACAGAGCCAGCTCGATGAAGACTACAATGACCTCTTCGGATTCATTCCCTCAGCCTCCTTCAAGATGCCCTTGAACCTGCTGTGCCATAGCGAAGGGGGGCTTGTCGCCCGCGTACTCTGCAATATGGACGATGGGCATTATTCCATCGCCCGTGTATTCACGCTGGGAACTCCGCACAGCGGGACGGACTTACTCTGGAATCAGGCGGATGGCGTACTCTACGGCCTCGATACGGACTACTTGATCGATGTCTTTAATGAGGCGTATCCGTCTTATGGGAATACCGCGGCATATGCCATCGTCGGCCACGGCGTTCCCCTATTCATTGGGAATTCCTGCTCCTTCACACATGATGGCATTGTGTTTTGGGATACAACTTCACGCTCTAATGGCTGGTACAAGGGAAAATACCCCAGCTGGCCAGCCGCCAACATTACGCGAAGGGAGAAGGGGGGATCAGGTGTAACGTATTACAACCTGCAGCTGTGGGACGAATCCACGTGGCAGGTGGGGCAGGCAGACTGCCACAACGAATGCGTCCGGCATACCGATATGGCTTCCGGCGACGATGAGGATGTTCTAACAAACACGATCATCCCAATACTGGAGGGCAACACTCCAGCGTGCTCTACGTCGGCTTTACACCAGAGTGCGGTACTCGCCCAATCCGCCGTCAAAGCCTCAATAAACCAAGCACAGGCCGTCTCCGTTAAGAGTGTCACCGCTACCCTCCAACCCGGTGTGGAGCAACGCTGGACGGTGCCGGTCAACCAGACGGACGCGTTGTTCGCTGACGCCATGCCTCTGGAGGGCGATGGCACCCTTTCGCTGCAGGATCCCAATGGCACCCCCATCACCCCCTCAAACCTCGCAAGCTACCCCGGCGCGTCGTACGGTGCCGATTCGCTCGGCTACCACTACCGCATCGTGAATGCAGCAGCGGGCGCCTGGACGGTCATCTTCCAAGCTGCCTCTTCCGCCGCGGCACAGGTCTCGATTGGCATAAGGGAAAACGCGCTCTGGGGAGTAGGCGGGCAAACCGACGACCTCTATTATCAGCCGGGTACGAGCATCATCTTCCGTGCTCAACTGTCCGGGCAGCCGTCGGACGCCGTACCTACCTCTGCTGCTGCGGCAATAGCCAATGAAACGGGGGATACGGTAGGGGAGATAACGCTCTATGACGACGGGTTGCACTCTGATGGTTCGCCCGGGGACGGCTTCTACGGCAACACGTGGAGCGCGCCTTCGGCCTCGGGCTTTTACCGCGTCCTCTATAGCATGGAGGGCAGCGTCAACGGCCTACCCTTCGCCCGCGAGAGCACCAGCGGCTTCTCGGTGATTTCGTCCAGCCCGCTCTTCACAGGCGGCTTCTCGGATCAGGCGTTAGACCAGGACGGAGACGGGCTGTACGACCATATCGGGGTCAGCGCTGGCGTGAACTTGCCCGCCGCGGGCACCTACACGGTATACGGGGACTTATACGACTCGGCGGGTTACTTTGTGCACCACGCGGTGGGCAGCCTTGATGCCGCGAGCGCAGGCGCCAATTCCGTCGAACTCGATTTCGATGCGGAGGGATTGGGCTGCTCGCAGTTCTCTTCTCCCTTCACGGTCAAGAACTTGACCCTATCGGGGCCGGACACCCTTTCGCCCTGGCAGATCTATGGACAGGATGTCCAGACCCAAACCTACGACGGTTCGACCTTCGGGTGCTCGGCCGCCGAGCAAGGGGTGCCAACCATCACCTCTCTGAGTCCCAGTTGGGCCCTGCCGGGAGACAGCAGCGAGGCCACCCTCAGCGGAAGCAGCTTTCTGGGTGGTGCAGATGTAGCCATCTCGGGAAGCGGGGTTGTCCTATCGAATATCACGGTTGCCGACAGCAATGTGATCACATTTACGTACAATGTGGCCCCCGCGGCTAGTGCTGGGGCCCGCGATATCACAGTGACCAATCCCGACGGTAGAAGCGTTACGGGCCAGGGACTCTTCGCCGTAGGCAAGGCCCAAGCACCCTCGGTGAGTTTCCTGACCCCAGTAGATGGCGCCACTGTCAGCGGTGTCGTACCGCTTACCGCTGAAGCCGGTGACGATCAGGCCATCGCGGAGGTGCACTTTTACGCAAATGGAACCCTCATTGGTGCCGCCACGAGTTTTCCTTATCGGATCGCGTGGGACACCACAGGGCTGCCCCCGGGAAGCTACACCTTAGAGGCTCTGGCCACGGACGTGGACTCTCTCTCTTCAGATGCGAGCATTACGGTGACCGTGCAGACCACGTGCACGTCGCCCTCGATTACGGGCCAGCCTCAGAGCCAGGCGATCAGCAGCGGGCAGAGCGCGAGCCTAAGCGTGACGGCGACGGGGACGGCGCCCTTGAGCTACCAGTGGTATCAGGGGGCGTCGGGGAGCACGGGAAGCCCCATCGGGGGTGCCACCTCCTCGAGCTACACGACGCCGGCCTTGACGGCGACGACGAGCTACTGGGTGCGGGTGAGCAACGGGTGCGGGAGCGCGGACAGCAACACGGCGACGATCACCGTAAATGGGTCGTGCACGTCGCCCTCGATCACGGGCCAGCCTCAGAGCCAGACGATCAGCAGCGGGCAGAGCGCGAGCCTGAGCGTGACGGCGACGGGTGATGCGCCGCTGAGCTACCAGTGGTACCAGGGGACGTCGGGGAGCACGGGAAGCCCCATCGGGGGTGCGACCTCCTCGAGCTACACGACGCCGGCGCTGACGAGCACGACGAGCTATTGGGTACGGGTGAGCAACTCCTGCAACCACGCGGACAGCAACACGGCGACGATCACGGTCAACACCCAGCCGCTGACTGCCACGGCGCAGGCGCAGCCCACCTCGGGTATGGCGCCCCTGAACGTGGTCTTTACGAGTTCGGCCACGGGCGGCGTCCCGCCCTACACCTTCACGTGGGACTTCGGAGACCAGAGCGCACCGGTGACGGCCCAGGATCTGACGCACAACTACATGGCGGCGGGTACCTACGGCGTCATCCTGACGGTGCGGGACGCGAGCGGCAAGACGGTGCAGGACAAGCACCTCTCGATCCAGGTGAAGGTGGTGACACCGCTGAGCGTGGTGGCTTTGGCGGACAAGACCACAGGGACGGTGCCGCTGACGGTGACCTTCAGCGCGACGGCGGTGGGGGGGGCGGTGCCCTACAGCTACACGTGGAGCTTCGGGGATGGCAACGCGGAGAGCAGCGAGTCGGCGAGCGACACGTACACCCAGCCGGGGAGCTACACGGCCACGGTGACGGTGACGGACGCGGCGGGAGGAAAGGCCACGGCCTCCGTGACGATCACGGTTTCGCCCCAGCCGCCGGTGATCACCGGGGTGAAGAAGCTGACCAACCCTCTGCGGCTCAGAATCTACGGCACCAACTTCCATCTCGCGTGCATGGTGAAGATCAACGGCACGAGCGTGTCCATGACCTACAAGAGCGGGTCCCTGCTGGTTGCCAAGAAGGGCAACAGCCTGAAGGCCCTTCTGCCCAAGGGGGTGCCGGTGCAGATCACGATCACCAATATGGATGACGGAGGCATCTCGGCCCCCTTCAACTACATGCGCTGAGACCTTCGGGGTTGGGCAACTTGGGGGGCGGGCCCAGGCCCGCCCCCGTGCTCCGGACCTGAGGACAGGTGCGATGGGCGAAACAGAACACTGCGGAGAGGTGTTCACACGGCAATGAGCCAGCCGATGGTTTTGGGCATGGCTGGCACTCCAACCACCGATGAACGCCGTGGCCCAGAATTCTCACGGCTCCGGTTAGGGCGGCGAAAGGACGGAGGCACCGATGGTTAGTGCAATGGATGAGCCGCGCGCCGGGATATCGGACGGGAGGACTCCTGAGAGGCAAGACGAAGTGGAGGGACAACCGAGTCCACTGGGGGTCCTCCTGTGGCCGCCGGACGGGTTCTATCGCGGTATCCCCTGCACCTGCACGGGAGAGGAGCCCTGCAAGGGGGTCCTCTGCAACGGCGAGTGCGGCTGCAGAGCCTGCACCGCGGCCGCGGCCGACAACAGCCGGGTGGCGGGAACGACGCAGGGATAGGGGACTTGAAGGCGGGGCTGGTGAGCGTGGAGAAGGGCAGTTTGCGTCTCTACAGAACATCCCCGCCGCGACAGGACAGCCATTCCGTCGGTTCCCTCAGGCCGCTACAACCTGCCGATCCTCCACAACCGTAAGGCGAAGCGATAGGAAAGGGGGCGCCCGCCGCCTCGGCCGAGGCGACAAAGGCGTAGGCGGCTCTCCCTGGCGCGAGGGAAACTCAGAGGGCTGAAGCCAACTCCTTCCATGGGAATAAGTTCCTCGGCCTTCCTCCCGGGCGTTCCCCCGCGCCCGGTCTCTTGCGCACGATGCGCTGCGCACGGGTTATCTACCCTCCTGAGAGCGCGTGGGACCCTTCGGAGCGTGCGTTCGGCGTTCCTGAGAGTGCGTTGACCGATCCAAGGTCGGCCGATGGCGAGTATCGGCCACTCCATCCCGTCGAGGTCGTCCTCCATAACGGCCGAAACCGGTTGCGACCGAAGGGCTCCCGCACTCCGGTGCGGCTTGTCTAGGCGGTCATCCTGGCAAGCGAAGCGCGTCCAGGATCGTTCTGTGGTTCGGGTGAGAGAGGATTCCGGACTCCCTTCGGTCGCCGGAATGACGGCAAAGGACGCGGTCACCGGAATGACGGCGAAGCGGGTGGTTGTCGAAATGACGGCAAAGGGGATGGTCGCCGGAGTGCCTTATGAGAGTGCCTCTCGCCCGTGAAGCGTGAAATTCCTGCGATATAGGGTCATCCCGGGGGCAACCGCCAACGGGCTCCGAGAGAGAGCCCGCCCTGAGGGCGCCTTGCGAAGGGCGACTCGGAAGGGGATCTCCGAGAGGGGCACTGCAGGGATGGCGCCTGGGATTCTTCCAGGGGAGCCCTTCGCAACAGCGGCGTCAGAATGACGGCCTCGGAAGGGGGACTTTCTAAGCAACGGCGTTCCTAGGCGTCTGGCGCTTCGCTCCCTGCGTCTCACGTTTCGCGTCTCGCCCGTTTAGCCGTGGATGGCGCGCTTATCGACGTTGAGGGCGGCCTCCTTGAGGACTTCGGATAACGTCGGATGGGCGTGGCAGGTGCGGCCGATGTCTTCGGCGCTGCCGCCGAACTCCATGACGGCGACGGCTTCGGCGATCATGTCGGAGGCTCGCGGCCCCACGATGTGGATACCGAGGACCTTGTCGGTCTCGGCGTGGGCGATGACCTTGGTCATGCCCTCCTCGCTCCCGAGGCTCTTGGCGCGGCCGTTGGCCTTGAAGTAGAACTTGCCGGTCCTCACGGGGATGCCCTGCTGTTTGCACTGTTCCTCGGTGAGGCCGACGCAGGCCAGCTCGGGATGGGTGTAGACCACGTTGGGGATGGCGTCGTAGTTGACGTGGCCGGGCTTGCCGGCGAGGATCTCGGCGAGGGCCACCCCCTCGTCCTCGGCCTTATGGGCGAGCATGGGGCCGCGGATGAGGTCGCCGATGGCGTAGACTCCGGGCAGGTTGGTCTGAAAGCGCCCGTCCACCTTCACGCGGCCTGCCTCCTCCAGCTCCACGCCGGCCTCACGGATGCCCGCCGCGCCGCTGTTGGGCTTGCGTCCGACGGCCACGAGGAGCCGGTCGCACTGAAGGCTCTCGGCCTCGCCCTTGTCGTTCTGGAAGCTCACGGTGACCTTCTCGCCCTCGATGGCGGCGCCGCTCACCTTGCAGTTGAGCTTGAAGACCATGCCCTGGGCCTTGAGGGTGCGCTCCAAGAGCGTGGACATCTGGGCGTCGGCGAAGGGGGCCACGCGGGGGAGGAGCTCCACCACCGTGACCTTGGCGCCGAGGCGGTTCCACACGCTTCCCATCTCCAGGCCGATGGCGCCGGCTCCGATGACCACGAGGCTCTGGGGCACCTGGTCGAAGGCGAGGGCCTCGGTGGAGGTGACCACGCGCACCCCGTCGAATGGGAGGAAGGGGAGCTGCACCGGCACGCTGCCCGTGGCCAGCACCACCGCCTTGGAGGCGATCTCCCTCTCGCCATCGGCGCCCCGCACCAGCACGCGGCCCGGGGCCTTGAGGGTGCCCGTCCCCTTGATCACCGTCACCTTGTTCTTCTTCATCAGGATGGCGATGCCGTCGGTGAGCTCCTTCACGATGGAGCCCTTGCGAGCCATCATCTGGGGGAGGTTGAGCTTCACCGAGGCGGGCTCGATGCCGTGCACCGACAGGCCGTGGCGCGCCTGGTGGAAGAGCTCGCTGGATTCGAGCAGGGCCTTGGAGGGGATGCAGCCCACGTTCAGGCAGGTGCCGCCGAGGGCGGCGTCCTTCTCGACGAGGGCCGTCTTGAGCCCCAACTGCCCCGCGCGGATCGCGCAGACGTATCCCCCCGGCCCCGCTCCGATGATGATCACGTCATAGAAATCCATGCTTGTGCTCCCTCAAGAATGGGGTGAGGCGCGAGACGCGAGACGCGAGACGCGAGACGCAAGACGCAAGACGCAAGACGTGCCTCACTCCCTTCCATTTACCTCGTCCACTAGTCACCTAGTCACCTAGTCACCTAGTCACCTTCCTCAGATCTCCAACATCAGCCGCTCGGGGTTCTCGATGCACTGGACGACTCGCTTGAGGAAGGTGACGGCCTCGCGGCCGTCCACGATGCGGTGATCGTAGGAGACGGCTAGGTACATCATGGGCCGGATGACGATGGCGTCGTTTACAACGACGGGCCGCTTCTTGATGGCGTGCATGCCCAGGATGGCGCTCTGGGGCGGGTTGAGGATGGGAGTGGAGAGCAGGTTCCCGTAGATGCCGCCGTTGGAGACGGTGAAGACGCCGCCGGAGAGCTCGCCCAGCGTGACGGTCCGCTCGCGCACCCGCTTGGCCAGAGCGGCGATGGCCAGCTCCACCTCGGCGAAGCTGAGCCGGTCGGCGTCGCGCACCACGGGCACCACGAGCCCCTTCTCCGAGCTGACGGCCACGCCGATGTCGTAGTAGTGGTTCTGGACGATCTCGTCCCCCTGGATCTGGGCGTTGACCTGGGGCACGGCCTTGAGCGCGTCCACGGCAGCCTTCACGAAGAAGGACATGAAACCCAGCGGGATGCCGTATTTTGACTGGTAGACCTCCTTGTAGCGCTCGCGGAGGGCCATGACCTGGGTCATGTCGGCCTCGTTGAAGGTGGTCAGCATGGCCGTCTGGTTCTTCACGAGAACCAGGCGCTCGGCGATGCGGGCGCGCAGGGGGCTCATGCGGGTACGGGTCTGGCGCGAGGCCACCTCCGCCTCCGAGCGGCCCGCTTGGGCGGCGGCGGGCGGGGGCATTCGGACGGGCGAGGGCGTTCGGACAGGCGAGGGCGTTCGGACAGGCGAGGGCGCCTGTCCCTCCAGACTTTCCATCGGCTGTGGCGCGGCCGCCCCCGGCCGCGAACCCGCCAGGACCTTCTGGACATCCTCCTTGGTGATCCGGCCCTCCTTGCCGGAACCCGGGATGGCGGCCGGGTCGAGCTTGAACTCCTCCACCATGCGCCGTACGGCAGGGGAGAGGGTGCCGGATTCGCTCTGGGCGGCCACCTTCTCACGGGCCTGGGCCAGGCCGGCCGGGGTGACCATGGGGGCGCCCGGGGTTTGGGGCACCGGGAAAGAGGCAGGCGAGGGCGTTCGGACAGGCGAGGGCGTTTGGACGGGCGAGGGCGCCCGTCCCTCCAGGCTCTCCGACGGTGGTGGCGCGGCCGCCCCCGGCCGCGATGAAGCCAGGGCCTCGGGCGCGGGGGGCGCCTGGGGG
>JBAWEQ010000238.1:0-2086 GCA_049591295.1 Acidobacteriota bacterium
GGCCAAGAACGAGGAGCGCGCCGATAAGCGCGCCCGCCGCGAGACCGGGTCGATGCCGCCAAACGCTCATAGGATGGCCACGGCGCGCACCGGCGCGCCCTCCGCGCGGGCCAGGGGCAGGGGAAGGCAGACGAACAGGAACGGGGACGCCGGCAGGAGGTCGACGCCCGCCAGGTTCTCCACCAGGAGCTTTCCGGCCTCCAGAAGAATCCGGTGGGTGGGCAGGCCCTCCGAGCCCACGGGATCGAAGGAGGGGCCGTCCACGCCCACGCCCGAGAGGCCGGAGGCGGCGAGCCAGCGGGCCGCCTCGGGCTCCAGGCAAGGAAAGCCCTCCCGGTAGCCGGGAGTTCCCCAGCACCCGGCCCACCCCGTATCTAAGAGCAGGAAGCTGAGCCCGGCCAGGTCGCCGGCGAGCCTTTGCAGCTCGCTCAATCCGATGGCGGAAGTCTTCCCCGCCGGGACTCGGACCACCCGCGCGCTGCCCACGAACCGGCCGGGGTCCATCTCATCCAGCGTCCCACCCTCCATGAGGAGATGTGCCGGGGCATCCACGTGAGTTCCGGTGTGGCTGTGCAATCCGACTCGCCGCGCGGCGTAGCCGTCCCGCTCGACGGTAGCGACGGCCTGGAACTCGGGAGGCAGGTCGCCCGGGAACATGGGCATGTCCGGCTCGATGCGATGGCTGAGGTCGAGGACTCTCATGGGGGACTACCTACGAAGGGCGAGACGCAAGACGCGAGACGACGAAAGATAACCACAGAGACACCGAGGCACAGAGGGGAAGACAATGCGCTCATGCGCGGCTCGCTGCTCCCCGTCGCCTTTTGAGATCATTCCAACTCCCTCATTCTCTGTGCCTCTGTGTCTCTGTGGTTTGCCCTTTTCCGAATTTCGTCTTCGGCCTCGCCACCCTCGCCTCCCGCCATCCAGGGGCTCCCCACGGCGGGCTCCCCCGGAAAGATCTCAGGCGGGATTCGGGTACCTTCCACCGCTGAGATCCTTCGAGGGTGCCGCTTCGAAGGGATCCTCAGGATGACGCCGAGGCGGCGGAGTGCCGGTGGCGGACTCCTCCATTCGCTTCTCCCCTCATTCCCTGTGCCTCCGTGTCTCTGTGGTTTGCCCTTTTCCCGATTCGCCTTTCGCCATCCCTTGGTGCCTTGGTGTCTTCGTGGTGGTCCTTTTTCCTAATTCCGAATTCCGAATTTTTATTTCAGCAGGGCCTTCATCTCGGCCACGGCCTGCTGAAGCCCCACGAACAGGGCCCTGGCGACGATGGCGTGGCCGATGTTGAGCTCCTCCACGAGCTCCATGGCCGCGACGGGGCCGACGTTCCGGTAGTTGAGGGCGTGCCCGGCCAGGATGGCGAGGCCCAGCTTGCTCCCCATCCTCACGGCCTCGTCGATGGCCTTGAGCGCGGCCGTCCGCTCCGCCTCCGTGCGGGCGATGGCGTAGGCGTTCGTGTTGATCTCCACGGCCTGCACCCCCGCCTTGTGGGCGGCCCGCACGGAGTTCAGGTTCGGGTCCACGAAGAGGCTCACGCGGATCCCGTGGGAGGCCAGCCTTGCCGACGCCTGCGTGAGCTGGGCCTGGTTGAGGACCACGTCCAGGCCCCCCTCGGTGGTGACCTCGTTGGGCCTCTCCGGCACCAGCGTCACCTGCCAGGGCTGGATGGCCGCGGCCCTCTCCATCATCTCCGTGGTGGCGGCCATCTCGATGTTCAGCCGCGTCCCGACGGTCCGCTTCAGCAGCTCCACGTCCCGGTCCTGGATGTGGCGGCGGTCTCCCCTCAGGTGGACGGTGATCCCGTCCGCTCCGGCGAGTTCGCAGAGCACGGCGGCGTGGACCGGATCGGGCTCGGTCCCCTTTCGAGCCTGCCGGAGCGTGGCCACGTGATCGATGTTGACGCCCAGCTTCATGGGACCCTCCTTCGCCTACAGCTTAAGCCTCGCCGAGCGTTCGCACGAGGACGGCCCTCAGCCTCTCCACGACCCCCTCCACGCGGGAAGGGGTGTCGGCCTCCACCATGAGCCTCAGCAGGGGCTCGGTCCCGGAGTAGCGGAGGATGATCCGCCCGCGGTCGGACAGC
>JBAWEQ010000239.1:0-13900 GCA_049591295.1 Acidobacteriota bacterium
GGGCGGAGGAGCGGAGGGGCAGAGGGGCGGAGGAGCGGAGGGGCTGAGGAGCAGAGGGGCGGAGGGGCGGAGGGGCGGAGGGGCGGAGGGGCGGAGGGGCGGAGGGGCGGAGGGGCGGAGGGGCGGAGGGGCGGAGGATCCCGGAAGGCACTCCCGCCCCGTTTCCCGTCATCCTGACGGCACCCCGCGGCGGGCTCCCCCGGAAGGATCTCGGGCGGGGTCCCTGGCACCTTCCACCCATGAGATCCTTCGCGTGCGGCCCTTTGCAAAGGCGACCTCAGGATGACTCCGCAACGGCGGGGGCCGGCGGCGATCTTTGCCGGGGTCGCGATCGGGCGATCGCTCCCACAACCAGCGGCCTCTCCCTTGTGGGAGCCATCGCCTGACGGCGACTCGTTCTCCCAAAAGGCACAGGACCTCGGTTGCGGGCCGGTCCCCGGCAGCCTGAAGTAGCCCCCGCGCTGGGGCGCGAAGCGAGCAATCGCGGTATAATGACCTTATGAGGATCCCTCAGTCCGTGCTCGACTTGATGTGGGAATTCGACCCCGCCGGTCTGGCGGCCCTGACCGAACTCCCGGACGCCCTGATCGAGCGCGTCATGGCCAGGGGGCGCTGGGATGACATGCGCTGGCTCCTCGCCACGGCGGGCCGGGAGAGACTCAGGAGCTACCTGGAACGACGGGGCGTGCGCGTTCTCCCGCCGAGGGCGCTTCGCTTCTGGCTGTTCATCGCCCGGGTTCCCGAGCCGCAGGCCACGGCGTGGGTCCGCTCCGCGCGGGAGCGGGAGGCGGCATGGAAGGGGTGAGCCTCCACTGGGAGGCCACGGCTCCAGGGGTGCGCGACGCCTACGTGGCGCTCTCCGGGCCCCTATCGGACTCGGAGTTCTACCTGGCTGGTGGGACGGCCCTGGCCCTCTGGGAGGGGCACCGCATCTCCGCTGACCTCGACCTGTTCGCCCCTGCGATCGGTGATCCCGACGAACTATCCCGCCGCCTCACCGCCTCGGGCCTGGACATCTCGGTGACCTATACCGCCCCCGAGACCCTCTACGGGCAGGTGGGCGGGGTCCAGATCAGCTTCATCGGCAGCCCGGTGCCCCTGCTCGGCCCATTGCGCGCCCCGGCCCCCGGCCTGCTGCCCCTCGCCTCGCGCGATGACATCGCCGCCATGAAGCTCGCCGCGGCGGCCGCGCGGGGCAGCCGAAAGGACTTCATCGACCTGTGGGTCCTCATCACCCGCCACAAGCCCCTGCCCATCTACCTCGATGGCTTTCGAGAGAAGTACAGGACCCACGACGTCGGCCACGTCGTGCGGAGCCTGGTCTTTTTCGACGATGCCGACGCCGAGCCCCCCCTGCGCCTTCTCGGGCCCATCGACTGGGAGCAGGTCAAGGACGACTTCCGCCGCTGGGTCGGGGATCTCTTCCCGTAGCGGCCAGCCTCCCTCGGCCCCTGCTGCGGGAGCCGTCGCCCGGCGGCGATCCATTCTCCCAGAAGGCACAGGGCCTCGGTTGCGGGCCGGTCCCCGACGACCTGAAGTTGCTCCCGGTCGCGTCATTCTGTGGACTTCTGCGAAGGGCTCTTGACGGTGCCTGCCCCGTGGCGGACCTCGAAGGGCTTCTGACACGGGGGAATCCCGCCGTTGCAAATAGCTGTCATTCCGTGGGCTTCTTCGAAGGGCCCCTTGCACGGAATCCCGCCGTTGCAAGACCGCTCAGTTCTTCGCCCGCCGGGATCCTGAGCCAGGAGCCCTCTGGAGCGTGCCTCAGAGGATGACGCTTTCGCGTCATTCCGTGGGCTTCTTCGAAGGGCCCCTTGCACGGAATCCCGAGGTTGTGAGACCGGACAGTCAAGGCGCCGCCGGGATCTTGAGCCAGGAGCCCCGGCCAGGGGCCGCTTCGAAGGGCAGCCCGGGGCAGGCTCTGAAAGGTGCCCCAGATGACGCCCTGGCTCCATGGGGGGAGAGAGCCGGGTAGGATTCGCGCTTCGGGCCTCTCGGGCGGTTGCACGCGGCGCCATGGTGACTCGGGGTGGCCCATGCCAGACTCCGGAGCGACTGTGCAGGACTCCGGGCGGACTTTACGGGACTGCGGAGCGACTTTGCGGGACTCCGAACCGGCTTTGCAAGACTCCGAACCGGCTTTGCAGGACTGCGGAGCGACTTTGCAGGACTCCGAACCGGCTTTGCGGGACTGCGGAGCAATTTTGCAGGACACGGGGCCCGGTTTCCGGTTCACGTCATCCTCACCTAGTCCCCTAGTCCCCTAGTCCCCTAGTCCCCTAGTCCCCCTAGTCCCCTAGTCACCTAGTCACCTAGTCACCTAGTCCCGTCCAACGCCGAGGGCCGGCCTCGCGGCCGGCCCCGGTGGTCCTGAAACCATGTGTCCATCGGTCGATGCTCAGCCCTTCCTGGCCACCTTCACGGGCTGGGTCCACCACTCGGCGCCATTCGTGTCCGTCGCCTTCACCTTGAGGAAGACCTTCCTCTTGCCGATCTCCTTCGGGAAGGGGAAGGTGACCGTGTAGACGTGGCTGTCGCCCATGGGCGAGGTGAGCGTGCCGTTGATCGGCTGGTACGGGCCGCCCTCCAGCTTCGAGGCGTACACCTGGTAGAACCCCAGCCCGCCCTCCGCGTTGCTCCGCCACGTCGCCGTCACCGTCCCCATCGCCAGCTTCGCGTCGAAACCCGCGAAGACGCCAGCGGGGGTGGGGCCGATTTGGACGGACGGAGGCCCCACCCACTGGGTTTCGTAGACCCCGCCTTCGAAGACAAGGGACATAGCCAGCCATACCGGCCCTGCACTCACAACGGAGCGGGGCACTACGACATCAACGGTGCCAGGATCTGTAGTAGAGCTAATCGCCAGCGTTGCCCCAGCAACGTTAGCGTTCCAGTTTGCCAGGGCGTTGCTCGGAGCTGAGGCGCTTTGCACGTAGTAGATTTTAATTCCCGTGATTAACGGCTCGCCTGGGGCGTCCCCTGACGGGTAGGTGCCCTGAACATTGAGGGGGCTCCAGGTGACCTTAAAGGTGTAATTGTTAGCGTCACTTGTCGTAGAGGCGATTGTGAGGGAAGGGATATTTGTGGGATTCAGTGTTCCTGAATATGCTTGATCGAAGTCGTAGTCAGCGGAGTTGTTCCAGCCGTACTGTACTGATTCCAAGATAAACTGACCTGTCTTGCCATCGTTGCGTTGGCTCACAACCCCGACAGTCGTCGAAGGGCTCTGATTTGGGCAAATTGTAATCAAACCATTGTTCCAGTTGCCGCCCCAGTAGGGAGGAGACACTGTAGTGTTTAGCACACTTGTTGTGGGAACACTGAGGCTGTTTGCAGCGACATGATTCATCTCCCAAAACACGGCTCTGTAATCGGTGTCTGCCGTTCCAGTCAAGTTGAGAGTGCCGCTCGCAGAGTTGTCGACAGCCGCAGAAGTACATTGTGCGAAAATCGAAACGGAAAGCCAGAGGCAGGCCACACCCGCAATCGCTGTCAGCATTGGTTTCATCGGAAGACTCCTCGAAATCAGTAGTGTGAAGGCTGCCAGTCCACTGCAACCGTGGTAGTGATCCAATATCCCTCTCCCGGAGTAATGGCAAAGTTTCCGCCAGCGCTGCCGCGGCCGTTACTGTTCCAATACTCTACTTGCCGGGTGGTCGTATTCCAGCGGTTGGCCGTTACAGTCGCCGCACTTTGTCCCTTAATCTCCACTGCCAATCCGTAGGCAGTAGTCTGCGTGGTGTGGTAAGGGACCGAGATGTAGTTGTTTGTGCCGGTGACGAGATGGATTACTAGTGAAGGATTGTGTGAGCCGACCACGATCCAAGGGGTAGTCTTGGCTGAAGTGATCGTTACCCAATAGCCCTCACCACCCGTGACCATGAAATCACCGTTCGCACTTCCACGGCCATTGCTGTTCCAGTACTGAACCTGCTTAGTTGTGGGGTCCCACCGATTGACCGTGGCTGTTGTAGTGTCGGAGCCTTTGATATCAATGGCCAATGAATAGGCATCTGTATATTGGGTATAGTAGGGAAGCGAAATGTAGTTATTTGTTCCAGTCACCAGGGGGATCACTATCTTAAACCCCATGTTGCTCCCGATGGCGACGGTACCGATTAACATCATGAGCATCGTGCCCAGAATTAGGGACAGTTTCGCAGGCATTCCTAGCCTCCTTAAACTGGTATTTGTGAGAAGAAGGCCTGTGACTTATGGCTGACCCACCCTCACGTGAATGCACCTAGCTTAGCTTCTCATGCTCCAGGTTTCGGCTCGACTTTGTAAAAGAGCACTGGGCCCTTGTGGGCCTCTTGGTCGGTCCACTGTGTACCCTTCACAATTCCGGCCACGTCGCAGCCGTCGAAGCGCGGGGACGTGCAACGGTAAATCACGTACTCTTTGTACGGATCACCCTCCCACTTCAACTTTACGGCGCTACCCTCCTTCTCGAGCGCAATGTCGGGGCTGTTCCCTGGCAGAGGGCCCGGGGCTTTCTTTTGCCGAAGCGGTGCCATCTCTCCGGCCGCTTCGGCGGATACAGCGGTAGGTCCCTGTTCTGCTGGGTTTGTCCCCACGGAATGCTTTTTAGCAAGAAGGATGCCGACGGGGCTGGCATTGGCGAGGCGGGGTGCAGACGACTCTGGGCGTAGCGCTTGGAGGTGGTGGTCGGGCGGGGGTGAAAAGAGAAAGGCGAGGGCAGCAAGAAGGACGGCCGCCCGCGTCCAGCGGACGCCCAGATCAACGCTGCAACGCCGCTCAACCCTATTGTGCACAATTTCCGCTACGAGTGAGATTCTAAGATCCATCCCCTCTTGACCAAAGCCGTCCGGTAGCCAGCCCATCTTCGCCTCCACAATACAATACTTACGCAGTGCGCATTTGTTCAATGGGCCTACTTCACGCGGAGGGAAACGCAATCAAAGCGGCCGAAACGCGAGGGCGCTGGCTTATGCGTCAGGAGGGCTGGGACGCGGCCTGTCCGATTTGCCCGCTTGCGAGTCAACCAGTACCCCTTCTCAAGCATCTCACGATTGAGCGCGCGTTTCTCGGTTGTGAGACAGAAAGGGGGCGGACCTGTCCTCGTCCGCAACCGTTGAACAGTCATGGGCAGAAATGCAATAGGGCTATCCGGCAGGCGCCTATCCCCATTTGGCACGGACGCTGCAATAGGAGGGCCGGCTGAAGAACAGACAGCCCGGCTATAAAAGGAGGCCCTGACGATGAAAGCCACGAAACTGGGAATGATGGTAACGGCCTTGGTAGCAGCCATGTTAGCAGCTCCCTTCGCTATCAAAGCTGCGAATCCTGTCCAAGAATCAAGCTCTCCGTTTTCCCTGATAAATCCAGCTTATGGGGCACAGCTTTCAGTAACCGGTATTCTCGATGATGGTACTGGTGCGGGAACGATCGTGACGAAATTCTGGATCACCGGGAAGAGCGCAGACTTCAACAGTGGAACACTCGCCACAGTCTCACAAGTTAATGATCTGGGTTCTGGCGGCTACTATATCGCCTCCAATTGGATGAACAGTGGGGTATACGGAGGAGATCCCTCCACTTCGGACAGGGCAGCCTTTCTGTATTCGATTCAGAATGGCGGCTCGGGACAATACCTCATCTTGAGCACTAGCTTCGATAGCGGATACTACGGCTGGAACTTCGACTTGATCACGAACGGCAACGGGACGCTGGGTGCGAACACCGAATCCCCTCTGCCCATCCCCGCCCTGACGCTGGCTTCGCAGACGACGGTGGGGGGCATGACCACTCTGAACCTGACGTGGACGCCGATCGCTAACCTGAAGGGCTTCTACGACGTGGACCCGGGGACGAACCTGATCACGGGCGTGGCGGTGCGTTACTTCCAGGGCAGCGCGGCGCCGACCTCCTTTAAGACGGCCGGCTGGCCGGTGGCGGGCGTGGTGAGCTTCGGGACGAACGGACCGGACCCCGGGCAGGCGGCCGTGCAGGTGCCCGAGACGCCGGCCGGCATGGTGACCTACGTGGCGCTGTCGGTCCTCTTCGACGGCGGAGCGCCGGGCGGCTTCACCGAGACGGCCTTCGTGGGCGCTCCGACGCTGGTGGGCGGTACGGCTCCTCCGGCGTGCACGGTGACCTGCTCGGCCAGCGGGCCCTCTTCGGTCATGCTGGGCGACGCGGCGCAGTTCTCCTCCACGGTCTCCGCGACCAACTGCGCCACGGGGACGCCCGCCTTCGCCTGGAGTTTCGGCGACGGCTCCACCTCCACCGACCAGAACCCCTACCACACCTACGCCCAGGCCGGCTCTTACGCCTGGAGCGTGGTGGTGACGCAGGACGGCGAGAGCTGTTCCAGCTCGGGGACCACCACCGTGACCCTGCCCCCCTGCACCGTGACCAGCTCGGCCAGCGTGCCGGCGAGCGCGGTGGCGGGGACGCCGGTGGCCTTCTCGGCTTCGGCGACGGCCAGCTACTGCTCGGGGACGCCGAGCTACGCCTGGACCTTCGGCGACGGCGGCACCTCCTCCATCCAGAGCCCCAGCTACACATACGCCAGCGCCGGCACCTACGCCTGGAGCGTGACCGCGACGGTGGGCGGACAGTCCTCCACCAGCTCGGGCACCATCACCGTGACCGCGCCCCCGCCCCCGCCGGTCTCCATCTCCTTCGCCTCCATCACGGCCAGCACCTATAAGAGGTCCGTGACCGTGGCCTGGACCATGAGCGCGGAGGTGGGCGTCACCTCTTACGAGGTTGAGGCGAGCAGCAGCGCCGGCGGCCCCTTCAGCGCCGTGTCCCCCGCGATCAACCCCGGCGGTGGCAGCTACAGCTACACGATCCAGAACACCAAGCTGACCTACTTCCGGGTGGCCGCCCTGGGCAGCGACGGCAGCACGGTCACCAGCTCCGTGGTGAGCACCGCCAAGGCCCGCACGGCCGGCTCGCGCAGATAAGCCAAGCAACTCTGAGGGGTTAGGGCAAGAAAACACCCTCATGCATCGGATTAGGGCCTCCCTTCCTTCAGGGCCGGCGAAAGCCGGCCCCTTTTCTTTGGGGGGAAAAGGGAAGGGGATGTCCGCAGAGGCACAGAGCCACAGAGGCAAGAACAGAGGCAAGAACAGAGGCAAGAAGAAATTGGGATTGGGGGGTTGGGGAAGATCCCGAGGCTATCAAGAGTCGAGCAGGCGCTGGACTGCGGCCTTCAGATCCGGCAGCTTGTTCTGGACGATATCCCAGAGGATCCCCGCGTCCATCCCAAAGTATTCATGAATCAGAATGTCTCGCAGCCCGGCGATCTTCTTCCATTCCACGCGAGGTTCGCTGTCGCGGACGGCCTGGGGGAGGTGTTTGGCCGCTTCACCAATGATTTCAAGGTTCCTGACGACCGCGTCGAGGGTCTTGTGGTCACTGGAGAAGCTTGACCACGGCTGTACTCCTCGACGCGGTCTACCGCCGTCAGGATGTCGTCGAGGTAGACCTTATAGTCCCTGGGCATAGACGGTCTCCGCCAGGATGCGGGGACGAAGGCGGGGCTTCAGGGTGTCCTGGAGAACCAGGTCGACAGGAATCCCCAGGCTCTCCTCCAGGAAAAACTTGAGGTCCATGTAAGCGTCGAAGGAACTGGCCTCAAATTCCACGAGGAAGTCCACGTCGCTGGCGGGCGAGCCCTCCCCCCGGCTGAAAGATCCAAAAAGCCCGAGCCTGCGCACTCCCATGGCCCGCAGGCGATCCCGGTGATCGGCCAGAAAACCGAGAATGTCCTCTCGCGACGACGGCTGCTTGTCCATACGTTCCAGCCTAGCACAAGGGCCGAGGTGGAGGAAGGCGGTGCGGAAAGTCAGAAGCGGAAGGAGAGAAAAGGGGAAGATAGAGTCTGAGAAACGTGCGCGGAGAGAAGAGGATGGCGCTCCTATGACGGTCATTCTGGCGAGCGGAGCGAGTCCAGAATCAGATTCCGGACAAGCCGGAATGACCGTGACTGGTGAGGATTCGGGACAAGCTAACATCCTGGCGCGCGAAACCCACCAGAACCCTTACCTATGTCCTGACTGGACCCTGCGTCTCACCTTTCGCGTCTCGCGTCTAGCGTCTCGCGTCTCGCGTCTAGCGTCCCGCGTCTCGCGCCTCGCCCGTCGGTGCTAGGGATGGGGCCCCACGCGGGGGGCGGCGGGCGCATGGGCGGTGCGGGCGCTGACGCCGATGCCCTCCTCGAAGACGAGGCGGCCGCCGTAGAAGGCGGTGACGGCCACGAGGATGGCCACGGCGAGGGCGAGGACGGCGATCGTCCAGAGGCTCTGGCCCTCGTACTCCTTCTTGATGAGGGCGATGCCGCTGAGGATCCCCAGGGCGATGAGGCCGGCCATGGAGTAGAGGCCGAGGTCCTCGTGGCGGTCCAGGAGGGCCGGGGCGCGCATGAACTGGGCCTGGTCCTCCATCACCGAGCGGGCCACCTCGCCCGTGATGTAGGTGGGGATGGAGAGAACGGCCGCGAGGCAGAGGACGATGAGCCCGGCGCGGACGGTGAGGGGCTGGCGGCGCAGGGTTCCCCAGCCCAGGAGGCCCGTGCCCACGAGGCTGAGGGCGACGGGGAAGTGGACGAACATGGGGTGGAGGTAGGCGAGGTTCATGGGCAGAGGGTAGCACACGGGGAAAGGGCCGCAAGGGGCTGGACGCGAAGCGCGAGACGCTAGACGCTAGACGCGAAGCGCGAGACGCGAGACGCGGGGGCGCTCCCCATCCTGTCATTCCGTGGGCTTCTTCAGAGGGCCCCCTGCACGGAATCCTGCCGTTGCAAGACCGGGCGGTCTTGGGCCCGCCGGGATCCTGAGCAAGGAGCCCTTTGAGGATGACCTCGGATGACGCACCTGCGTCATTCCGTGGCACCTGACCAGCGAGACGCGAGGCGCTCCCCATCCTGTCATTCCGTGGGCTTCTTCAGAGGGCCCCCTGCACGGAATCCCGCCGTTGCAAGACCGGGATGTGCCCCGCCTCTTCTCAACTTCTCAACTCATCAACTTATCAACTTTCTTCCGCCCGGCCCCACACGAGCATGGCGTCGCCGTAGGAGTAGAAGCGGTAGCTGTGCGCCAGGGCCTCGGTGTAGGCGGCGAGGGTGCGCTCGCGGCCGGCGAGGGCGGAGACGAGCATGATGAGGGTGGAACCGGGGAGGTGGAAATTGGTGATGAGGCCGGTCACGGCGCGGAATTCGTAGCCGGGGCGGATGAAGAGGTCGGTCTCGAAGTCGCCGGCCCTGAAGCGCGGGAAGCGGCGGAGCTGGTCCTCCAGGGTGCGCGTGACGGTGGTGCCCACGGCCACGATGCGGCGGCCCGCGGACCGGGCGCGGTTGAGGGCGGCGGCGGTCTCCGCGCTGAGGGCGTAGGGCTCGAAGTCCATGCGGTGGTCCTCCACGCGCTCCGCGGTGACCGGCTTGAAGGTGCCGGGGCCCACGTCCAGACGGATGGAGGCCAGCTCGACGCCCCGCGTCCGCAGGGCCGCGAGCACGCGCGGGGTGAAGTGCAGGCCCGCGGTGGGGGCGGCCACGGACCGGCCCTCGCGGGCGTAGACGGTCTGGTAGCGGCGCGCGTCCCTCCGGTCGTCCTCGCGGTCGATGTAGGGCGGAAGGGG
Source organism: Acidobacteriota bacterium (assembly GCA_049591295.1). Taxonomy (GTDB): domain Bacteria; phylum Acidobacteriota; class UBA4820; order UBA4820; family DSQY01; genus DTPS01. The sequence goes on from JBAWEQ010000239.1 coordinate 9,607, forward strand.
CACGTGGCCGAAGCGGCGCAGGAGCTGCTCCATGGTGGCGCCCACGGCCCTGACCAGGCGCCGCCCCTCGCCCAGGCGGTCCACCAGCTCGATCCCGCGGCCGCGCTCGTCGAAGAGGATCACGTCGCCCGGCCTGAGCCGCTTGCCGGGCTTCACCATGGCCTCCCATTCCCCCGGTTCCGAAGCGGGGCGTAGGAGGAAGATCTCGGCGCGGCCGCCCCCGCTACGGTTCCCCAGGAGGCGGGCCCGCACCACTCGGCTGTGGTTCACGACGAGCAGGTCTCCCGGCGCCAGGAGGCCTGGCAGGTCGCGGAAGCGCTGATGGAGAAAGGGGCCTTCAGTGGGCAGGACGAGCAGGCGCGAGGCGTCCCGGGGTCTGGCCGGATACTGGGCGATGCGCTCGGGGGGCAGGTCGTAGAGGAAGTCGCGCAGATCCATAGAATTGAGCATAGCGGGAAACGGGGTCAGCGGGAAGAGGGGGGCTGGATCGAACGCTGGCCACGGCCCAGCCGCACCGGTCTTCCTCTGCTCATCGTATCTGGCGTCTGCCGTCCCGCCCCAGCGCTTGGGCTTTTTCTCCGTCATTCCGGCTTGCCCGGAATCGGATTCTGGACTCGCTGCGCTCGCCAGAATACCTCACGAGAATGCCTCTCGCCCGTGAGGGATGAAAGTCGTGTGAGATAAGGTCATCCCGAGGGCGACACCCAACGGGCCCCAAAGGAGAGACTACCCTGAGGGCGCCTTGCGAAGGGCGACTCGGAAGGGGATCTCGGACAGGGGCCTTACAGGGATGGCGTCTGAGATTCTTCCAGGGGAGCCCTTCGCAACAGCGGCGTCAGAATGACGGCCTCGGAAGGGGGACTTTCTAAGCAACGCGAAGGATGGGGCAATCCCGCTAGTCGCTTCTTCCCGTCTAGCGTCTCCCGTCTAGCGTCTCGCGTCCAGCGTCTCGCGTCTAACGTCTCGCATCTCGCCTCCCTGCCCATTCGCGGAGGAAGGCCTCGGCGGCGGGGGCGTCGTTGATCGTGCCGTCCACCTGGCGCTCCATGAGGGCGTCGAGGGCCTGCCCCAGCTCGGGGCCGGGGCGCTGGAGGCCGAGGATATCCATGGCGCGCAGGCCGTCCACGAGCTTGGGCAGACGGCGGAGCTCGGGGCCGTCGCTGGCGGCCATGGCCATGGTCTGGCGCGAGAGCGCGCGAAGCTGGGCGAGGTTGGATTCCATCTCGGCGCCCCTGGCGGCGGACTTGTCGGCGTAGGCGAGAGCCAGCAGGAGGGGCAGGAGGTCGCCCATGGAATGGATCAGGCGCCTCAGGGGGGTCCTGCCGGGTTCGGATTTGATGAGGGCCAGCGGCCGCAGGTGGTTGAGGCAGAGGTCGGAGACATCCTCCGCCTCGGCGTTGGAGAACCGCAGGCGGTGCAGGACCTCGCGGGCGATCTCGGCCGACGGCTTGGGGTGGCCGTAGAAGTGCACGTTCCCCTCGGCGTCCACGGTGCGGGTGTCGGCCTTGCCCGCGTCGTGGAAGAGCAGGGCCATGCGCAGGAGGGAGAGCTGGCCGGTGTCCAGGGGAGGCAGGCCCAGGTCCGCGAGCCAGGCGGGAGCCCCATCGAGCTGTTCGAGCGCCTCCAGGGTGTGCTCCAGCACGTCGGCGTGGTGATAGTGGTTCTGTTGCAGTCCCTTCAGGCGCGCCAGCTCGGGCACGAGGACGAAGAGCACCTCCGAGGCGGCCATGAGGCGCACGGCCTCTCCCGCCCTGGGGGAGGCGAAGAGGTGCTCCATCTCCAGTTGGAGGCGCTCCGTGGGCACCCCGAGCATGGCGTCGCGCTGCGAGGAGGCGGCCCGCTCCGTCTCAGGATCGAGACGGAAGCCCGGGAGCTGGGCCACCATGCGGAAGGCCTTGAGGATCCTCACCGGATCGTCGAGGAAGGCGCCGGGCGAGGCCATCCGGATGCGCCCCTCCGCCAGATCGTGGAAGCCTCCCGTGGGGTCCATGAAGCGGCGCTCCTCCACGTCGTAGGCGATGGAGTTGATGGTGAAGTCCCGCCGGTTCAGGTCCGCCTCCAGGCTGCCCTCGTACAGGCCCACCCAGTCCAGGCGCAGCTCGTCCAGGGGGATGCGGTAGGTGGGCGTGGCCTCCTTGCCGAGCGGCACCACGTGGCTTCCGTAGCGCTTCGCGAAGAAGATCGCCATGTCGTAGGGATGGAGCGTGGCGAAATCCAGGTCCACGGGCTGGAGGTCGAGGGCCAGGTCGCGGATCGCCCCGCCGACCAGGTAGACGGGCTCGCCCCTCTCGAGGCCGGCCTCCAGGATGGCCGGTATCAACGGGTGCTCCTGGATGCGGTCGCGGGTCCTGTCGCGCATGCTGACCTCCCTTCGCTGCCTTGCTGGTTAAGTATAGGGTCCGCCTCGCGGGGGCGCCAAGATGGAGCAATGCGAAGCGAAAATGGCGAATGGCGACTGGGAAAACGAACGTGCCTGTCCAAGATGAGGCGCCTTGCCGCCTCCGAACCACGGCCGGATCTGGGCCGCGCCGATGGCACGGCGCTGGGGGCCTGGTCCGGGCGCGTCCACGCGAGCGTGGCCGCGCTCCGGCCTCAGTCCCTCAGCCGCCCTTCGGGCGCCAGGCCCGGCCTCTCCTGGTGTGAGCCGTCCCCCCACCCTCCACGGGTGCGCCGGCGGCGACGGACCTCCTGCTTCGTCAGTTTTCGGCGTCCGCATCCTCAGCGTACAGATAGTACGCTTCCGGTGCGGCCGCCTCACCTTCCTCGCATGAGGCCCATCGGCGCCGGAACGCGCCTTCCTCCGCTTCGCTCCGGAAGGCAAGCCGAACAAGGGTGAGCTGAAACTGTTTTGGATGGCCACGATATATGAATGCTTGAGGGCCCCCGTCGTGCTATATTGGGCGGAATCGGACGGAGGCCGGCGAGAGGGCGGCTTCCGTGCCGTCCGGCGGTGCCGAGCCGGAAGTCCGTGAAGGGGCCGAATGGTGGCATCGCATAATCCCGGGGAACGCGGTGAGAGGGGTCTTTACCGAGAGCCGGGTCACCCCGCCGGCGCTGGAGTGCCGATCGATCATGAGTGAGGCCGCCCCGGTTCGAGCCGATCTGCACGTGCACACCCGCTACTCGGGCTGGAGGCACCTGCGGTTCATCCATCCCCGCGACTGCTACAGCGAGCCGAAAGCCGTCTACGACGCCGCCCTGGCGAGGGGCATGCGGTTCGTGGCGATCACCGACCACGACGCGGTGGAGGGGGCGCTGCGGCTCCTCGAAGAGCCCGGCGTGGACCCCCAGCGGGTCATCGCGGGCGAGGAGGTGGAGGCCGTCTTCCCCGAGACGGGGCAGTGGGTCCACGTCAACGTCCTGGGCATCACCGAGGAGGACCACCGGCGGCTCCAGGCGCTCAAGGCCGACGTCCGAGACGTGGCGGCCTACTGCCGCGAGCGCGGCCTCCTGTACGTGCTCAACCATCCCTTCCAGTCCTACCTGGGCCAGAAGCCCCTGGAGGCCTACATCGAGGACCTGCTGGGCCTCTTCAGCCACGTGGAGGGCCTCAACGGCGGCGTCCCCGAACTGCAGAACAGGGCCGTCACCGAGCTCTGCCGGGCCGCCGCGGCGCGGGGCCTGGAGCTGACGCAGGCGGGCGGGTCGGACGCGCACGTGCTCGGCCGTGTGGGCGCGGCGTGGACCCAGGCGCGGGCCGAAACGGCACAGGAGTTCCTGCGCGAGGTGCGGGCGGGCCGCTGCAAGGTCGGCGGGAGCACGGCGGGCACCATCGGCCTCCTCCGGGACGTCTACGCCGTGGTGGCCACCTACTACGGGCGGCTCTATTCGGGGCGCGGGGAAGCGCCGGGCGTGGCCGGCTACGCGCTGGACGCGGGCTTCGCCACCCTGAGCCTGCCCGCCGCCCTCCTCGGGCTGCCCGCCGCCATCGTCGTGGGCAGCCAGATCAGGCAGAAGGCGGTCTCCAGGCGCGTGCTCGCCCGCCTCTCCGGGTTGGACTGGCCCAGGCTCCTGGCCTCGGCCGGCGCCTGAATCGGCGGTGCCGAGTGGTACCATGGGCCGAGACCGGCGAGGATTGCGCGGAGAGGCCCTTCGGGCGCTTCCCCCGAGGGCCCGGACGGGCGAGTTCCTGAAGGCGAGAAACGAGGCGTGAAGATGAAGATGCAGCTCATCTACCCGAGCTGGCCGAAGCTGGAACGACAGACGGAGTTCCACCTGCCGCCGCACGGCCCCGTGGTCTTCGCCGCCGAGGTGCCCGAGGAGGTGGAGCTGAGCTTCACCGACGAGAACCTCC
>JBAWEQ010000240.1:0-15616 GCA_049591295.1 Acidobacteriota bacterium
GGCGCTCACGCCTCCTTATCCGGTTCTTGTCCATCGGCCCGCGCCTTTGCTCCACGCTTCCTTCAGACCCCACCTCGCGGTGACAGGCCCTTGCGCTTCGCTAACCCTTCACCTCCATCAGGTTGGGCAGGGGACTTTCACCCCCAAGCTTCCGAACATGCCCGGCACACCAAAAATGGGCCGGGAGCCGAAGCCCCCGGCCGAGAGAGAAGGAAAGCTGCTGGCCGGAGTGGTTCTACCCGAAAACGGGGAAGCGCTCCCCCGTGAGCTGCTCCGTGGAAGCCCTCGGCGCTACCAGGTGAAGGTGTAGGTGGCCGTCGTCGTATCGGGATTCTTGAAGAGAAAGAGGGTCGGCACTCCTTTCGGCACCACCGCCTTCAGCCCGGCCCCGCCAGCGATCACGAGCTTCCCGGAGGACTTGATCTTCACGTTGGGCCACTGGACACCGTTGATGTAGACCTGGATGCCTTGCATGAAGTTGCCTCCGAAGACCACGATCCGGAACGGATTGCCCTTCTTGGCCATGGAGTTGATGATCGGCGGCGTCGGCACGCTCACGGTGATGGTGAGGCCGCCCGTGGAGACGGCGCCGGTGCTGTCCTGCGCCGTCACCTGCACGGGGTAGGTCCCCGTGGCTGTATAGGTATGGATGGGGTTCTGGTCGGAGGAGCGCGGGCTGCCGTCCCCGAAGTCCCACGCGTAGGTGTAGGGAGCCTGCCCGCCCAGGGGAGTGGCCGTGAAGTGGACCGTGAGGGGAACCAGCCCCGACTGGGTGTCGGCTTGCGCCGCCACCGAAAAGGAGGTGGCCGAGATGGAGATGTCGTCCACCGCCGCCCCGAAGCCCTCGTCAATCTGGTTGTCGGACTGGAAGGCGAAGGCGAGGTAGAAATAGGGGTACTGCGTCAGGTCGCCGAGTCCGGTCCAGTTCCTAAGGTCATACGGGTCGTTGAGGTACCACTGGTCGGACCAGTCGCCCGAGAGGCTGTACCCGTAGTAGTTGGTCCCGTCCAACGAGGCGAGGTAGTAGAAGAGGTCGTAGTTCGGCTCGCTCTGAACTTTGAGATAGAAGTCGAGCGAGGCCTGGGGGACGCCCGACACGCAGGTGATCTCGGGCACGTATTCCATCCAGGAGTCGGTGTTGCTGGCGTAGTTGGAGGTGCAGCTCAGATACTGGCCCAGCGTACCCCCCAGGGTGGCGCTGGCCTCCCACTGTCCGCTGTGAGCGTCGCAGTTGTCGTCCAGCCAGAAGTAGTCACCTTGGTCGTTCGGATTGCCGCCCTGGTAATGCCACCAGTTTCCCCCGTCTTCGTACCAGATGGGCAACTCGTCCGTTTCGAACCCTTCGTAGAGGCAGGTGGTGTCCTCGTTTCTCGATGCCCTGGCCTTGGCCATCTCGGCCACCATGGCCGCCGGCTTGACCAGATGCACGGGCGCCTTGACGGCGTAGCGCGGAGTTGCTGAGGAGGCCTCCTCGCGGGGGGCATTCAGGTAGCCGGGAAGATAGAGCCGAAGAGCCGCGTCGAAGTCCTGGGGCCCGGTGACGGGACCGAGGTTCTCCAGTCGCACCGACGCGAGCTTGGTGTCCCAGGCCGTGGGCACCTCGGCCACGGCGATGCCCGTCTGGCGGTCCCAGACGAGGCGCTGGGCCGCCGAAAGGGCCGTCGAGGCCTGGGCCGGGGTGAGGTTGGGGAAGACCACCACCTCCGTGGCGGGCACCCCGCTCGCCGCCGGCCAACCCGTCACCGCCACCGCCATGAGGATCGCGCTTACGATCAGGATTCGCTGATTCATGGGAACTCCCTCCACGTGCTGGTGAAAGCAAGGCCGGTGCCAACGGGAGGAGCCGGCAAAAAGGCCGTGGTTACGGCGTTCGGGCCGGGAAAGGCACCCAGCTCTGTGCTCGATGCCGGAAGCCCGTCCGAAAAGGGGGACGGCGGAAGCGGAGATGGAGACAGGTAGAAGTGGAGGCGGTGAATCGGGGCGTGGCGGGAGGATTGGGAAGGGCGGTGAGGAGCGAGACGTTAGAGGCTAGACGTGAGACGCGACAACCCCAAATCCCCCATTCCCCTCTGTGCCTCACTGCCTCTGTGGCGTCTTCTTTCCTTCCGCTATCCACCTTCCGCCCAAGGCCCTCACAGGTCGTGGATGGTCTTGAGGCTGAGGACCTCGAAGGTCCGGCGGCCGCCGGGCGTCTCCACGGTCACCTCATCCCCCTCCCGCTTGCCCAGGAGCGCCTTGCCGATGGGCGACTGCACGGAGTAGCAGCCGTTCTGGATGTCCGCCTCCTCGTGGGTGACGAGGCGGACCTCCAACTCCTCCTCCTTCTCCACGTCGTAGAGATTGAGGAGGCTGCCGTAAGCCGCCCTATCCTTCGGGACGGAGGAGAGGTTCACGGTGGCCAGGGCGGCGATCCGCTTCTGAAGCTCCATGACCCGCGCCTTCACGTATTGCTGCCGCTGGAGGGCCATGTGGTACTCGGCGTTCTCGCTCAGGTCACCCAGCTGCCGGGCGCGATCAATCTCCTTGGGAAGGTCGATCCGCAGTTCGTGGTCCAGCTTCTTCAGGTCGGCCTCGAGAGCCTTGCGCGTGGCCTCCAGACCCTTGGATTCGGGCATACCAACCTCCTCGCGGACGTTAGTGTAAAGGAATCTTCCGGGGGATAAAAGTCCCCTCGGCATCGGGCCGAGGCCCGCAGCAAGGCGGATCCCCGTGGTGGACGCGCGCTGGGCGCGGACCCTATACTGAGTCCAGTTGCATCTGCAGGGAGGCTCCCATGACCGATACCGATTTGGGGTTCCTCAAGCAGGTCAAGGAGAGGACCCAGAGCGAGTTCCTCAACCTCCGGTGGGAGGGATCCTTCAACGATTACCTGGGCATCGCCCACCAGCAGCCGGAGGTCATTAGGACTTCCTACCAACGCCTCTACGACATGATCCTCTCCCACGGCCGGGAGGAGGTGAGCGACGGCCGGTCAGTCTCGCACCGCTACAAGTTCTTCGCCGACCCGTTCGGCATGGGCGAGGACGCGGTCTTCGGACTGGACGCCACGCTGGCCAGGCTCGTGAACATCTTCAAGTCGGCCGCCTTCGGATACGGACCAGAGCGCAGAATCATCCTCCTGCACGGGCCGGTGGGCTCCGCCAAGTCCACCATCGTGCGCCAGCTCAAGCGCGGGCTGGAGGACTACGCGCGCAGGCCCGAGGGAGCCCTCTACTCATTCCGGTGGCGGGTGGAGGCGGACGAGGCCGGCCGGCTGAAGAGCCGCGAGAGCGACGAGTTCGCCTGCCCCATGCACGAGGAGCCCCTCAAGCTGATCCCCGCGGAATTCCGGGGCGAGTTGCTGCGGGATCTTCAGGCCAAGGCCCAGGTCCCCTACCGGCTGAGGGTGGAGGGAGATCTCTGCCCGGCCTGTCGCAAGGTCTTCTGGGACCTGATGCAGAGACACGAGGGAGACCTGGAGAAGGTCCTCAGCCACATCGAGGTGTACCGGCTGCTGCTTTCGGAGAAGGACCGCGTGGGCATCGGCACGTTCCAGCCCAAGGACGAGAAGAACCAGGACTCCACCGAGTTGACCGGCGACGTGAACTACCGCAAGATCGCCATCTACGGCTCGGACTCCGATCCCAGGGCCTTCAACTTCGACGGGGAACTCAACATCGCCAACCGCGGGCTCATCGAGTTCATCGAGATCCTCAAGCTGGACGTGGCCTTCCTCTACGACCTCCTGGGCGCGACCCAGGAGCACAAGATCAAGCCCAAGAAGTTCCCGCAGACGGACGTGGACGAGGTGATCATCGGCCACACCAACGAGCCCGAGTACATCAAGCTGCAGAACAACGAGTACATGGAGGCCCTCAGGGACCGCACCATCAAGATCGACGTGCCCTACATCACGCGCCTGAGCGACGAGATGCGGATCTACGAGCGGGACTTCAACAAGAAGAAGATCACGGGCAAGCACATCGCCCCCCACACCATCGAGGTCGCCTCCATGTGGTCCGTGCTCACCCGGCTCGAGGAGCCCAAGAAGCAGGACCTGACCCTGGTGCAGAAGATGAAGCTCTACGACGGCCGGACCCTCCCCGGCTACACCGAGGACACGGTCCGAGAGCTGCGCCAGGAGGCCTCCCGGGAGGGCATGTCCGGCATCTCTCCCCGCTACATCCAGGACAGGATCAGCAACTCGCTCGTCACGGACATGAACGAGCAGTGCATCAACCCCTTCATGGTGCTCAACGAGCTCGAAGCCGGACTCCAGCACCACAGCCTCATCTCGAGCGACGAACAGCGCAGCCGGTTCCGGGAGCTGCTTTCGGTGGTGAAGGACGAGTACGAGGAGGTCATCAAGAATGAGGTGCGGCGGGCGATCTCTTCCGACGAATCGGCCATCGCCACCCTCTCCTCCAATTACATCGATAACGTGAAGGCCTACACCCAGGGCGAGAAAATCCGGAACAAGTTCACCGGGAAGCTCGACGAGCCGGACGAGCGGCTCATGCGCTCCATCGAGGAGAAGATCGCCATCCCCGAGACGCGCAAGGACGACTTCCGCCGCGAGGTGATGAACTACATCGGGGCCCTCGCCGTCGAGGGCAAAAAGTTCGACTGGCGCACCGACGAACGCCTGCGCAAGGCGCTCGAGATGAAGCTTTTTGAGGACCAGAAGGACACCATCAAGCTCTCCGCCCTGGTCTCCAACGTCATCGACAAGGAGACCCAGGAGAAGATCGAGGTGATCCGCGGCCGGCTCATCAACAGCTACGGCTACTGCCAGGTCTGCTCCAAGGACATCCTGGAATACATCTCCTCGGTCTTCGCCCGCGGCGACGAGAAGGAGGAGTGATCGAGATGAGGGGATGAGGAGATGGCGAGATGGGGAGTGCTGGTGAAGCGCTTCCTCATCACCTCACTTCGGCATCTCCTCATTTCGGACTGAGCCCATGACGCTGCGCATCCATTCCGACCACGCGAGATTCAGGTCCATCGTGAAGGGGAGGGTGCGCGAGAACCTCCGCCGCTTCATCGTGCAGGGAGATTTCGTGGCCCAGCACGGCCGCAAGAAGGTGGCCATCCCCCTCAAGGAGATTCGCCTGCCCAAGTTCGAGTACTCCTGGGAGGACCAGTCCCAGGCGGGCCAGGGCGAGGGCAAGGAGGGAGACGTTCTGGGAAAGGGTCAGCCGGGCGAGGGAGAGGGGGCGGGCGATGCGGGCGACCAGCCGGGAGAGCACGCGCTGGAGGTGGAACTCACCCTGGAGGAGCTGGCCCAGATCCTGGGCGAGGAGCTCGAACTCCCTCGCATCCAGCCCCGGGGCCAGAAGGTGCTCACGAGCTACACCGGCCGCTTCACCGGCATCCGCAGGACGGGCCCCGAATCCCTGGTGCACTTCAAGCGCACCTTCAAGGCGGCCCTGAAGCGCACCATCTCCAGCGGGGAGTACAACGCCGGAGACCCGCTGGTGGTGCCGGTGAGAGAGGACAAGCGCTACCGGGCCCGGAAGGAGGTGCTGCTGCCCCAGTCCGCGGCGGCCATCCTCTACATGATGGACGTTTCGGGCAGCATGGGGGAGGAGCAGAAGGAGATCGTGCGGATCGAGGCATTCTGGATCGACCTCTGGCTGCGCTCCCACTACAAGAACCTTCAGATCCGGTACATCACCCACGACGCGGAGGCCCGGGAGGTGGACCGCGAGACCTTCTTCAAGAGCATGGAGTCGGGCGGCACCCTCATCTCCTCCGCCTACACCCTGGCGGCCGAGATGATCAAGCAGGACTATCCGCCGGACGACTGGAACCTCTACCTCTTCCACTTCTCGGACGGGGACAACTGGAGCGACGAGGACTCGGCGCACTGCGTGGACCTCATGAACCAGAAGCTCCTGCCGGCGGCCAACCTCTTCGCCTACGGGCAGGTCAAGAGCGCCTACGGCTCCGGCGCCTTCTACCCCATCCTGGAGAAGGCCTTCCCCGAGCAGGAGAACGTGGCGCTGAGCAAGATCGACGACAAGGAGCACATTCTGGACTCGATCCGCGAATTTCTGGGGAAAGGAAGATGAACCACCAAGGCACGAAGGCACCAAGAAGAGCCTTGAAGAGAAAAACGGCGGCATGGGTGCTGAAGAGCGGGGATTCCGCGTTTTCTGGTTCTAATCCGTTCATCATCAACGCTTTGGTGTCTTGGTGTCTTGGTGGTGAGGTTTTCTATCCATGAGGCATCCTGATGCGCAGGCGCTGAGGCGCCTCAACTTCATCCCCTTCCCGGAGGAGCTCGTGCAGGTCAAGCGCGAGTTCATGGCCTACGCCCGCAGGCAGGGACTGGACCCCGGGGAGATCGTCTTCGACTTCCTCTCGCCCTCCCAGATCAGCGAGGCCGCCTCCTACGACGGGTTTCCGGGCCGGTACCCCCACTGGCGCTTCGGCATGGCCTTCGATCAACTGGATAAGAGCCGGAGCTGGGGCCTCTCCACCATTTACGAGATGGTGGTCAACAACCAGCCGGCCTACGCCTACCTCCTGGAGGGCTCCACGCCGGTGGTCGTCCGAATGGTCATGGCCCACGTCATGGGCCACTGCGACTTCTTCCGCCACAACGCCTTCTTTCTGGGCACCAACAGGAATATGCTGAACGAGATGGCCAACCACGCGGCGCGCGTGAAGCGCTACCAGAACCGGCACGGATTCGAACGGGTGGAACGCTTCCTGGATACCTGCCTCTCTCTGGAGAACCTAGTGGATCCCAACCTGCTCTTCTGGCGGGCCCGGGAGAAGGAGCGTTCGGGACTGCGGGAAGACGAGGCCTCGAAGCAGGCCGAGCCGAGATTCTCGAGCACCTACCTCACCTCCTACTACCGCACAGCCAAGACCCCCTCGGCGGCTGCAAAGGAGCGGAAAGCGGAACCCGATAGCCCTCCGCTGAAGGCCTTTCCCGAGCGTCCCCTGCGGGGAGTTCTGGATTTCCTGGTGGACCAGGCCCCGCTAGAGGACTGGGAACGGGACATCCTGGAGATCGTGCGCGAGGAGGCCTACTACTTCCTGCCGCAGCGCCTGACCAAGATCATGAACGAGGGGTGGGCGGTTTTCTGGCACACGCGGATCATGGTGGCCAAGGGACTCAGGCCGTCGGAGCTCGTGGAATACTCGGACGAGAACTCCAAGATCATCGCCGCCTGGCCCGGCAGGCTCAATCCTTACCGGCTCGGCTACTTCCTCTTCGAGGACATCCGGGACCGCTGGGACAAGGGCCGCCACGGCCCGGAGTGGGAGACCTGCCAGGACAGGGGCAAGCGCGAACGGTGGGACACCCGCGAGCGGCGCGGCATGGAGAAGGTCTTCGAGGTCCGAGCCGCCTTCGACGACGCCCAGCTCCTCGACGCCTTCCTCACCCCCGAGTTCGTGATCAAATCGCGCCTCTTCACCTTCCGCCTCAATCCCCGCCAGGGCGCCTACGTCCTGGAGAGCCGGGAGTTCCAGAAGGTCAAGAGCACCCTTCTGGCACACATGACCAACGGGGGCGAACCCATTCTCGAGGTGGTGGACGCCAACCACGCCAACCGCTCCGAGCTGCTGCTCAGGCATCTCCACGACGGGGTGGACCTCAAGGTCGGCGAAGCGCGCCAGACCCTACACGCCCTCCACCACGTCTGGCGTCGCCCCGTGAATCTTCAAACCGTGTTCCAGGGACAGCCAAAGACCTACACCTTCGACGGGTCAAGGGACACGGAACAGTGACGTGTCACCGGGAACCTCCCCGCCGGGAGGTTGCGCAACCCGAGATTGCCCTTTCTCATAGGAGGACGCCCGACAAGCAGTAACGCACACATTCCCAGGACAGGATTTCTGACTACGTGACCTGAAACGCCATGGTTTGCTCCGGAAGGAGACGTCAATGAAGAGATTGGGTTCGATTTTGTGCGCACTCGTGGTGATGGCTGCGCTCCCCTGGCAGGCCTCCCCTCCCCCCAAGGCGCAGGCCTCCACGGCCCAGACCACGAGGGCGGACAACGATGTCTGGTTCATCACGGCCAACAACCTGGGCGACGCCTTCGACGCCATGGGCTACGCCGTGGCCACCGACCGCCTGTGGCAGACCGAGCTCTACTTCCGCTCGGCCACGGGGCGCCTCGCCGAGATCTTCGGACCCAGCCAGCTCCCCACCGACATGTTCATGCGCACCATCGGGTACAACAAGAAAGAGCTGAAGAAGGGATTCAAGAGCCTGAGCAAGGATGCCCAGACTGCCGTCAAGTCCTACATCGCCGGCTTCAACCGCCGCGTGGATGAGGTGAACGCCAACCCCGCCCTCATGCCGTTCGAGTACCTGGCCATCAGCCAGCAGCTCGGCACCACAGTGCGCCCCCAGCACTGGACCGTGTACGATGTGCTGGCCTGGATGGCCCTGATGCAGCGGGAGTTCGACCCCGAGGCCCTCTCCACGGGCCAGCTCGACAACGAGGTCCTGCTCGAGACGCTCCAGGCGACCTTCCCCAATGATTACCTCGCCATGTTCCAGGACCTCCGCTGGCTCAACGACCCCTCGGCCCTCACCTACATTCCCGCGCCGCAGGGGGCCGTGGCGCCCCAGGTCAATGAGCAGGCGATCACCAACCGGCTGGCGGACCAGCAGCGGGCGCTGCCACCGGACCTTCGCGCCCAGGCGCTCTCGGTGCACAACACCATCCAGGGCGTCCTCGACAACCTGAAGAAGATCAACGCTTACGTCCACATGGGCAGCTACGCCTGGGTGGTGGCGGGGAGCAAGACGGCCGACGGCAACCCCATCATCTACTCGGGCCCCCAGATGGGCTTCTCGGTTCCCTCGATCGTGCTGGAGGGCTCCATCGAGGCCCCCGGATACGACGTCTCCGGCATGACCGTCCCGGGCGTCCCCGGCATCATCATCGGCCGCACCCCCCACCACGCCTGGTCCATGCAGGTGGGCCACTGCCACACTACGGACTACTTCGTGGAGAGCCCGCTGGCCGTCAAGAAAAACGGCACCACGATCATAAAGGTCGCGGGGCAGGCGGACGTGAAGCTGAAGCTCTACAAGACCAGCCACGGCCCCGTCATCAATCCCATGCCCTACGATCCCAAGAACATCACCGGTCCGGTCATCACGTGGGACTACGCCCAGCGCGGCTACGAGCTGGACACCCTGGACGGCTTCCTCCAGCTCGCGCGCGCCCAGAGCATGGACGACTTCGGCAAGGGCATCGAGCAGATTGCCGTGAGCCAGCACTTCTGCTACGCGGACAAGGACGGCAACATCGCCTACTGGATGTCCGGCCGCGACCCCGTGCGGGCCTCCAACGTGGACCCGCGCCTACCCGTGCCGGGCGACAGCAAGCACGACTGGCCCACTCCCGTCACCCTCAAACCCCGCTCCACCGACCGTAACACCACCCAGGGCTTCTACGCGGGCTGGAACAACAAGTCCAACGTGAACTACGACAACGCGCCGAACAACATCGGCTATGGTTTCGGCCCCTTCGACCGGGCCCACGTCATCACCGACTACCTCTCCACTCACAACAACCTGACCTTCGAGGAGGTGCGCGACCTCGCCCTCAACATCGCCACCACCACCACCGACTTCGATGTGCCGGGCGGCGTGCCGTGGAAGTTCGTAGCTCCCTACTTCACCGCGGCCGTGGAGGCCTATCCCACGCCGGCCCGCACCGCGGCGCTCCAGATGCTCCAGAACTGGGACGGCCACTTCGTGGCGGGCGGCCCCACCCAGTGGGCCATGGGCACGACGCGCGCCGACGCCTGGGTCCTCGAGAAGGCCTGGGTGGACCAGATGCTCCAGCTCACCTTCGCGGACAAGCTTGGGACAGCGGGAGCGGCTCCCTCCATGCAGCTCTTCAACGTGCTCATGCACTCCCTGGAGGGAAGCAGCTCCGGCATCGTGAACACCTACAATTGGTTCCAGGACACCTCCGGCCAGGGTCTGCCCACCGATCCGCAACAGCTCATCGTCCTGGCGCTGGACCAGGCCCTGAACCAGCTCGGGCCCGGCCCTTGGAACCAGCCCCGCGGAACCATCGACTTCACGGACGACTTCCTGGGCGTCATCCACCAGGCCCCCTACTCCAACCGCTCGACCTATGCCCACTGCGTGGAGTTCGACTCCACTGGCCCCACCCGGATCGAAAGCATGTTCCCGCTGGGCGAGTCAGGCTTCATCGGATTGGACGCCTCCGGCAACCCCTCCTTCGACCCCAACTTCTTGAGCATGTCGCCGGTCTACGATCCCTTTACGCCCAGATCCTTCCCGCTCTTCCAGTAGATTCAGGTCCCGTCATCGGCCCGGGGGTGCACCCTGCACCCCCGGGCTCTCCCTCCACATTCCCGCCACCTGTGATAGAGTCTTTTCAGTGTTTGCTGGGTCGGCTGATTTCCCGGTTCCGGGGGCGGGATGGGTTCCCGCGGTCCGGCAGGTGGAGGAGATGCCCCATGAAGAAAGGCCTGCTGATCATCCTGCTTCTGGTGTTGGTTCTGTTCTGCCTCATCGCCATCGGCGTGGGCGGCTTCTTCGGCTACCGCTACTGGCAGCACAAGAAGGCCGCGGAAGTGTCCTCCTTCGCGGCGCAGCCCTCCGAGCCGCCCGCCGCGGAGCAGCCCTCGGAGCCCGGAACCCCTCCGGCCGCTGAACCGGAATCGGCTCAGCCCAGCGAGATGCCGCCTGCCGAGTCCACCTCGCCTGAGGGTGCGCCTTCCAGCACCGAGGCCCAGCCTCCAGCAGAATCCGCACCGGCTCCGGCGCCCGAGCAGCCCACCCGCAGCCGCCCCAGGCCCAGGCCCGCACCGGCAGCCCCGGCACCGCAGGAGACGGCCGTTCCGACCACCCCTGCCGCCGCTTCACCCGGAAGCGCCGAGGAACCCTCCTCCCCCGCCCAGGAGAGCGCGCCCGCCACCCAGGCCGCGCCGACCGCCGCCGTCAAGGAGAAGATTCCCAAGGGGACCCTCGGCCTCATCTTCGAGGCCACCATCGACAAGGGCAACGTGGCCATCCGCGTGGACAACGACCTCGTCGCCAAGCAGGACTTCACCGCCTCCTCGAGCGAGCGCTTCCGCCTCACCAAAGACCTTCTCTTGGAGCCCGGCCAGCACCGCGTCTGGGTCAAGGTGAAGCTCCCCGACGGCAAGAAGTACGAAAAGGATTGGAACGCCATGGTCGTGGTGCACGGCATCACCGTCTGGAAGGCCGAGATGACCCGCTTCCCCAAGGAGCTCAATGTCAAGCCCATCCCCGTGAAGAACTGACGGGGACCAAGCATTGCAGCGGCACACGGGCCCGGTGGAGAGATCCGCCGGGCCCTTCACGTTGAGCTCAAATCCCGCGATTGGACATGGGAGTGTCTCCGAAAGGCAGACGGAAGGTCGTTTCCGTGAAAGCGGGTCTTCACCCGCCAAGGGATTTGGGTTGCCTCCGACCCCGGACTTGATCCGGGGGAGGAAGCCCCAAGGGTGGGGTGGCGCCCCATCGGGCTTTGCCCGTGGGGCGGGGAGGGAAAGGCCCTCCCCGTTCAAGAGAGAACGCCTTTCCCCCGTGTACACCAACCTTGGCCGAAGCCACCCGCGATTCAATCGCGGAATTTGAGTTGAGGAGTTCAGTGCTCTGGTCGGGGGACCCGATCCGGGTTCGCCAGTCTCTCAAGTCTTCGCGCGAGACCGCGGCGGCGCGGGTCCGGGTGGCGGAGGGAGGCCTGCAGGAGATGGCGGAGGCCGGGGTTGGCTGGCCAGCCGGCGTCGGCGACGCGGCACAGGGCCCAGAGGGCCCCCGTTTCGAATGGCTCCTCGACTAGGAATTGCGGCAGCAGGGGAGCGTAGCCGGGACGGAGGTCGGGCCGTGCCCGCAGGATCTCTCCCAGGGCCTCCGGCGCCATGCGGCAGAGGTTGCCGGATTCGTCGTTCATGGACCAGAAGAGGGTGCGGATGAACTCGGCGAGGGCCGGATCTCCGGACGGCAGCCCCGCCGCCACGCGCCCCAGCCCCAGAACAGCCCGCCAGCGCAGGCCCGGCGAGGTGTCCTGCAGGAAGCCCAGGAGCCGCCGCAGAAGCCAGCCGGACGGAGAGGGGAAGGCCGCTACACCGTCCCAATCACGGGCTTTCAGCAGTTCTCTCAGCCGATCGCCGCGCTCCCTGCGATCCATCTTCCCCCCTCGACTCGCCGCCCCTAGGGGCCAGGTACTAGCGTTGTGTCCCCTTCTTGTGTTTACAGTGGTCTCTTCCCGGGACACAACACGTCCCAAGGGGCGCCGCCCCCAGGGCGCCCGCCTTCCGGCAGGCTGTTACCTCGAAAGAGCAGGGAGGCTTCCTCCCCGCACCCCTCCGTGTGCTGTCTGTCGGCTGCTTCCATGGTGAACCCAGCACTGCGGCAGCACACTATCGGTAGCCCGCCGCGATGTAGCTCACCCAGTGATGCAGATTCTCGTGCGCCGTGGCGGAGAGCCCCACCTCCTCGAAGGGCAGGAAGCCGGTGCCGATGCTCGTGCCGTAGCTGACCTGGACACCCTCCAGCGCCGGCCGCGCCAGCTTCTCGGTGAGGTAGGAGAGCATGTCCAGGCCGAGGGTGATGGAGAATCGGCCGCACCAGGTGACCTTGTAGCGCGTCACGTCCTTCTGATCCACGAGCGTCTCGGCGAGGCGCCGGACCCGCCCGCGCTCCAGGCTGCCGTCGAGATACCACTGGATCAGGCACTGGTCCTGGGCCGTGGCCTTGAGGTAGCCGTCGGCCCCCACACCGAAGGGCGCATAGCTCCAGCCGTCGGCCCACTGGTCCCCGTAGTGGACGCCGTCGGAGCTCATGACGAAGGCGAGGTCCTTCCCCAGTTCCAGATGGCGGGCCTTCACGATGCCGGCCAGCACATCGGCCATGTCCTTGGCCAGGGCGTCCGTCCGGCCCCAGTCCATGTAGGGCACCAGGATGGAGACGATCTGCACGTCGCGGTCGGCGTACTGAAGCCAAGGCACGATGCCCTCCACGGACCACTCGGAGGCCTGGGCCTCATCGTGGACCACGAAGTCCCCTTTCGGAAGCGCTTTCACGATCTCATCGCGCAGCGGCGAGACCTTGACGGGGCCGAAGGGCTCCTGCCACGAGGCGAAATCGTCGAAGACGAGCTGGTCCTTGAGGCCCCATTTCTTGGCCTGGTGGCAGACGCCGAACAGGATCACCGTCTTCGCTTTGAGGTTCCTGAGCGCGTCGGCGTAAACGGGCCCAGCGTAGACGTAATCGTCGTGGGGGCAGATCGAGGCCACCCAGCGGGTGTCGGGACTCACGCATTTGCCATCGCCGGGCTCGGCCGAGTGTTCGGCCGCCCTCTTCTCGCAGTAGGGGACCACCCTCTCCATCTGCTGGGCCTTCGTTGCGAAACCGCGGCCCTCCGCGGCGGGCCTCACTCCAGCAGGGGAAGAGGGCCCCTCTCCGCGCACGTCCTGCCCCAGAACCAGTCCAGCAAGGGCGCACACCCACACCAGCCAACACAGGCGCAAGATCTCCATGGCCTCTCCCCTCCTCGTCGGCGCCACCCTCCCGACTGACGCCTAGTTATGCTATACAGAGGAGCACTGTTGCGCAATAGGAATGGGTGAGGCCATGATCCGAAGGCCGTTGCATGCCTGCCGCTCTGGAATAGCCGCCCCCCGGCGGGCGTGTATCTCTACTGGGGCCGCGAGCGACGGTCCCCGCCGGTAAGACGGAGTAATGGATGACGGAGGACTTCAGAGACGTTCTTTTGGCGGGGGGCGCCCGCTTCGGCCCGCTCATGGCGCGAGACGAATTGCTCGATTTCGGGGACCCGGAGCGCGAGTACGAAGCCGCCCGGTCGGCCGCGGCCCTCCTCGACCTGTCCGACAGGGGCAAGCTGGATGTCCTGGGCGGCGACCGGGCCCGCTTCCTGAACGGCCAGGTGAGCAACGACGTGCTCGCGCCGAAACCCGGCGAGGGCTGCCGAGCGGCGCTGCTCGACCGGCAGTCCCACGTGCTCGCGGAGCTTAGGGTCTACGCTTTGGAGGACCGCATCGAGGTGGACCTGGATCGCTACGCCCTAGATCGGACGGCCCAGAGGCTGGCCCGCTACGTCCTTGCTTCGGACGTCCGATTGCATGACCGCACCGCGGAGCTCGGCCTCTTCTCCCTCCAAGGCCCCCTCGCCTCTGCTTTGGCCGAGCGGCTGACGGGTGTCTCCGCAGTCGGCCTGGCCGAATATGGCCACCTCGGCGCCACGTTTCAGAAGCGTCCGGTGCGGCTCCGGCGCTCCTCCCGTGCGGCCAGCCTGGGGGTGGATATCCTGCATCCCGCCGACGCCTCCCTCCCCCTCTGGCGTGCGCTGGTCGAGGCGGGAGCGGTTCCTGCGGGACTGACCGCCATGGAAGCGGCGCGCATCGAAGCCGGCATCCCGCGATACGGCGCCGACGTCACCGAGTCCCACCTCGTGCAGGAGGCCGCCTACCCCGATGCCGTCTCCTTTACCAAGGGGTGCTACACGGGCCAGGAGGTGGTGGCGCGGGTCCGCTCGCGGGGCCACGTCAACCGCCTCAGGTGCGGCCTCGTCGTGGATGGGCCCGCCCTGCCCGGGGATGAGGTGAGGGCCGAGGGACAGCGGATCGGGGAGATCACCTCCTCAGCCCACTCCCCCCGCCTCGGGGCCACGGTCTGCCAGGCCACCCTGAAGGCCCGGTGGGCCCAAATGGACGGAGCGGCGGTAACGGTTCACGGCCGGGAAGGTGAGGCGGCGGGGAAGGTGTCCGCCTTCCCCATGGGATGAACCTCTCCCTTGACATTTCCGTATTGAGGAGTTCTATTGTCATGGGATCATACACCTTCGCCCTTCATCGCAGGAGAGTCGGGAGATGGCCGAGCTGAAAGAAGACCCACAAGAAACCTACGAGATCAGTTGCTACCACTGCGGTCGGACCTTCAACGCCCTTCAGGCCTCCTTCTGCACCTGTCTGAGTCCGGCCCGCACCTTCGTCTGCCCCCACTGCGGCCAGTGTTTTTGCAAGGCCCCGCAGGTGCATCAGAAGGCCTTTTGGGCCGCAGCCCCCGCCAGCCTTTGGCGTCGAAAGACGCTGCAACGCCACGGGGCGCAGACCGAGCTCCGGGCCCAGCCCTCCCCCGAGTCCGTGACGCGGCCTCTGGTTCTGGTTGTCGAGGATGACCCGGAAACACTCCAGGTGGCGAGTGAGGTCATCGGCCGGTTGGGGTACGGCGTCATCGCGGCGGGAGACGGCGAGGAGGGACTCCGGCTGGCCCAGGCCTACCGCCCCGATCTGGTCCTCACGGACGCCCTCATGCCCAAGATGGACGGCCGGGAGCTGTGCCTTCGTCTGAAGCAGCTTCCCACCACCAGCCACGCGAAGGTCGTGGTCATGACCTCGGTCTACGTGGCCGGGCGCTATCGCTCCGAGGCGCTGACCAAATTCAAGGCCGATGAATACCTCATCAAGCCTCTCGATTTTCAGAAGCTCCGTCTGACCCTGGAGCGCATGGCCGGGGAGGCCGCGCCGGCCCCATGATGGGATGACCGCCGGCGGGTCCCCGACCGAAGTCCAGCCAAGGAGCCCTTTGGTGGCGCCACTTCACCCTCTGGCCAGTCTTGGCGTAGATCCGAAC
>JBAWEQ010000241.1:0-4119 GCA_049591295.1 Acidobacteriota bacterium
GCCGCGCGCTCCTAGCCCGCCCGGCCCCCACCGCCCCCAGCCATCCGTAGTGCC
Source organism: Acidobacteriota bacterium (assembly GCA_049591295.1). Lineage (GTDB taxonomy): Bacteria > Acidobacteriota > UBA4820 > UBA4820 > DSQY01 > DTPS01. The sequence goes on from JBAWEQ010000241.1 coordinate 55, forward strand.
GGGCGGCCGGCTCGTCCTTGTAACCACCTTTAACGGCAAGGTTTATGAAAGGCAACTGTCGAAGATGAGTCAAACGGTACTCGACAGGCGGGGGCGCCTGTCGCTCCTCCCAAGATGCCGGCCGAACCCCTTCCTGAGTTCCCCACTTCCTAAGTTCCTCACTTCCTGAGTTCCTCCGCGTGCTAGGATGGCCCCTCGGCGGGCGGGAGGCGCCGCCGCGATGACGATGGGGTGAGACGATGCGCAAGGGAATGCTGCTCCTGTGGGTGCTGCTGGCGGCGTGCGTCGCGAGGCCGGCTTCCGGCTGCACGAACATCCTGGTGACGAAGGGGGCTTCGGCGGGGGGGTCGGTGATCATCACCTACTCGGTGGACGGCGAGTTCCACCCGATCCTGCGCACCATCCCGGCCGCTGACCACAAGCCGGGCGAGATGCTGGAGATCAGGGACTGGCACGGTGTCCTCAGGGCGACGATCCCCCAGGTGCCGCACACCTACGCGGTGTGCGGGATCATGAACGAGCACCAGCTCGCCATCGGCGAAACCACCTTCGACGGGCGGCTGGAGCTGCACGACCAGCGCGAGGGCATCCCCTACTGGCCGCTCATGGAGATCACGCTCCAGAGGGCCCGCACGGCGCGCGAGGCGATCACTGTCATGACGGACCTCGTGGCGAAGGCCGGCTACGGCTCCACGGGCGAGACCTTCTCCATCGCCGACCCGAACGAGGCCTGGATCCTGGAGATGATCGGGCGTGGCGACGGGGTGAAGGGCGCGCTGTGGGTCGCGGAGCGGGTGCCCGACGGGATGATCGCGGCCCACGCGAACAAGGCCCGCATCGGCACCTTCCCGCTGCACGACCCCGCGAACTGCCTCTACTCGCCCGACGTCATCGACTTCGCCATCGCCAAGGGCTACTACAACCCCAAGACCGACGGCCCCTTCCGCTTCTGCCACGCCTACTGCCCCGCCACCCCGGAGAAGCTGCGCTACACCTCCACGCGCGTCTGGTCCATCTTCCGGCGCGCGGCGCCGTCGCTCGACCTCTCCATGGACCGGAACCGCGGCGTCCCGGGCGCCAAGCCCTACCCGCTCTGGATCAAGGCCGACAAGAAGCTCTCGGTGCAGGACGTGATGGCTCTCATGCGCGACCACTACGAGGAGACACCGCTGGACATGACGAAGGGGATCGACGCGGGCCCCTTCGGCTCGCCCCTCCGAGACCGGCCCATCACCTTCACGCTGGACGGGCAGACCTACGCCTGGGAGCGGCCCATCTCCACCCAGCAGACGGGCTGCTCCTACGTGGCCGACATGCGATCCTTCCTGCCCGATCCCGTGGGCGGCGTGCTGTGGTACGGCGTGGACGACACCTACACGAACTGCTACTTCCCACTCTACGCGGGTATCTCGGCCGTGCCCCCCTCCTTCGCGCGCGGGAGCCTGCACCGCTTCTCGTGGGACTCGGCGTGGTGGGTCTTCAACCTCGTGGCCAACTACGCCCAGCTCAAATACAGCTACATGGTGAAGGACATCGTGAAGGTCCAGCGGGAGCTGGAAGGGAACTTCTTCGCCCTCCAGCCGGCGGTCGAGAAGACCGCACTCGACATGCTCAAGACCGACCCGGCTCGGGCGCGGCAGCTCCTGACGGACTACAGCGTCTCCGCGGGCGAGCAGGTCTTCGCGCGCTGGAAGGATCTGGCCGCGGACCTCTTCACCAAGTACAACGACGGCTACGTGCAGGACGGCGAGGGCGAGCCGCAGGAGCTGGGCTACCCCGAGGATTGGCTGCGCGAGGTCGTCAAGGAGCGGCCCGAGCAGTTCAAGCTGCCCGCGCAGAGCAGCGCCCAGAGCCCGAAGAGCTATTGAGTTTGGCAAGGGAAGGCCTCGGATGCGAGAAGCTAGGCGCGAGACGCGAGACGCCAGATGCGAGACGCGATCGGAACTGTCCCTCTGAAGCATCTCAGGCATCGGCTCTGCACAAATGGCCTCTGAGATTCCTCCGGTGGAGTCCCCTCGCTTGGAGCCCTCCGCAAGGAATGGCTCGGGGTAGGCTCTTCGCAAAGACGACCTCAGAATGACCGCTTCGGAAGGGAGACCTTCAAGGCGATGACACCGCAGTAGGCGACTTTCGACATGGCGGTGTCTCGCCCGGCCCAAAGAACCCACGACACCTGGGCGGTCTGCCCACTTGGCGAATGTGCACATCGGAGAGAGAGGAGTTCCATTGATTAGCGTTCATAACCTCGTGAAGACCTTCGGCACCTTCGTGGCCGTGCGCGGCATCTCCTTCGAGGTGCGGGAGGGTGAGATCTTCGCCTTCCTCGGCCCCAACGGCGCCGGGAAGACCACCACCATCAAGATGCTGACGACGCTGCTGAAGCCCACCTCGGGCTCGGTTGAGCTGGACGGCCTGGACCCGGCGGTCAGCCCCAACGAGGCGCGCAAGCGCTTCGGCATCGTCTTTCAGGACCCGAGCGTGGACGACGAGCTCACGGCCTACGAGAACCTGGATTTCCACGGCGTGCTCTACAAGGTCCCCCGAAAAGTGCGCGCCGAGAGGATCGAGCGGCTCCTGAAGCTCTTCGATCTGTGGGAGCGGCGGGATTCGCCGGTGAAGCAGTTCTCCGGCGGCATGCGCCGGCGCCTGGAGATCGCGCGGGGGCTCCTGCACACCCCCAAGATCCTCTTCCTGGACGAGCCCACCCTCGGCCTCGACCCCCAGACGCGCAACCAGCTCTGGACGCACGTGCGGCAACTCAACGAGACGGAGCGGGTGACGGTCTTCCTCACCACCCACATCATGGAGGAGGCCGACCGCGTGGCTCACCGCATCGCGGTCATCGACCACGGGCGCATCGTGGCCCAGGGCTCGCCGGCCGAGATCAAGGCGAGCACGGGCAGCCAAACCCTCGAAGAGGCCTTCCTCGCCCTCACCGGGGAGACGATCCGCGAGGAGGAGGCCACGGGCCTCGACCAGATGCGCCGGATGTCTCGCCTGTGGCGCAGGAGGCGGACATGAGCGCCATCTACATCCTCTGGCTCCGCCAGCTCAAGCGCTACCTGCGCTCGCGCACGCGCATCATCGGTTCCCTGGGCCAGCCCCTCCTCTTCCTGCTGGCCCTCGGCTTCGGCCTCGGCCCCATTTTCCGCAAGGCCGGCCAGGGGAACTACTTGCAGTTCCTGGCGCCCGGGGTGATCGCCATGACCATCCTCTTCACCGCCGTCTTCTCGGGCATCGAGCTGATCTGGGACCGGCAGTTCGGCTTCCTCAAGGAGACCCTCGTGGCGCCCGTTCCGCGGCTGACGATCATGCTGGGAAGGACGGCCGGCGGCGCCACCGTGGCCGTCCTTCAGGGGCTCATCGTGGTGGCCATCTGCCTGGTGGCCGGCTTCCGGACCGAGGGGCTGGCGGCCCTCCCCTACGCCCTGCTGTACATGGTGCTCATCGGGGTCCTGTTCACGGCGCTGGGCACGGCCATCGCCTCCCTGCTCTCGGACTTCCAGGGCTTCCAGCTCATCATGAACTTCCTGGTGATGCCGATCTTCTTTCTGTCGGGCGCCCTCTTCCCCCTGGCGGACGCCCCCCGCCCCTTGCAGGTGCTGGCCGCCGTGGACCCGCTCTCCTACGGCGTGGACGGCCTGCGCGGGGCCCTGGTGGGCACGGCCTGCCACTTCGGCGCCGTCACCGACCTGGCCGTACTGACGGGTCTCACCGCCCTCCTCCTGGCCCTCGGCGCCTACCTCTTCGCCAAGATCGAGGTGTGACGCCACCCGCGAACCGTTCGATTTATGGATAGACGCCCATCGAGAAGCGGGGGCGCTGGGGACGCGAAGGGATAGGCCATTGCCGGGTTGCCGCTTCCCGTTTCCAGCTTTCCCCGACTTCCCCCTCCCCTGCTTCTTGTCCCCTGTCCCCTGTCCCTTGTCCCCCAACAAAATCGACATAGGTAGGCCCTCGCGGGCTTTCCCTGTCACACCACCGTGCGTACGGGTCCGTACACGGCGGTTCGGTGGGTTATGCGGTTGGACCCCAAGAGCGTCCCCGCCGGACTTTGGGTTGCGC
>JBAWEQ010000242.1:0-3173 GCA_049591295.1 Acidobacteriota bacterium
AATCAGCGAATACCTCTTGTGGTAATCTAGACCTGCGTACAGCATGGGGGTCTTCTCCTCTTGGTTATCGGCCGTCGATACCGATATCCTACCGGAGTTGACCCCCGCCTCTACATGCTACCTGACCCTCGCCTCACGAATTCCGAATTCCCGAATTCCCAGGGTTTCCTACCGCTAGAAATTCAAGGCCCTTCTGCGGTTCTCCTCGAAAGCCGCCACCACTCTTTGCCGCCATTCTTGGTAATGCGGCACATCCTGAAGAACATCATAAGCTGCCAACACCCGCTGATGGCTGCTGAGAAGATACTTGGGCTTCCCCCGCTTCTCCCACTTCTTGAAGTCGCGCTTGCCGTGCTCAAAGGTCAGGATGGCGCTGTCCAGAGACGGCCTCCAGGAATACCACTTCGGAAACAGCTTCGGAAGCACCTTGCCCAACAGGAAAATCGGAAGATAGAAAAGAATGAGCAACCCCATCGGATGCCAAATCGACCTCAGCAAAGTTGGGACTTTGTTGGCCGCGACGTAGAAAGGCAGACAAGTTGCTGCTATGGAGTCCGCGCAGAGATAGATAAGGAATGCGGCGATGCCCAGGTGACTGCTTCTGGTCGCCGTTCTCCTTGCCTTCTCGTAAGCCTCATTCGTTACAGGGTATGGGGTGTCCAAAATTGTCCTCCGACCCGCGCCCGCTTGAAAACCTCCGGCAACCATTCTCTCGCCACTCTTCAACACGGCTTGGAGGCACCAAGGTGGCCTGAGCACACAAATCAGTAAAACCAGCCAACGACCTTGTCGAACACCGGATCCTTGTACTGATCAGGAATCGCCATGTTGGCAAGGGTACCTAGGCCATAGAATCCTGCAAATGTCACCAACCCCGGACCTGCGACCGGAAGAGTAATCAGAGATGCCCCCGTAACCTCCAACGCAGCCGTGGCCCCAAAGGGGGCCGTCAGCCCAAGCCCGGGTAGGGCGATGCTGGTTACGGTAGCGACCCCCGTGGCCGAGGTCGCGATCACGGGGAAAATATGTGTCCACGAAGAATGCAGACCCGGCGGGTGCATAATCATCGAGTACAGCGAAAGAGGCGCACTGATGAAGCCCCACCGGTCCCCAAGCTTGTGGTATCTGAAGTCCAGAGTTCTATCCACGGCAATGCCCACCAACTCTTGCGCTCCATCGGCGACGAACGGGTCGAAGTTCGTGCTGAAGGCAGATAATGTTATATGGAACTCACCGTCAGCGAATGTTGCGGGACCTGCCAAGAGTTCATCCGAAATGTGGGCTGAAGTGAACCAACCGCTGAACCTATCAAGCATAGCCGCCGGACCTTGAGGCGGTGGTCCTGCCATCGAGCAATCAATATCACCCAGGCTGGATCCTGACCACGGTCCCTGCCCCCAGGACCATTGGTTATAGGCAAAAGCCTCGTCGAACCAGCTCTGTCCAAAGCTCGGCTGGACCGCAATCGCGCTCGGTGCCCCTCCCCCGAAGTGCCCGGTGGGGTCGGCGAAGGCCACCGGGTTGCCTTCGACGTAGGCGTACAGATTCCAGCTCTGCGGGTTCATGGGATTGCCCATGACGTTGTCGGGTCTGTAGAAGCGGCCGATGAGGGCGCCGTAGGAGCGGAAGTGCATGGAGTCCACCGTGTGGGTATAGTCGTCGGCGTCCGCACTGGGGTAATCCCGCTCCTGCCCGGCGTAGTGGATCAGCGCACCGGCGCTGTAGGTCGCGTCCGGTATCTCCTGCCCGTACGGCTCGTAGTCGTGCGTCTCCACGATCACCCCCGCCGCGTTCGCCACCATCCGCACGCTCCCCACCTGGTCCCACACGTAATAATACACCACCGGGCTCGCGATCGCCGCCGCGTCCTCCGCTCGCGAACCACTCTCGGCGTCCACGACCGCATCGCCCCCTGTGGACCAATATGCCCCCTCTGAATCGAACCGCGCGTTCGGCCCATGGCCCCCGTGGGAGGCCGGCCAGCCACTCGGGGAAAAGTGGGCCACAGCCATCTGGCCGACGGCCAGAGTCTTCCCCGCTTCATCGGAGGGCGGACATCCCACGGCCTCGGCCTGCGGCGAGTCGCCGGAGGCCCCGCCGGGGTCCTCAGCCGTGGTGCTCTCTGCCGCCGCCCCGCTCTTGGGTGTGGCCGTGAAATCCTGATGGGCAAGCGGGGCGTCATCCGACAGTACCGGCGTGCGGCTGTCCGGGCTGAAGAGATAGCGCTTCCTGTCCTGCGCGCTGGGGTGCACCCTGTGACTTCCATTGGAGAGCCCAGAAATTACATAGGCCCCGGTGGCGTCCGTCACCGCCGACTGGTTCCCGTCGGCTTGGATCGTCACTCCCGCGATGCCGCTTCCGTCTGCGGCCCTCACCGTCCCCGTCAGGCACCGGGTGTTGATCCCTACCGTGATCTTGGCGAGCGTCACATCCGCACCGGAGACCGAGACGTTGGTGATGGAGGTCGGAGTGAAGGTCAGGAGCGGGCACGACTCGATGCTCGACGGCGTCACGGTATAGGTGCCATCCTGCACGCCCGAGATCGTGTAGCTCAGAGACTGGCCGGGGCCGGCGCTCCCTTGAGAAAGGGTGGTGTAGCTTCCGCTGGCCCCCGTCGCCGTCACCTCAACGGCGGCCCCGTCCAGCGTGGCGGTGGTCGAGTTGTTCTTCAACGTCCCCATGATGTTGTGTCCCGGGGTCGTGGCCGTGAAGTTGACCTGCGTCTTGCTCCCCTGGCTGTCGATGGTCACCGTCTGAGAGGCGGGGCTGAAGGTGAAGCCGCCTTCCACGGGGGTGAGGACGTAGGTGCCGTACCCGAGGTTGGTGATGGTGTAGGAGAGGCTCGCCCCCTGGCCGGTCGTGTAGGCCGGGCAGGCGGGGACCGTGCTTCCCGAAACGGACAGGTTCATGGCCACATTGTTCATTTGAATGGAGCTCGTGATCGTTCCCGAAATGCTGTAGGATCCCTGTGCGATGAGATTCTTCCCCGTCTTGCTGGCCCCGCTGATCGTCACGGGGTTCGTGAAATTGTAGGGCGTGATGCTATAGCTGGCGAGGCTTGCCGTGAGGGTGTAGGTCCCGTTGGGCAGCCCGGTGATCGTGTAGTTGCCGGCGGAATCGGTGGTCCCCGGCGTTCCGGCACCCGCGCTCACGGTCACACCGGAAAGGGGCTG
>JBAWEQ010000243.1:0-22326 GCA_049591295.1 Acidobacteriota bacterium
GGAAAAGGCCGCCAGCACGGCCCTCCTCCTCCCCACGTCAACGGGCTCGGGAGAGGGCGAGAGGCCGAAGCCGAATCCGCCCGAGCCGCTGGGGCAGGAGGTTTCGCAGGACATGCACATGAAGCACTCGGAGGCCTTCCAGCCCTGGGTGGAGCCGGGGGCCGCCGAGCCCTGGCAGGCGTGGTCGCACAGCGCGCAAGAGGTGCACTCCTCGGAGACCCGGCGCTTGAGCAGGCTGAAGCGCGCGAAGAGGCCGAGCAGTGCCCCGAGGGGGCAGAGGGTGCGGCACCAGAAACGCCTCTCGAGGAAGTTCAGCCCGAGTATGGTCACGAGGATGGCCGTGATCAGGAACCCCTGCCGGAAGTGCGGCTGCCGGAAGGCGAGGAGGGTGGCGGAGAAGGCCTTCTGGAGGGCGTCGCCCAGGGCGGGGGCCCAGCTCGCCTTCAGGCCGTAGGCCACGTCGAGGAGGCCGTTGAGCGCCACGTTGAGGGCGGGATACACCCCGAGGGCCAGGGAGCGGACGAGCAGGGAGAGGGGGTCGAAGAGGCCGGTGAGCTGGGCCGAGAAGAGCGCGGCGGCGAGCAGCCCGATCAACAAGAAATACTTCACGCGGAACCAGGAGCGGCTCCTTGGTTTGGCCGGCCAGCGCCTGAGCGAGCCCGCGAGGTGGTTCAAGGTGCCGAGCGGGCAGGCCCATCCGCAGAAGACGCGGCCCAGGACGAGGGTGACCGGGATGAGTAGAAGCGAGAGCCAGAGGGCGGCCGGCACGGCGTGGGCCGAGAGGAGGCTGGAGAAGAGCAGGAGGGGATCGAAGTCCAGGAAGAGCTTGACGGGATAGCCGAGGGCGTCGGTGCCCCTCTGCTCCGTCTGCAGGAACAGGAAGAGGAAGAGCAGCAGAAAGCCGGCCTGGGTGGCGCGGCGGGCCCAGACGATGCCCGGCGTCCTGGCGCGGGGGCGTCCCGCCCGCTTCGGTGCCCGGGCCTCGGCCTCAGGTGCCGTCATCGGCCAACCTCGCGTCGCCCGCGCGGGGCCGCGCTCTTCCGGGAGCCCCCGGAACGGCCTGAAGCCCGCTAGAGAAGGAGCGCCCGCGGGCGAGCCTCCCAAGCCTGTAGCGCGACAGACGGGCCGGGTTCCGGCGCGCCAGCCCGCCGAAGGAGGGCTTGGGTATCGGATGCCGCCGCGTCCCGTTCCCGCTCATGCCTGCACCGTCTGGATGCGGACCTTGCTCAGGTCCATCTGCCCGAGGCCCCGCCGGCTGGCCGCGGCCACGTAGGCGAGGCCCGAGCCCGTGAGCCCGAAGAGGGTGGCGCCGTAGGAATCCACGGCCACCACGTCGGTTCCCGCGATGATGGTATCCAGCCGTTTGACGTCCTTGAGGTCGCCGCCCTGCGGCCCGTTGGCCGTCAGAATGCGCGTGGCGTCCAGGACCGTCACAGCGGGGTGGATCACCGAGGCGAGGTCCGCCAGGGCCTCGCCGATGTTCTGGTGGATGCGGCCGCGCGAGCCGCCCATGACCCCCATCCAGTTCTTGAGGCCAAGGGTGAGCTTGGCCGTGCCGTGGGTCTTGGCGATGGGGACGTTGATGACCTTGTCGGCCTCCAGCAGGTCGGTGTATAGGGGCCAGGACTTGATGGCGACGCCACCGGGGATGGCCACCTCCCGGAACTTCCGGTCGTTGATGAAGCTTACCTCCGCGCCCGCGGCCTTGGCCGCCGCCTCGATTCCGCTCTGGGCGTAGCAGCGGCGGGGATCGTTGCAGGGGCGGTCGAACACCTTGACCGTCTTGGCTCCGGCTTCGAGGGCCATGGCCACCAGGGCCGCCACGACCTGCGGGTTGGTATCGGCCGCCTGTTCGGGCGTGCGGTCCCAGCCGATGTTGGGTTTCACGACCACGACGTCGCCCCTGGCGACGAAGCGCTTCATGCCCCCCACCGCGGAGAGGGCGGCACGCGTATTCTTGGCCGGATCGGCGCCGTGGACCACGGCGAGGTCGGGCCAGGGCGGAGCCGCCGCCCGCAGGACTGGGTCGAGTGAGGCCGCGGCGGCCAGGCCGGCTGCCGCGGCGGCGGTGCGGGTGAGGAATTCCCTTCGGTTCGCCATGGTCCCTCCCATTGCCCCGGGGCCCCTCGCCGCCCAGGCCATGGAGGGAATCTACGGGAAAGCGCGGAGGGGGCCAAGGGGCCGGGCCGGGGCGGCGCCGCCCGGGGCGGGATTTGACCCAACGGGCCACGCGCGGAGGGGGCGGCCCTGGGAGCCAGGGAGTCATACCGGCGGTTTCCGGGGGCGGGGGATCAGCCCCACCCGACAGGCGATCCGTCCTCAGCCGCCCAGGTCGCGCCGCACCATCTGCAGGAGCGAGGCGGTCAGCAGCGGATCCCACAGGCCGGCGGCGGTCTCCCGTTCGAGGAGAGCCAGGGCCTCCTCGGAGGAGAGGTGCCGGCGGTAGGAGCGTTTGGAGGTGAGGGCGTCGTAGGCGTCGGCCAGGGCGAGGATGCGGGCGCCCAGGGGGATCTCCATGCCGCGGAGGTGATCGGGGTAGCCCGACCCGTCGAACCGCTCGTGATGGTGGCGGATGATGGGGAGCACGGCCTGGACGGTCTTGAGCGGCCGGCAGATCAGCTCGCCGCGGGAGGGGTGGGTCATGACCTGGAGGAACTCCTCATCCGTCAGCCGGTCGGGCTTGTTCAGCAGGCCGTCGGGAATGCCGATCTTGCCCACGTCGTGGAGCTGCCCGGCCATCTTCAGGAGGGTGGCCTCCTCCTCGGGGAGCGCGGTCTCGCGCGCGAGCCGCGCGGCGAGAAGCCCGACGCGCTCGGAGTGCCCGCGCGTGTACGGGTCCTTGGCTTCGAGGGCGGCGGCCAGGGCCAGGATGACGCTCTGGTGCTCTTCGAGATTCCTGAAGTAGAGCCTCAGCCGCAGGAGTGACTGGATGCGGGCCAGCAGTTCGAGCCGGTGCAGGGGGAGGGGCAGGTAGTCGTCGGCTCCGGAGGCCACGCAGCGCTGGCGGTCCTCTCCCTCCAGCGGCGGCGTCATGAGGATGACCGGCAGGAACTCGGTCTGAGCCCGGTCCTTGAGGCGCCGGCAGAGAGAGTAGCCCGTGCCGTTCCCGGAGGTGGCGTCCAGGAGGAGCAGGTCGGGCCTGACCCTCTCGATGGCAGAATCCAGGGCGTCCAGTTCCGCGGCCTCCTCCACGACGTGACCGGCGTCGGCCAGGAGCACCTGCAGGTAGCCGGCGTGGCCGGCGAACCCGCCGCAGAGGAGGAGAGTGCCTTTGGGCCGGGGCACCGACGGCGGGATCAGTTCGTCCAGGAGGGGCGGCGCGGATGGGCCCTCGGGGCGGATGGGGGCGTCGGCCAGGAACTCCTCCACGAGGTCCCCGTGGAATGCTCCCCCCGCCGCCGCCTCGCGGAGCCCGGCGAGGGGCGCCTCCCGGTTGGCCGGGTAGGCGCAGCAGAGCTCGTCGAACTGGTTGGCGAGGGCCACCACCTCGGTCTCCACCGTGAAGTCGTGGCCCGCCAAGCGGTCCGGGTAGCCCGAGCCGTCAAGACGCTCGTGGTGGTGCCGCACGAGGGCTCGGATGCCGGCGAAAGAGAGGAAGGGGGCGAGGATCTGCTCCCCTATTTCGGCGTGCCTCTGGAAGGCGGCCACCTGGTGGCGCGAGAGCGGGCCATCGGGCCAGAGGAGGTGATCCGGCAGGCCGATCTTTCCGATGTCGTGGAGGATCGCGCTCTTGGCGATCAGCTCCCGGCGTTCCGGCGCGAGGTTGAGGCGGGTGGCCAGGCGGGCGGCGTTGGCCGCCACGCGCTGCGAGTGCCCGCCCGTGAGCGGGTCCTTGCTCTCAAGGGCCTGCACCATGGAGACGATGATGGTTTCCGTGGTGTCCAACTCGTCGCGGAGCCTCTTGATGCGCACCAGCGAGCGGACCCGCATCAGGAGTTCCTCCCGGAGGATGGGCTTGTTGAGGAAATCGTCCGCCCCGGCGTCCAGGCCTCGCACCTTGTGCTTCACCTCGGAAAGGGAGGTGAGCATGAGGACGGGGATGAAGTGGGACCGAGGGTTCCCCTTGAGGCGCCGGCAGACCTCGAAGCCGTCCATTTCGGGCATCATGACGTCGAGTATGACGCAGTCGGTAGATTCGGCCTCCACCGAACGGAGGGCCGCCGGGCCGTTCTCCACCGGAGTGACGCGGTACCCCTCCGCTTCGAGAATCGTCTCCAGAAGATCGAGGTTCTCACGCTGATCGTCCACGGCGAGGATCCTGGACCCCGGCGGGGCTAGGGAGCTGAAGTCAGACATGGCCGCCCTCTCCCGCGGGACCGGGAAGGCGGCCGGCGGCGATGAAACCCAGGACCTGCGAGACGAAGGAGGCGACGTCGATGGGTTTGGAGAGGTAGCCGTCGCACCCGGCGCGCAAAAACCGCTCCCGGTCCCCGCGCATGGCGTAGGCCGTGAGGGCCACCACGGGAACGGGCGCCAATCGCGGATCGGTGCGCAGCTCGGCCAAGAGGGCCAGGCCGTCGGTTCCGGGAAGGTGCATGTCCATCAGGATCAGGTCGGGCACGCCTCCCGCCAGGACGGCCCGCGCCTGCTCTGCATCGGTCGCGCTCAGGACTGCCACGCCGCCTTCCTCCAGGAGAAACGTCGCCAGCTCGAGGTTGTGCGCGTTATCCTCGATGATCAGAACGCGTTTAGGTGGCCGCATCTTCCGCCTCCTGCCGCCGCCGCACCAAATCCCGGATGACGGCGTTCAGCCCCGCCAGGTCCTGGCCGCCCTTCCGCAGGAGCGCCTCGATCTTGCCCTTCAAGCGTTCGCGGTCCTCCCGGGTCAGTTCCTTGGCCGTCAGGACGAGGATGGGAATGCGCCGGGTGGACGGATCCGAATTGAGGTGCGTGGCGACCTCGAACCCGTCCATCCCCTCCATCATGAGATCCAAGATGATCAGATCGGGCCGGGCCAGACGCGCCCGCTCGATGCCGTCCTTCCCCGTGAGCGCGCGCACCAGATCGTAGACCGCGGGCTCGATGCTCTGCTCGACCAGATCCTGGAACTGACGGTCGTCGTCGATCACGAGGATCCTCGGTTTGAGGGCGGCTCCGGGGCGGACCAGCTCCCGGAGCCTGCGCACCAGGTCCGCGGGGTCCACGGGCTTGAGGAAGTAGTCGTCCGCGCCGAGGGCCAGGCCCAGCTCACGGTTGTCCTGGACCGAGAGGATGATCACGGGAAGGGCCGAGGTCTGGGGATCGCCCTTCAGGTCCTTGAGCACCGCCCACCCGTCCATGGAGGGCAGGATTATGTCCAGCGTTACGGCGGCGGGCTTCTGGCTGCGCGCCAGGTGGAGGGCCTCCTCGCCGGTCCTGGCGCGGACGGCGTCGAAGCCGTCCTCGGCCAGGGTTCGCGCGATGGCCTCGAAGGTCGAGGGGTCGTCCTCCACCACGAGGACCCTGGGGCGTCCCGAGAGGACGGGCCCCGCCTCCACGACCGCCGGGGCATCGGTCCCGGCCGCATCCCGGCGGCGGATCGGGAGCGTGACGGTGAAGGTGCTGCCTTCGCCCGGGCGGCTCGTCAGGGCGATGGTCCCGCCGTGGAGCTCCACGAAACGGCGCGTCAGCGCGAGCCCTAGGCCCGTGCCCCCGAACCGCCGCGTGAGGGTCCCGTCCACCTGGTGGAATTCCTGGAACACCGCGTCCTGCTCCTCGATGGGGATGCCGAGGCCCCCGTCTTCGACGCGGATCTCGATGGACTCGCAGGCCAGGGGGGATTGCGATGCCGGCAGGTGCCTTCCCCTCAGAGCGACCGTGCCGCCCTCGTGGGAGAACTTGACGGCGTTGGAGAGCAGGTTGTAGAGGATCTGCTTGACCTTGACGGGGTCGGCCTCGAGCAGGGGCAATCCCTCGGGAAGCTCGTTGGCGAAGTGGATCCTGCGCTGCGCGGCCAGGCCCTTCATGACCGTGAGCACGCCGGCCACGGCGGCGTTCATGGAGAGGGGCTCGTGGTTGACCTCCATCTTTCCGGCCTCCACCTTGGAGAGGTCCAGGATGTCGTTGATGATGCCCAGCAGGTGATGGCCGGAGTCCCTTATGTTCCCGAGGAATTGGAGGTACTGGCCGGTGATCTGTCCTTCCAGGCGCGACACGAGCACCTCGGAGAACCCGATGATGGAGTTCAGCGGCGTGCGGAGCTCGTGGCTCATGTTGGCCAGGAACTGGCTCTTCATCCGATCGGCCTGGAGAGTCTTCTGGTTGGCCTCGGCCAGCTCCCGCGTCCGCTGATCCAGAGCCACGGTCAGGCGCGTCAACTCCTCCACCTTGCGGCTCTCCGCCTCCTTCAACTGCTTGATGGTGGCGCGCTTCTTCTGGAGGTCCGAGGCGCCTCGGAGGAAGAAGAAGGAGGCGCCGTAGAGGGAGGCCATGCGGAAGAGGACCTGGGTCAGGTTGGAGTCCAGCCCCCGGATGTCACCGACGGCCACCAGCAGGAGCACGTAACAGAGGGTGTCGATGAAGACGGCGCCGAAGCCCCACCACTGATTGACCACGAAGGCGGCGCCGCTGATGTTGGCGAGATACCACGGAAACCACGGGCTGTGGAGGTCGCCCGTGACGTGAACGCCCCAGGTCACGAGCAGGCCGTCGCAGAGGATCCAGAGAAAGTGCAGGTTTCGGGGAGGGCCGCTCCGCGAGAGCTGGAAGCGGTAGAAGAGCCACAGCACCAAGGCGCTCAGATTGGCCAGGAAGAGGACCGAGAGAACATCGAGGTAATGGGAGCGGAGGACCTCGACGTGGACGAACAACAGGCCCACCAGCACCGCAAAGGTGTACACCACGGCGCGGTTTGTCTGGACGGCCATGTTGTAGCGCAAGTGGGCTTGGCGCTGGTCGGTAGTGCGGATCTCCCCTCCGGTGGGCCCTCGCATCCCTTCCCCCCCGCAGTGCCTTAACAGTACATTCCTGCGGTGCGCGAGGCAACCGGCGCACGGGCGTGCTAGACTTCTGGGCCTTCGGGGAGGGCGCGATGGGTGGCAGGCCGCTCAAAAAGTTCTATGCCTTTGACCTCGGCGGCGAGCGCGGGATCGTCACCTCATGGACGGAGTGCGAGTCGAAGGTGCGGGGGCGTCGGGCGCGCTATCGGGGATTCGCCACGCGTGCCGAGGCGGAGGCCTGGCTCAGTGCGGGTGCCCTCTACGAGCACAAGGAGCAGCGGGCGGAGGGGGAGCGCTCGGCGCTTCCGGCCCAGGCGGTCTTCTTCGATTCGGGGACGGGCCGCGGCGAGGGGGTGGAGGTGAACGTCACCGACAGGGACGGCCTTCCGGTTCTCCACCTGGTGGTACCCGAGGAGCGCCTGACGTCCCGCGGAACGGCGTTCATGCCCAGGGGAGCGACGAACAACTACGGTGAGCTAATGGGCTGCCTCTATGCCATCCAGGTGGCGAGGGCCCTCGGCGTGAAGCTCGTGTGCGGGGACAGCGCCCTCGTGCTGGACTACTGGTCGAAGGGCCACGTGAGCCGGGAAAAGAGGGCCGAAGATCCGGAGCTCGCGCGCGCCGCCGAAGCCGTGGCCAGAGAGCGCAGGGCCTTCGAGTCGGGGGGAGGACGGCTCCAGCACGTGCGGGGACGGGTGAACCCGGCCGATCTAGGCTTTCACCGGGAATAGGCGCCGGCGCGGCGGGCGCGCCTTCCATGACTCGGGCCCACCGGCGCCCGGTCAGCTTTTGAGTGCGACTACCCCCTCAGAAATTGAAGGTCACGGCTACGCCGAAGTAGTCCACCTTGTCCTGATAGAACTGCCCGTACGGTGAATGGCCGTCGTAACCCTCCAGGAAGACGCGGAGGCGTCTCTTGTCCCGGGAGGGGGAGCCGAACTCCAACCCCACGCGCAGGCTGGCGCTCGGATTCCAGGCGTCCTGCTGGTCGTGCTTGACGTCCAGCCCGGCCACCAACCGGGCCGTGTCGAAGAGGTCGCTGGCGCCCCTGTACTCCAGTCCCCAGTGGGCCAGGCCCGGACGGAGCGTGGAGGGGTCCCTGTCCACGCGGTACTCTCCTCCCACGTAGCCCCTGAACGGCCCCCAATCCCTGGCCAGCAGAAGGTCGGCCGCCTCGTAGCTGAGGTTGACGCGCTTGGGGTGGAATCGGAGAAGGTACTCGTCCCCGAGATGCGAGCTCTGGTGGTACAGGCGCAGCCTCATGGAGAAGGGACCCTCGCGGAAGGTGAAGGGGATTCCCACCGTGTAGTCGGCGTTGATGAGGTCGTGGGAGGGGGCGCCCATGTTGAACTGCGCAAAGAGAGCCCCATCCAGGCCGATCTGGTAAGCCCCGCGGCCGTCTGCGGTGGGACGGCGGTACAAGCCGAAGGTTCCGCCGTAGCCGACGGAGGCCATGGTGATGGTGCGGCTGAATGCGTCCACCGGCTCGCTGGAGTGGAAGTGCATCATGCTCACGAAGAACTGCGGCTGCTTGGGGTCCGCCAGGAGGGGGCGGAAGACGTCGCCCTCGGGATAGGCGCGACCCTTGGGAATGGCCTGAGCGGCGGGAGAGGTCCCCGGCAGTTCCTCCGCCGTGGGGGGCGGCTGGGTCGGGGGAGTGGCCTGCACGCGGAGGCCGGAGATGCCCTGCACTCCGCGGAGCGCCGACCAGACCCTCGACTGGAGCTCGCCGTCCGCGCCGGGCAGCTCAACCGTGACGATGCCGTCGCGGACGCCGACGGAGAAGGAGGATTGGGGCAGCTTGAGTTCGCGCTGGAGAATGGCGGTGACGTATCCGCTCAGATAGTCGTCGGAGGGCGGCGCCTGGGCCGCGGCGTTCATGAGGGCGGGCAACAGGAGCAAGAGGCAGATGAGAACCGGTCGTGTCGTCTTCACTCGGTGGAGCCCCCCATCGTCCCGCGCGGATCCCTTCTCGCCCTCCGGGCCCGGCAGGAAGAAGGCAGTACGGCCCCCGGGCGGGAGAAACGCCAGAGTAAGGCGTCGCCCCCACCAGGATATCCGAGGGGCGGGACCTGGATGGAGCCGTGGGGGCGACTAGCCGTGCGAGAGGACGGTCCCCTCGCTGCCGAACAGGCGCTCGAGGATGGCCCGGTCCTGGGTGCCCAGGGACCCGAATTCGACCCCGATCTCATAGGTGCCGTCCTCCCGTGCCGATTCGTAGATCACCCTTCCGACGGCCCGGATCACCTGGCCGTGCACGTGCATGAGGAGTTCGATGACCGAACCCTCCCCCATGGATTCGCTGTTCACGAAGGAGCAGCCTCCCGGGCTGAGAGTGCGGGTCTTGGCGAACCCCTCGTGGTCCTCGGGGCCGAGTCTCTTCACGAGGATGGCGTTCTCCGAACGGATCCGCGGGAACCGCCTCGTGGGATAGGTCATCGGCATCGCGTCTCTCCCTAACCTCTCGTCTGGAACCAATGTACAGGCCTGAGCCGGACAAATTCAAGCCGGCGCCTCTCCAGACAGTCTATCCCAGGCGGGACCGAAAGACGCCATGGCCGCGCAACGGCGGTTGAATCGACACCAGACGAGGCGGACGGCCCATGTTTCAAAATCGATATGAATCCGCAAAATGCCCTTTGGAACCGTCCCCCATACTCTGGATCTCGATCTCATACCTCCCCCTCCTCCGAGGGCCGTCACCGCGACGGCCCTCCTCCCTTCTTGGTCGGCCCTGCATCGAAGGTCACGTGGACCGTGCGGCGAGCCTGCTGTGGGTGAACCCGTACGCGTAGTAAAGGACCAGCCCCACCACGAGCCAGACGGCGAAGCGGATCCAGGCCAAGGTGGGAAGACCCAGCATGAGGTAGAGACAGAAGCCGATGCCCAGCAGGGGCACGAGGGGCACGAGGGGGGTCTTGAAGGGGCGGGGGCGGAGCGGCTCGCGGTAGTGCAGCACGATGACCCCGGCGCAGACGAGGATGAAAGCGGACAGGGTGCCGATGTTGCAGAGGTCGGCCATCTCATCCAGGCTCGCCATGGAGGAGGCCAGCGCCACGAAGGCCCCCGAGAGAATCGTGGTCACGTAGGGGGTCTTGAAGCGCGGGTGGACCTTGGAAAAGGAACGGGGCAGGAGCCCGTCGCGCGACATGGAGAAGAAGATCCTCGGCTGGCCGAGCTGGAACACCAGAAGCACAGCCGTGTGGGCCACCACCGACCCGAAGGCCACGATCCCCGCGGCCCAGTCCTTGTGCACCACCCGCATGGCCACCGAGAGGGGCTCGGCCGTGTTCAGGTGGTTCCACGGGACCATGCCCGTGAGGACCGCGGCCACGACGACATAGATCACGGTGCAGATCGCCAGCGAGCCCAGGATGCCGATGGGCATATCGCGGGTGGGGTTTCTGCACTCCTCCGCCGCCGTGGAGACGGCGTCGAACCCGATGTAGGCGAAAAAGATCACGGCCGCGCCCGCCTGGACGCCGGCCCAACCGTTGGGCGCGAAGGGGGTCCAGTTGGCCGGCTTGACGTAGGTGAGGCCCACCACCACGAAGAAGGCGAGCACCAAGAGCTTGATTCCCACCATGACGCCGTTGAACCGCGCGCTCTCCTTGATGCCGATGACGAGCAGAGTGGTGAGGGCAGTGACGATGGAGAAGGCTGGGAGGTTGAAGATGATGGGCACCCCGAAGACGTGGGGCGCGCTGTGGAGGATCTCGGGGGAGTGGATCGCGGTCCTCAGATCGGTAGCCAGCCACCGGGGGAACTCGATGCCGAAGCCCCTCAGGAGCTCGCAGAAGTAGCCCGACCAGGAGACGGCCACGGCCACGTTGCCCACGGCGTACTCGAGGATCAGGTCCCAGCCGATGATCCAGGCGATCAGCTCGCCCAGGGTGGCATAGGCGTAGGTGTAGGCGCTTCCCGAAATGGGGACCAGGCTGGCGAACTCGGCGTAGCAGAGGCCGCAAAAGGCGCAGGCGATGCCCGTGAGGAGGAAGGAGACCACCAGGGCCGGTCCCGCGCCCGGCCGGGCCGCGTCACCCGCCGCCGCGGTACCCACCAGGGCGAAGATTCCGGCGCCGATCACGCCGCCGATTCCCAGCAGGGTGAGGTCGAAGGCGCCGAGGACGCGCTTGAGGTGGTCGGTGCCCCGCGCGGCATCGGCTAGGATGGCGTCCAGGCTCTTCGTCCTCAGGAGCTCGCTGAAGCGGGCCATGCGGACGAGAATACCCGATGAAAGGCGGGGCCGCAAGGTGTGCGTGCGGAGGTCCCGTTGCGGACGGGTGGTGTACGGCCGAGGTGGAGAGGGCCCGCCGTCACTCCTCGCGGTCGGGCGAGAGGACGGGCTTGATGTCCAGCAGGGGCGTGCCGTCCAGGGCATCGAGGGGGGCGACGTGGAGGCCCCGGCCCGGATCCACGTCCAGGACGGTGACACGGTGCAGGCCGATGGGGTTGGGGCGGTCCGGCGAGCGGGTGGAGAAGACCCCGCACGGGGGCTGTCCCGTGTGCCGGCGGCGGTGGACCTTCAGGGGCTCCCGGCTGGCCAGGTGAAACCACGTCAGGAGCAGGACCTCGGTGCCGGGCAGGATTCCCTCCAGTCCCTCGCGAAAGGCGGCGGCGATCTCCAGCCAGGCGTCGGGCGCCCCCTCGCGGCCCTGCCGGGGTGCCTCGTCGCGCGTCTTCAGCGCGGATCGGACGATCCCTATGGGGCGGACTTCCATGGGCGGGGGCTTCGGCACGGGGTCCGCTCCCTTCAGGGGTTCTGGCCCTCGGGCAGGAGCTCGAAGGTGTAGAGGACCCCGAGCTGGGGGTCGGTGTACTGCGGGGGGAAATGGGGAAAGGGGACGGAGCTGTAGACCGCCCTGAGCACGGACTGGTCGAACTGCGCGATGCCCGAGGGCGAGACGAGCTGGACCCCCTGCACGGTTCCGTTGGCCAGGATCATGAAGTGGACCGAGGCGGAAATCGTCTTGGTGTTATTGAGGACGGGCTTCCTCCAATTGGCCTTGAGGGTGTCCTCCAGCCGCGCCTTGTACCAGGCGTACTGGAAGGTCGGCTCGTCCAGGATCAGCCCCTCCGCCTTGCCGCCCAGCCCGGATTGTCCGCCGTGGCCCAGGCCCAGGGCCTTCCCTGGCTTCTCGGACCGGACGACCGATGCGCCTTCCTTGGGCGGCGGCGGGGCCTTGCCGGGAAGGGTGGTCTTGGGCTTCTCCTGGCGCGGAGGGGGCTCGGTCACCTTCGGGGGGGGGCTCACCTCGGTCTTGCCGCGGGTGCCCTCGGTCTCCCCGCCCACTCCCTTAGGCAGCTCGATGAGCCTGACCACGACCGGTGCGTTGAAGGGCGGCTTGTGGGAGGACGGTACCTGGGTCAGGACCAGGGCGAAGGCGACGAAGTGGGCGACAACCGAGAGGATGAGAGCCACGGGCAGGATGGAATCGGACCTGCTCCTGAGTGGCCTGAGGTTCGAGAGGATGGGCTGTCGCGGTTGGAGCGGCGGACGTCCGGCGGCCCTGCGGCGGTTGGCGGCCGAACCGGTGGAGGAAGGAGGCCTCTCGCCCTTGGAACTTCCCGTTCCCTCCGGTCGCATGGCACGGCCTCCCGCGAGCCCCGCTCCGTTAATGCTTGTGGCTTGGTGGCTCGGTGGCCAGGCCGACGGTTTCGATGCCGGCCTGCTTCACCTCGTCCATGACGGAGAGCACCTCACCGTAGGGCACGCTCTGATCCGCAAAGAGGTAGACCGTCTTGTCGCGCCGATTCTTGAAGATCTGCTCCAGATAGCTCTTCATGAGGTTGCGGTTCACGGGCTGGCTGTTGAAATAGACGTAGTTCTTGTCCTTCGGTATGGTGAGGATCACCCTCTCCTGCCCGCTGATGTTGCTCGTGACGGTCTGCGGGAGGTTGACGTCGATTCCGCGCTCGAACAGGGGCGTGGTGATCATGAAGATGACGAGGAGCACGAGCATCACGTCCACCAGGGGCGTGACGTTGATGTCGGCGACGGGGTCGCCATCCTGCCGATTGGTGTTGAACGCCATCCGAGGCTCTCCTTCAGTCCGAAAAGACGCCGGCAACGAGAGCGCCACACCGGCTGCAAGCGCCGTTTCGCATGTGCCGGGAAGACAACGTGAAGCCCTCCCGGGTAATGACCATTGTCGCACAATTCGGGCAGAAGGTGCTCTCGCCGGGGTGCCCGGGTACGTTGCCCACGTAGACGTAATCGAGCCCCGCCTCGCGGCCGAGGGCGTACGCGCGCTCCAGGGTGGCGACGGGAGTCGCCGTCTCCTCCAGCATCTTATAGTCCGGATGGAACCGGGAGATGTGCCAGGGGATGGAGCGTCGAAGACCCGCCAGGTGGCTGGCTATGGAGCGCAGCTCCTGATCGGAGTCGTTCACGCCCGGCACGACGAGCGTCGTGACTTCGACCCAGACCCCGGCGGCCAGGAGCAGCTCCAGCCCCTCCAGGACCCCCTTGAGGGTGGCGCCGCACACGCGGCGGTAGCGGCCGTCGTCGAACCCTTTGAGGTCCACGTTGGCGGCGTCCAGAAAGGTGGAGGCCCTGGCGACGGCCTCGCGGGTCAGGTAGCCGTTCGTCACGAAGAGGTTGCGAAGTCCCGCCCCGCGGGCCAGCAGGCCCACGCTCTCGCACGTCTCGAAGAAGATGGTCGGCTCGGTGTAGGTGTAGGCGATGGAGTCGCAGGCCTGGCTGATGGCCGCGGCCACCACCTTCTCAGGAGCGGTCTGTGTTCCCTCCGTCTCCTTGAATTCTCGCACGGCCTGGCTGATCTGCCAGTTCTGGCAGTAGCGGCACCGGAAGTTGCAGCCCACGGTCGCGATGGAGTAGGAGCGCGTGCCGGGCAGGAAATGGAAGAAGGGCTTCTTCTCGATGGGATCCACGTGGGCCGCGATGAGGCGGTTGTGGCAGAGGGTGCGCAGCTCGCCTTCCACGTTCACCCTCACCTGGCAGATGCCCGGACGCCCAGGGAGGATCGTGCAGCGGTGGGCGCACAGATCGCAGACCACCCGTCCCGACTCGCCCGCATGCCAGAGGACGGCCCTCTGCCCCACGTCAATGGTCTTGCGTGATGTACTCGGTGACGGCACGGCAGGCCACGTCCCCTTCATGGGGGAGACCGGGCATGACGGCCTGCGGGACGGGACCTTCGCGAGGCGGCCCGATCTCCAGCTTCACCGTGAATGTAGCGCCGCCCCAGGAGACGAGCAAGGCATTGCTGCCCTTGAGGGAGATGACCGCCGGGTAATCCGAGAGCCAGGCCTGGAGGTCGGATTGGGGAATGACGACGGCGAGGCCGTCGGTGATGGGATAGCGCTGGAGGAAGTAGGGGAGCTTGACCCGGAGATGGTCCTTCGGGCCGCAGCTGGCCTGGGGCTCGGTCCCCTGCAGGAAATACTCGTCGATCACCTTGCTGCACGCGGTGCCTGCGCCGGAGCGAAGGCCGGTCTGCGCGTCGATCGGAACGGTCACGATGTCGGGAGGTTGGACCCAGTCCAGATCCTGCTGCCCGGCGGTGGCCTTCTCCATGAACTGCCTCCAGATGGGGAGGGCTACCCGGGCGCCCGTCTCCAGGTTTCCCAGGGATTTGTGGTCATCCTTGCCGACCCAGACGCCGCAAAGAATCGCGGGGTTGAAGCCGATGAACCAGCCGTCGGTGTACTTGTCCGTTGTGCCGGTTTTGCCGGCGAAATTCCCCTTCATGTCCGCCGCCGAGGCGGCCGTTCCCTCCTTGAGGACGCCCTTCATGGCCTGGATCATGAGGTAGCTGACCTCGGGGGTGAAGACGGGCTGGGCGAGGGAGCGGACCTCCTCCAGGGTCCTGCCGTCACGGTCCGCGATGCGGTTCATGAAGCGGGGCTGTTCCCAGATGCCGTTGTTGTCCAGGGCCGTGTAGGCCCCCGTGAGCTCCCACAGGCTGATCTCGAAGGCGCCCAGCGCCATGGAGGGGTAGGGTTCGAGGGTCGAGGTGATGTGGAGGCGCCTTGCCGCGTCGATGACCCGCTGGTAGCCGATCTGGTTGAGGATGTGGACGGCGGCGATGTTGACCGAGTGCTCGAGGGCGGTCCTGTAGGTGATGAGGCCGAAATAGTCCGGGTCGAAATCCCGTGGGATATAGCCTTCGGTGCAGAGCTGGTCCGCGTGTTCGCGTCCCGTCAGAAAGAGGGTGGGTTCGTCGATGACCTGGTCCGCCAGCGTCCTGCCGAGTCCAAGGGCCGTCGCGTAAATGATGGGCTTGACGGCGGAGCCGGTCTGCCTCATGGCCTGGATTGCCCGGTTGTACATGGACTGCGAAAAGTCGTAGCCGCCCACCAGGGCGAGGACTTCGCCCGTGTGCGGGTCCATGGCGATGAGGGCTGCCTGGGCCCTGGGCTCCTGGTCCAGTTCGAACTCGGGGGGCGGGCCGGGCTCGGTGACGTGGAGCAGGATGCGGTCGCCTTCGCGGAAGGTCCGGCCGGCGACCAGTTGCGGCGCCCAGGGCCAGTTCTTGGGCGTGAGGGTGACCTCGGTCTGGCCCATTCGCGCCACCACGTCCCCGGCGCTGACGGTCTGGACGGTGGCCCAGTAGCGGCCGTCCTTCTCGAACTCGCTGCCCGTGTACTCCGGCGGGGCACCGTTCCCCCGACGCGGCCCCTTGTAGCCGTGGCGGTTGGTGTAGGAGTGGAGGCCGTCCACCACGGCCCGCTGCGCCTGAGCTTGCAGCGCGGGATCGATGGTCGTGTACACCTGGAGGCCTTTCTCGTAGAGGGCCTCCTCACCGTATTTCTCCTCGCAGTACATGCGGATGCGCTCGGTGACGTACGGGGCCCGGCTCTCGCGTTCCGCCGAGCCCGGCGATAGGCCCAGCGGCGCATGCACGTACTGTTCGTACTGGCTCCGCGTGAGGTACTTGGTCTGCAGCATCCGCAGGAGAACGGCGTTGCGGCGAGCCAGCGCGCGGTCGGGATGGCTAAGGGGGGCGTAATAGCCCGGGCGCTGGATGAGGCCGGCCAGCAAGGCGGCCTCGGGAATGGTGAGGTCCTTGGCCTTCTTGTTGAAGTAGAACCGTGAGCTGGCCTCCACCCCGTAATAGCCGTAGCCGAAGCAGACCTTATTGGAGTACATCTCGAGGATCTGCTCCTTGCTGTAGTGCCTCTCGATGTTGATAGCCAGGATGGCCTCGCGAATTTTGCGGGAGATGGTCTTTTCCGGCGTGAGGAAGTATTGCCGGGCCAGCTGCTGCGTCAGGGTGCTCCCTCCCTGGCCGGGGCTCCCGTGCAGCAGGTCCTGCAGGGCGGCCCTGATCGTTCCGCGGATCGAGATGCCGTGGTGGTGGTAGAAGTCCGAATCCTCTACGGCGAGCAGCGCGTGGATGAAGTTGGGGGAGATATCGGCGAAGTGGACCAGGGTCCTCTTCTCGGCCCCGTACTCCTGGAGTACCTGGCCGTCCCGGCTGTAGATCCGCGTCATGAGGCTTGGGGTGGTGAACTGGAGGCTGTCCACCTCGGGGATGTTGCGGGTGACATACAGGCCCGCCGATATCCCCGCCACTACTCCGGCCAAGAGGAACCAGAGCGCCAGCTTGAGGCCCTTGCCGCCGGGCATCAAGTGGTGAAGAGCTTGTAGAACTGCCGGAAGCTTTCGTTTTCGCACAGGGCCTTGTTGATCGCGAAGTAGTCGTGGACCTGGTTGGTTGTGGTCCGGAGGCGCTGGCACAGGGTCCGAAGCAGGTTGCCGTAAAGCTTGGCCTGCAGGACGCACGAGGTCTGGACGATCTCGTAGAAGTCCTCGCGGCTCAGCGTCAGGACCACCACGTCCGACTCTGCCTCCACCGTTGCGGAGATGGGATTCCCGTCGATGATGCTGATCTCCCCGAAGGTCTCCGGGGGTTCGAGGGTAGTGATGACGATGGGTGTGTCACCCATCGTGCGGTAGACCCTGATCCTGCCCTCCAGCATGACGAACAGCTTCAGGCCGCCGTAGCCCTCCTCGAGGATGCGGGATCCCCTAGGGAACTGTTCTCTGACGAACCGGCCGGTGACCAGGGCGAACTCGTCCGGTTCCAGCCCCTGGAGGATGGGCAGCTGCGCCAACTGCGTCTCGAACGGGGCCATTCCGACTCCTCCCTGCGCGCATGGTAATATGCTTCCCGGTGGGAGTCAATTTGATCTGGAATAATGGCCCCTACGCCATACTGATGCCCGGGCAGCTCTCCGAGCGACCCGGCATGGCCCTTCCTCTCGCGGGCGATGAGGTTTTCGAGCGCTTGGCGGGAGGGTTCGACGGCCTCACGGGCGGACGGTTTCGCTACTGGGTCACGCAGGCCCCGGCCGAAGAGCTGGGAGAGCGCTTCATCGCCCCCGCGGCCATGGTTCTCTACGGCGCCCTCTGCGCGGAGGTGGCTCTTTCTCGCTTCGGTCCACCCGAGGCGGTGGCCGGCTACTCTCTCGGCTTTTACGCGGCCGGCCTTTTCGCGCGCTGCGTCAAGGCCTCGGCCGTCCTGGAATGGCTGGAGAGGGTGAACGCCGCCAACGGAAGGGACTTTCCTCCCGGCAGGTTCGCGCTGGCCTCTGAAACGGGCCTCTCGCGCGCCGAGGTCGAGTCCCTGCTCGACCGCTGGGGCGTGAGCGAGGTGGCCGTGGCCAACGTCAACAACCCCAAGCAGGTGGTTTTCGCGGGGCCCAGGAGTGCCGTCGAACAGGCCACGGAACGCCTGAAGAGCCGGGTGATGGACGTGCGCCTCCTCCCGTTGGACGTCCCTCTTCATACGCGCTACGTGGAGAGAGCCCGCTCCGAGGCGACTCCCTGGTGGCAGGGGGTTCCGGCGGCTGATCCTCTCTGGCCGATCATCTCGCCGCGAGATGGGCACGTGATTCACGCCGGCAGGGAGTTCCGCAAGGAGGTCGCGGAGGCCCTCTCCTCACCCACGGACTGGGTGGCCGCCGTGGCTGGCCTCAGGGCGCTCGGCGTTCGGCGTCTCCTGGACCTCTCCCCCGGTGGTGAGCTCGGCCGGATGGCCCGATGGACGGACCGCGACGTGGACATTCTTCCGGTGTCGAGCCTTTGGGAATCCAACGCATGAGCACCGGAGAGCCCCAGGGGTTTCTGGAGCGCCTCCACCGGCACCTCCAGGAGAAGGGGGCGGCGTGCGGGCTGGAGGGGCTGGCTTGCCTCTTCCTCCACACACAGGACGCCGGACTCGGAGGCCAAGTCCTGGGCGCTCTCCTCGCCAGGGACCGGCGCTTTGAGGTGCGAGACGGCGTGGTGAGGCTGGCCCCCCGCCCCGATCCCTTCGAGACCGAGGAGGTGGAGAGGGTCCCCTTCGCGGTGGTGGATTTCGAGACGAACGGGATGGCGCCCGAGAGGGCCATCGAGATCGGCGTGGCCTGCTTCGAGGGCGGAGAGGAAGTCGAAGCCTTCGAGGCCCTCCTGGATCCGGGGACTCCCGTGGCGCCGTTCGTCCAGCGCCTGACGGGAATCGCGTCGGCTGACCTGGCGGGCCGGCCCACCTTCGGCGCCGTCTGGCCCGAACTGGCGCAGAGGCTGCGCGGCCGGGTGCTCGTGGCGCACAATCTGGCCTTCGATCGGCGCGTGCTCTGTCAGGAGATCGAGCGCCTCGACCGCGGGGAGCAGTTGCGGGAACCCGCCTTCTGCACGCTCCGCTTCGCTCGGAGGCTCATTCCGAGGGAGGAAGGACGGGGCCTGGACGCGCTGGCGGAGCGGTTCGGTTACGAGTTTTCCTCGCGGCATCGGGCCCTGGACGACGCGCGGGCAGCGGGACGGATCCTCTATCGGCTCGTCGATCTGGCCAGGGAGAGGGTTCCGATCGCAACGTGGCGGGAGTTGAGGGACTTCGTGGACGGAACGCCGGCCGAATTCCGACCGTGAGGTGACCGGCCGGGCATCTTCTCTGGGAGGCGCCAGGTGGCCAGGATCCTGGTCTGCGACGACACGCCGGACATACTCGAGATGATCCGCTTCATCCTGGAGAAGGAGGGCTATTCAGTGGGCACCGCGGAGAGCGGCGCGGAACTCCTGGCCCAGCTCCGGCAGGAGCCCGCCGATCTTCTCCTTCTGGATCTGCGCATGCCGGGCATGGACGGCTTTGCCGTGCTCGGAGAGATGGCCAAGCTTCGACGGCGTCCGCCGGTGCTGGTGCTCTCGGCCAAAGGCCAGGAGGCGGACCGCAGGAGCGCCATCGAAGCGGGCGCCCTGGACTACATCGAAAAGCCCTTTTCGCTGGTCAGGCTTCTGGCCGCCGTAAAGAGCCACCTCCCCTCACAGGGATGAGGAAGCCGTCTCCCCCGGGAGCCGGTGCGGCGGGTCACCGGGAGGGTGCGGGCTGGCCAACAAGAGGTAGCTTTCGTCGCCTACCGTAGTCTCCAGGAGAATCGACGCGCGCGGGTGCGGTCCCGTGGCCCAGGCCAAGGCGTTCACGAGGAGCAGGTGCCCGCGGCCGCCCTTGAGGAACGTCTCCGCTTCGGCACGCTGGCTCTTGTCGAATACCCTCGCCGTGCTCTGATGCGAATCAAGGACGAAGCTAGAGGCAGACAGCGAGTGATGTACCCCGGCGAGAAGGGGGACCAGCTCAGGAGGGCCACGGCCCAAGCTCTTCCTTGACGCTGGTCCGGATCAGGCGCGACTGCATCCAGCGGACGACCAGGAGGTCCGGCACCGTCGCACGGAGGCGATCAAGCAGCCCGTACTTGGTCTTCCCATGGGTCCTGGGACGGTGATTGACCCTCACCTGGGTCACCGAGAAGCCCTCCATCCGGATGAGCGTGGGCAGAAAGCGGTGGAGCCCTCTGTACAGCTTGAGGGGAGCCAGCGCCTCGCGCCGGAAGGCCTTCAGGGAGCATCCCGTGTCCGCGATCACCTCCCCGGTAGCCCAGTTGCGCACTCCGTTCCCCACGCGAGAGCTGATCCGCTTCAGGAGGGAATCGGAGCGCTTGACCCGCCAGCCCACGGCCGCGTCGAAGCGGTCCAGTTCGGAGAGAAGGCGGGGGATGTCCGCCGGATCATTTTGCAGGTCCGCGTCCAGGGTGACGATGCGGTCCCCGTGCGCGGCGCGAAAGCCGGCGGCGAAGGCCGCACTCTGGCCGGCGTTCTGCTCGAAGACGAGGATCCGGAGCATGGGGTGGATGGGGCCAAGCTCCTTGAGCACGTCGAGGGAGCCGTCGGTGCTGCCGTCGTCTATGCAGATGATCTCGTAGGGCTCTCCCAGGGGATCGAGCGCCTGCCGGACTTCCGTCAGCAGGAGGGGCAGGTTCTCCCGCTCGTTGTAGACCGGTACCACCACGGAAAGATGGACGGAGGGCGCCGCTTCCATCATGGTCTGGAGGCCTCGGAGAGGTACCCCACGACCTTGTAGAGGAGTCGGGCCACCAGGAAATCGGCGGCGAAGTGCACGCGGTCGGGTGCCAGCTCCATGACGTCCATCCCGACGACCTCGCGCTCGCGGCACAGGCGGCGCAGGAATCGGAGGGTTGGGTACCACTGCAGTCCTCCCGGTTCGGGGGTGCCCGTACAGGGAACCAGGGAGGGGTCGAAGCCATCCACGTCCACGGTCAGATAGATCTTCGGGGGGAGCGCCGCCAGGACTCGGTCCATCCAGCCGTCGCCCTCCTGGCACTCCCGCGCCCAGACCACGGGCCACGTGCCTTTGGCCTTGAGGTAATCCGCCTC
This sequence comes from Acidobacteriota bacterium, assembly GCA_049591295.1. Taxonomy (GTDB): domain Bacteria; phylum Acidobacteriota; class UBA4820; order UBA4820; family DSQY01; genus DTPS01. Next base: position 20,593 of record JBAWEQ010000243.1, read on the forward strand.
CTCCCGTGACAGGGACCGGATGCCCACCTGGGCGGTGCCCGCGCTGCACCCCACGATGCGCCGCATGACGCAGGCGTGGTTGAAGGGAGTGCCCTCGTAAGACTCCCGCAAGTCCGCGTGGGCGTCCAGCTGGACCACGCCGATCTCACCGTGGACCTCCCGGTGGGCCAGAAAGCAGGGGAAGCTCAGGTTGTGCTCGCCGCCCAGGCTCACCACGAATTTGCCCATGGAAAGGTAGTGGCGCACCGCCTCCCTGACGGTATCCACCATGGCCCTCGGGCTGATGTCGTGGAACAGGAGGTCCTCGGAGGTGAAGATGCCCGCCTCGCAGGGCTCCAGCCCCAGCTCCTCGTCGTAGAGCTCCATGTTCCTGGAGGCCTCGATGATGGCCCTGGGGCCGAACTTGGTCCCCTTGGCGTAGGAGGTCGTCACCTCGTAGGGGATGGGCAGGATGACGAAGCGGGAGGTCTCCAGCGAGGATTGCGCGGGCGGTAGTCCCCCGAAATTGGACGGGTAGAACTCTGGCATCTTGAACCCTCCGGCAGGCCCCTATTCTAGAGACGACGGTTCGGAAACGCAACGGAAGTCCGCGGTTGTGCGGCTTGAGGGTGGAGCGCTGGTGCGGTAGACTTCCAGGAGGCGGAGGACGGCATGTCCTTGTTCGGGAAGGGAAAAGGGGAGGAGGATCCGCTGGCCCTGTTGAAGCAGGGCCGCTACGAGCGGGCCGCGTCACTCCTGGAGCGCAAGCTCCAGAGGGAGCCCCTCGATCTGACCCTGAAAGTCCACCTGGCGGAGGCCTACGAGGGGGCAGGCCGCCGGGAGGAGGCGGCGCGGCTCTACCGCGACGAGGGGGAGGCCCGGCTCGTGGGCGGCAGGCGGTCGGAAGGGCTGGCCCTTCTGAGACGGGCCGCGCGTCTGGCCCCGGAAGATCCCGCCCTGGCGAGGCGCATGGTGGAGCTGGAGGGCGGCGGACAAAAGGCGGAAGAGCTCTCCGCCTTCTCCTTCGATCTCTCCGCCGGACCGCCCCAGGAGCCGGAACGGAAGGTCACCGTGGAGCCGGAAGGCCCCGGCGCCGGCGCGGGGCCGGAAGTCAGGGGCGCAGCCCTCGGCGCGCCCTCTGAGGGGGGCTCCGGCGAGCCCCATCGGGCGTCCTCCATCGAGGAGGCGCCGCTTCCAGACGACACCCTCGAAGGGTCCGCGCCTCTGCCAGACGAGGCCGGCCCGTTCTGGATTCAGATGCTCTTTCCAGAGATGGATGGGGAACACGCCCGCCTCCTGGGTTCGGTGGCCATCCCGAGGAACCTGGATCCGGGCGACCTCCTGGTCAGGGAAGGGGAGGCGGGTGATTCGCTGTTTATTCTGGTGAGGGGCCGCCTGGCGGCGCGCGGCACCATCGAGGAGGAGCAGATGCCCCTGGCGGTCTTCGCTCCGGGGGACATCATCGGTGAAGTGGCCTTCCTCAAGAGGGTGCCGAGGACCGCCACCGTGACGGCGTCCGAGCGGTCCATGGTGCTGGAGCTTCCCGGGCCCGCCACGCGGCAGGCGCTGGATGCCTGCCCGGACTCCGTGGAGCACCTTGAGGTCCTGCTTCAGGAGAGAGTCAACCAGACCCTCTCGCTGATCAAGAGACGGGGAGCGCGATCGAATGGCCATTCGGAAGATTGAACTCTATGGATCGCCGGTCCTGCGGGAGAAGTCGGCCCCCGTGACCGACATCACCCCCGAGGTTCAGGT
>JBAWEQ010000244.1:0-48471 GCA_049591295.1 Acidobacteriota bacterium
AGCTGGCGAGGCTTGCCGTGAGGGTGTAGGTCCCGTTGGGCAGCCCGGTGATCGTGTAGTTGCCGGCGGAATCGGTGGTCCCCGGCGTTCCGGCACCCGCGCTCACGGTCACACCGGAAAGGGGCTGGCCACACGCGGTTATCGTCACCGTTCCCGAGATGCTGTAGGTGACCGCGGAGGTCGCGGTTATGGTCACCGTCGCTTGGCCGGCCTGGCTGGCGCTGTCGGTCACGGTCAGAACCGCCGCGTAGGTCCCCGTGCCGGTGTAGGTGTGGCTGGGATTTTGGCTGGCGGAGGTGGAGCCGTCCCCGAAAGCCCAGGAGTAGGTGTAGGGTGGCGTGCCCCCGGTGGCCGATCCGCCGAAGCTCACGGTCAGGGGCGCCGTTCCGCTGGTGGGCGATCCGGAGGCATAGGCCGTCAGGGTCTGGGCCGTAACGTTCAGGTTCACGGTTGCGGTGGCTGTAGCCGAGGTGCTGTCGGTCACCGTCAGCGCCGCCGTGTAGTTCCCCACTGAGCTGTAGGTGTGGCTGGGATTCTGGCTGGTGGAGTTGGAGCCGTCCCCGAAGGCCCAGGAGTAGGCGTAGGGGGCCGTCCCGCCCGTGGCCGATCCGCTGAAGCTGACCGCTAAAGGAGCCGGGCCGGTGGTGGGCGAGGCGTAGGCGCTGGCCGTGAGCGAGGCGGGAGGCGTCGCCGTGAAGTTGATCCCCGTCACGTCGGCGCCACTGACCGTCTTGGTTTGGCTCGCGGGAGAGAAGGTGTAGCCCGACAGGCTCGGGGTCACGGTGTAGCTGCCGTCGGCGAGACCTGAGACGGTGTAGCTGCCGTCGGGGTTGGTGATGACCGACGTCTCTGGCACCGCCTCGGCCCTTACGGGCCCATTAGTACCGACTTCACTTGTGAAGTTCACCCCCGTTACGCTGGCGCCGTTGATGGTCACGGATTGGCTGCTGGGAGAGTAGTTCGTACCTGCTGTTACGCTGTAGGTGCCGTTACTCAGCCCGGAGATGGTGTAGTTGCCCCGGAAGTCCGTGATGGCGGAAGCACTTCCCGCCCTTACCGTGACTCCACGAACCCCCCGCGTAACTATACGGCCAAAGAGTGTTGACGTTACGGTGACCCTTCCTGAAATGCTGTAGCTTCCACCGCCAACAGCGCTGGCCGTAAAGTTGACCCCCGTGATGTTGGCGTTGTTGATCGTCTCGGAAGCGCTAGAAGGCGAGAACGCGTACCCCGACAGGCTCGGCGCGACCGTGTAGGTGCCGGTGGAGAGGCCGGAGAGCGTGTAAGCGCCCGAGCTGTTCGTGGTGGTCGAGGCGGAACCCGCTGTCACCGTCACGCCCGAGAGGCCTGCGCCATTGTAGGTAATGGTCCCCGAGATGCTATAGCTCCCCGTGGACGGGCTGAATGAGGCGCTGATGGAGTGGTTCGCCGTCACGTTGGTGAAGGCGTATGTGCTGACGGCGCCGACGTTAGCGCCATCCACAATGACCGAGGCGATCTGGTATCCGCCGGTGGGCGTGATCGCGAAGGTCTGGCTGCTTCCTGAGGCCACCTGTACCGATCCGCTGGGGCTGATGCTGCCCCCCGTACCCGCCGACGCCGTGATCGTGTAGGTCTGCACATTGGGCGTCACCGTGATGGTGACGCCGCCCAACCCGCTGCCGTTCAAAGTGACGGTGCCCTTGATGGCGTGTCCGCTCGGAGAGGCCGTCGCCGTGAAGTTGACTGTCGTGATATTCGCATTCGTGATCGTCTCGCTCTGGCTCGCCGGCGTGAAGGTGTAGCCCGAGAGTGCCGGCGTGACCGTGTAGGTGCCGGCGGCGAGGCCGCTCAGGGTGTAGCTCCCGTCGCTCTGTGTCGTGGCCGAGGCCGAACCGGCCGTCACCCTCACGCCAGGAAGGCCCGGGCCGTTCAACGTGACGGCGCCGGAGATCGTATAGCTACCGGTCCCTCCTCCGGCGACGTTCCCCTCCTCGGAGGCGGCCAGGTGGCCGCCCACGTAGAGGAAAGTCTTGGCGTAGCTCTGGGAGGGGGTGCCTGCATTGGCGAAGTTCTCTTGCAGGCGCACTTGGGGGCCGATGCGGAAGAAGTAGGTTGGCGAGTTCCCGTTCACCGCCGCGACGCGCTCGCCCGCTGCGTCGTAATAATAGGTCGTGCTACTCCCGCCGGTCGGACCCAGGCTGGTGACCCGATTGAGCTGGTCGTATTGCAGGGTGTTCACCCCGTCATTCGTCATGTTGCCGTTGGCGTCGTAGCTGGGGGCGTAGGTCTGGCCTGTGATCGAGGTGAGGTGGTTCGTGGAGCTGTCCACGCCGAAGGTCGTCAGGCTGGGGAACGAAGCGCTGGAGCTGGTCACGGTCTGGAGGTTTCCGTAGGGGTCGTAGGTGTAACCGAAGTCCGCAGAGGTTCCGTTGGTGTGCGGATGATAGATGGTTGCACCGGTGAGCCGTCCGGTCACATCGTAGGAAAAGGAATCGGAACCCATCCGGGTCACTTCGCCGATCCCATCGTATTGGTACGCCCCGGAATCCCACGAGTTGCCGGTGCCCTGCCATCTGAGTTCGGCGAGCCGCCCCGTGGCAGTATCCTGGGTGAAGGTGGTGGTGGTTCCGTTGTCGAAGGTGAGAACGTCGATGGCGCCGGAGGGCCAATAGCTGAGCGCTTGGACTCCCGAGCGGTCCGTTAGTCCCTGTGCGCTGCCGAACCGCTTGACGGAGGGCAAGCCGTAGCGGTACTCGGTTGTGGTATAGGAGGCGAACGCGGTGCCGCGCGCGTCGGTTTCGTTCGTCACTTGACCCTGCGGATCATACGACAACGACGCGGTATAGGTGGCGGGCGGCAGAGAGGGCAGGTTCAGGCTGAGGCTCTCGTGCCCGAGGCGCCCGCCCAGGCCGTCATAGGTGAAGGCCTCCTCCACTTGCGCCGTGCCATCGGCGTTGATGTACGAGTCCGCCCGGGTGAGATGGCCGTAGCCGCTCGTGCCCCCTTCGTCGTAGAACCATTGGAGCAGCACGGTTGATCCCAAGGAAAGCGCGCGCTGGCGGCCCCTGGAATCGTAGGTCTTGGTGAAGGTCTGGCTCGCCCCGTCGGTGTACTGGACCAGATTGCCCATGGCATCGTACTGCGTGTAGGAGCTAAGGCCGCTCTCTGGAAGCTGCGCGGAACGCAGGTGTCCGCGCGCGTCGTAGGTGAAGGTGCGCGATGGCTGGCTTCCTTGTGTGACGGTGTGGAGGTGCTGAAGGCCGTCGTACCCATAGCTGGCGGTGGCTCCCACCGGCGGAGAGACGCTCAGGAGTTCACCAAGGACATCCTTGGTGTAGGTGGTGGTGCCGCTGGTGCCGGTCCCGGCGACGGGATCGCCGTTCACGTTGTTGACCGTCACGTAGGAAGAGAGCCCGGAGTAAGCCGTGTCCGTATGTGAACCGTCCGGCCCCAGAACCTCCATGGTCCGGTAGAACGGGTCGAGTGAGGATTGGCCAGGGAAGGGGCCCGAAGGCGCTGTCCCCGTGGCTCCCGAATAGGGCACGCTCCAGGTGCCGTAGGAAAGCCCGCCGGATCCCGCGGGCGCGGCCATCGTGAACTGGCTGGAGTTGGCCAGCCCGTTCACCGTATATTGCGTCGTTGTCCCCCCATAGGTATATGGGAGAGAGCTGAACATGGCAGCGCCCGTGGGGCCGTACAGCGTCACCTTCTCCGACCAGGTTTCACCGGGCATCAGCGTATCCGTCCGCCACGGCCGGCCCAGGTCGTCGAAGGAGTAGACCGTGTAAATGCCCGTGGGATCCGCAAGGGAGGCGGTCCCGCCCGGATCGATCTGGGGGTTCGAGCCAGACCCCTTGTAGTATTGAATGGTGTGTGCGTTTGGATAGGCCACGGAAATGCCATTCTCACCAGACCACTGGGGGGTGATGGCGGTGATCCGCCCGTCTGCATCGTAGCTGTAGTTTGTCTGATTGCCGCTCGGGTCCCTTTCCCAGACGATCCGGCCCGTCGCCTGGTCGATGCCCCGCGTGAATGAGTCGTAGCTGATCTCTGATGGGCCAACGGTCCAAGACTCCTGCTGGAGAACGCCATACTGCCACGTCAAGCTCTTGGTGTAGCCGTGCCCGCCCTCGCCGCCAGAAAAGGCTATGGACGCGATATTGCCGTTGCCGTCGTAAGTCAAGCTTTGCGTCGCATCCCCGGCAGACGGGGAGGGGACCGGCGTGAGTAGGTGGTGGTCAAAATCGAAGGTGAAGCCGCCCTGGACGGGCTCGTAGGCCGTGAAGGTGTCGAGAAGCCCTCCGGGACCGTTGTAGCTCGCTTGTTGGGCCTTGAATTGCCCGGAGAAAGGCTGAGGGCCCGTTGGGTCCGGATCGGACAGTTGGGTATCGCTCATGGCGAGGGCGGCGGTGGTGCTCACCGAGTTGGTCATTGTAGCGCCAGAGGTGCCGGCGTACTGCATCTGCCGGTGATCGAGCTGATAGAGTACGGTGGCCGGGTCCGTGCCCGTGAGGTCTGGCGTGCCCGTATCTGTGAGGTCATAGGCGGAGGCGGTGACCACCTCATTGATGGCCGTTCCCGTCACCTCCGAGATCAGATAATTGCCGAAGCCGTCCCAGGCCTGATTGGTTTGAGTCTTGGTCCACAGCGGTCCCGATCCGCCATACTCGGTCTCCGTGACGAGCCGGACCCGGGGGTTGCCCTGCGCAACCTGCTGGGCTGTATCATCATCCAGACAATAATGGGCGTCTCCCTGGCCTTGGCTGTTATCCCCGTGCGAGTACCACTTGTCCATTTCGTAGATGCGGCCTGCCTGTGGGTTGCTGCTGTCGAAGACGGCACCCGGCGAAAGACGCAGGGTGACCAGTTCCTTCCCCGCATCGAGTCCGCTCCCATCCGTGATCAAGTGAACCGTTTCCTGGCCCAATGGATCCGTCACGATGACCGCGTGAGTCAGATTCCTCGTGGAAAACGCGACCTCTGTCTTTGGCCAGTCAAACGTCCAGGCGAGGACGTTCAGCGTACCACTCAGGGCACCGGACGGGTCCAGTGCATGAAAGGACAGCGTGTGAGTGAGCACGTTATCATCCACCTGGGTGGGCGTCATGTATGGCGCGTATGTATAGCCGTAATGCGAGACTGCCCCGGTGGGATAGCTGATGCTCGTAAGGTGCGTGTCGTCCTGTGTGGTGCTCTCCATGGCATAGGCGTAACCGGTCGTCAATCCAGCCGGGTCGGTCACGCTCGTTAGCACGTACAGCAAGCCTTCGATATGGAAGTCGACCTGGCTGCAGGCATAGGACTCTGTGCGCGAACCCGACTGAATGGAAGCGAGCATGTTGTTGGCGTCGTAGTCGAAGGTGATGGTCCTTCCGCCCTGGTCGGTGATGGTGTCGATGGCCCCGCCGAAGAAGGGTTGGCCACTGTAGGGCATGTACCTGATAGAAATCGTGTTGCCTTCGCGGTCCCTGATTTGATCCACATACCATCCATTCGTGTATTTGTTGGACAGATGATAGGGACTCCCTGAATCAATCTGCGGAGCAATGTAGGCCAGTTGCGCCGTTTCTCCTGCCACCCGGATGGAGCCATCCGGGAAATACAGGTACCAAAGGCCCGTGTCCGCGCCTCCCGAATTCTGGTAGTAGGCCCTGATAAAGGACGAGTCGTTGGTAAAATACCATCCGGTCCCTGGATGCTGCAGGACCGATGAAGACTGCTGCGCCCCCCCTTGCCAGTAAAGCCGGTGCTCGGCGCCGCTTTCATCGGAGTAGTAGATATCGGCGTACTGCAGGCCAGTGCCCTGGTTGCCATAGAAGCGGAGAAAGATGTGGCCGTACGAGATCGTCCAACCCATTCCCAGAGGACCATAGGGCAGGTCGTTTGTGGAGCTCGAATCGTTGGTCCAGCTGATCTTGCTGTTGTAGTAGCGTGTGGGCCTGAGGACGCCGCCCATGTTCTGGGGCAGAGAAATTGCCGAGGGATGGGCGATGACAAGCCCACCATTGGCGAGGTTGACTTGCTCGCCTGCCCCGAAGCTCTCGTACGGCATGTAGGGGCTGAACCCAGGTGCCTGGTCAACGACTTGCGGCGGTTGCTGCGCGAAGGCAGTGAAGCCAGCAAAACAGCAGAGACCCAGAGCCATGGCCAACATACGTAACCGCGCAATGCCCCTTCTGGATGACATGTATGATTCCCCCTTCCGCTCCGCAGGTATGGTGGATCCCCTCTGGGCAGGCACCGCAGGGCCGTGGCGCATGGGGCACCCGCATCTTCCTTGCCCTACCAATGAATGTAGTCTTGCCCCCCTTCTTCAGACGCTGTCAGTCTTGGACTGCCCCTCGCCCCAGGAACTCCCCCTCGGTCGCTTATCGGAGGTTACATGCCATAATAGCACCCCTGCGGGGCCTTGTCATCAGTCTGGAGTATGAGTCCACCTCTCATACTTTCGGTTGAGGTCAAAATGGCGCAGTCGGCGCCTAATCCAGAGCAGGCAAGGGACAGGGCAAGTTGACTCCAGGGGAGACGCATTCAAAGAGGATTCGTGAGGATGACGCAAACATTCAAAGCCAAGAAACGAGTCGCTGGACATGGCTGGAGAGGGCCTCAGGGTTGATGGTGAGTTCGACGCGCATCCGCTAGCAGGTTGTACCAAGACGTGCGACACCTTGTGGGCTGCGGGCATGTGGGTAGCCGCCCCCAATGTGCCTCGGATGCTTTCGGGATGGCGCCAGACTCTTCTGAGCGCCGGAGAGAAGGCATGGGCGCCCGCCGTGGAGGGGGCGCCCATTTGTCTGCTCCGAAAGTGAAACCCCGTCTCAGTAGCTGAAGCTGTAGGGTGCGGAGAGGCCTCCGTCGTCGTTGTTCTTGACGGTGATCTGGACGGTCGTGCCCTTGGGGACCATGGCCTTGAGGGCCGAGCCGCCCTTGGCGACGACCTTGCCGGTGTTCTTCCACTGGGTCTGAGGCACCGAGGTCCCGTTGACGAAGACGGTGCAGCCGTTGTGGAGGTTGCTGCCCGTGAGGATCAGACGGAAGGGCGCTCCCGCCTTCTTAACGGCCGAGATCACCGGCGGCGGGACGGTGGCGACCACCGTTCCCTGGGTCGTCACGGAGAGCTTCAGGGCGTCCGTTACCATCACCGAATAGGTGAAGGTGCCCACGGTGGTGTAGGTGTGGCTGGGCGAGGCGTCGCTGGAGTGGGCGCTGCCGTCGCCGAAATCCCAGTCGTAGGTCAAGGGGGCCTGTCCGCCCGCGACGGCGGCGCTGAGGGTCGTGGCGAAGGGGATGCTGCCCGTGGCCGGAGTGGCCGAGGGGGTGACGGTCACGCCGCAGGAGGGGAAGCGGAAGGAGCCGATCCGGGTGTGCCATCCCACCTGGCTGGTGGACGGGTAGTACTCCTGGGTGTACCAGTACGTGCAGTCGTCAGAAGGATCGATGCTCAGGGTGCTGTAGTCGCCCCACCGGTCGTACTTGGTGGTCTGCGATCCCGTTCCCGCGATGAGGGTGGCCTCCGCCTGCGTCAGCTCGTTGAGGGGGTCGCCGGCGAGGCGCCCCGCGTAGCGGATGGAGGGGTAGGTGGTGCTGCTGGAGACGCTGTAGCCGATGGCGAGGTCTCCCTCGTGGTCCATGGCGGCGCTGCCCATCCAGCGGCTGTCCCCGTCGGGGGCGTAGCTGCCCTGCTGGTAAAGGCTCCAGGTGCCCGAGTTGTTGTGCAATTCATACCAGCGCACGCCCGCGTGGTTGGTGCCGTCCACGTCCACCGTGTGGTTCACGACGAGCGATTGGAAGCCGCCCATGTTGCGGTATTGCAGGCGGTACATGAGGCGGTCGCCGAGCGTGTCGAGCTTCGCCGTTGTCCCCGGCTGGGAGATGCAAGCTCCGGCATTGCCCCCGCACATGTAGAGGAACGGCGCCACGTCGATGGCCTGGCTCGGCTCGTCGTTGACGCCGAAAGTGGTGTTGGCCGGGTTGTTCCAGTCCACGTGCATGGCCCAGAGGTTCAGGGTCCCAGGCGCCGGCGTGTTCTGCTTGAAATCGGGGTCGGTGGGCGAGCCCGCGTCGCCGATCTCGAGGAAATACTCGGGCTCGTTGGGCGGGGGAGGGTTGGAGCCCTCGAACTCGGCCGGGAGCAGGGAGGCGTGGTTCAGGTCCACGGCTCCCAGGTCGATGTACTGCATGGCGGCGTTGGGGTTCCCAGCCAGCATGGCGGCCCGGTCGAAGACGTAGACGCCCACGCCCTCCCACGTGTTGCTGAACTGGTTGACGGTCATGTAGTAGCCGTCGGGCCACACGCCGAACTTGGGATAGTCGCCGAAAGCGGTCGTCCCGACCTCGTAGGCGTATCGGTACCAGGCACCCGTGGGATCGCCCGTCTGGGAGACGGCGATGTACTGGTAGTAGGGGCCGTTGCCCCCGTTGGCGCAGAGGGCGAACTGGCTGACGATCCAGCGGTCCGCCAGGCGGTCGTAGAGCACGATGGGGTCGCCGTCGTTGCACGAGTCGGCGGGGCCGCCGAAACCGTTCCAAATGGTGTTGCCGTCCACCGGCCCCCAGAGCAGGTTGCCGCTCTTGTCCCAGATAGCCATGCTGACGTTGACCCACTGCATGTAGTTGTTGGGCCCCACGTCGCCCTCGGTGTCGGGAGGCACGTAACCGTAGATGTTGCCGATCCCGTCCCAGCTCTGGAGCGGGGCGGGCATGCTCTCCTTCCCCTGCCAGCTCTGCACCACCGGGTCCACCACCCCGCTCTCGCTGCGCAGTTTGGGCAGGGGCGGCCGGACGAGGGGAACGACGTGCACTCCTCCGGCCGTAGTGCCCTCGGGAGGCGGAATGGGTTTCATGTCCCGCAGCGGTGGCGAGAGGTCCATCCTCACCGGAAATCGGATGGTCACCGAGGGTGAGGCCTGAATGGCCGCGGGTGGCACCGCCACGAGGGCGAGCCCCCAAAGCCCGGCCAGCGCCGCCGACATGCCCAACAGAAAACGCTTCGAACGGTTCATGCGGAGAACCCTCCTCTCGGGTGTGTCCATGCCAAAACTACCTGCCCGTCTAACCTGATGATGACGAAACGGATGGGTGGGGGGACGAATTCCACCGACGGCACGCGAGAAATCATACGCCAAGGACTTCCCTCCTGCAATCCAGGCGGCGCGGGACGCCGCATCCCCGGAGCCCAGGAATTTTGCACAGCGGGCCCCGGTTCCCTACAATGAGGACGAAGGTCCCATGAGCCGGTCGCCGGAAGAGTCGAAGAACCGGGATGTCACGAGGTCGCTCTCGACAAGAAACGGTCTCTCTGAAGGAGGCGCGATGCCGTCCGTAACTCTGGGCGTGGACTTGGGGGGAACCAAGGTCAGGGCCGCCCTGGTGGATGCCGGCGGAAGCATCGCCTGGGTGGAGGAGCGCCCCACGGAGGCGGAGAAGGGCTACGCAGCAGTCGTTGCAACGATCTGTGGCCTCGTGCGCGGTGGACTCGACGCCCACGGCGGGCGGCCGGAGGCGCTGGGCATCGGCGTGGCGGGGCAGGTGGAGGGACGCTCGGGCAGGGTACGCTCCGCGCCCAACCTGCGATGGGTCGACGTGGATCTGGCGGGCGATCTCTCCCGCGCCCTCGGACTGCCGGTGCACGTCACCAACGACGTGCGGGCCGCCGCCTGGGGCGAGTGGCGCCACGGCGCCGGCGAGGGGCGGGCGGACATGATCTGCCTTTTCGTGGGGACGGGCGTGGGGGGCGGCGTGGTCTGCGGCGGCCGCATGCTCGAAGGGGCCAACAACACCGCCGGGGAGCTGGGCCACACGGTGCTGCTCTTCGGCGGGAGGAAGTGCTCCTGCCCCGGGCGCGGCTGCCTGGAGGCGTACGTGGGCGGCTGGGCCATTGCCGAAAGGGCCCGAGAGGCCGCGGCGATGGATACACGGGGCGGGGCCGCGCTGATCGCGCTAGCCGGGGACGCGCGGGACGTCACGGCGAAACACGTGGCCCAGCTCGCGGCGAAGGGCGATGGATTCTGCCAGGCGCTCATGAAGGAGACGGCGGAGTACCTCGCGACGGGCATCGCCGGCATGGTCAACGCTTTCAGCCCGAGCGTGGTCGTGCTGGGAGGGGGAGTGGTGGAGGGCAACCCCTCCCTTCTGGATGAAGTGGCCCGAAGCGTTCCCTCCCTGGCCCTGGCCGCCGCGGCGCACGGAGTCCTCTTCGCCAAGGCAAAGCTGGGGCCCGATTCCGGCGTGGTCGGAGCGGCCGCCATGGCGCGCCACCGGCTGGCGGAACCGTGAGAAAAGGCATCCGGAAAGTACCGTCATCCGCCGGGCGAGCCGGCGGGCCATAGGAGGTTTCCCCATGAATCCCTTGCAGGAGCTTCACGAGTACGGGCAGTCGGTGTGGCTGGACTACATCCGCGCCGATCTTCTGGATTCGGGCGAACTGGCCCGCCTGGTGAGGGAGGACGGCGTGCGGGGCGTCACGAGCAACCCCTCCATCTTCCAGAAGGCGCTGGCCGGCGATCCCGGCTACGAGGCCCGGCTGCGGGCGCTCCTGGCGGAGGTGCCCGGGGCAACGGACGCCGAGCTCTTCGAGCGCATCGCCGTGCAGGACATCCAGCGGGCCTGCGACATTCTTCTCGGCGTGTATCAAGAGAGCGGCGGCACGGACGGCTTCGTCAGCCTGGAGGTGTCGCCGCGGCTGGCGCGCGACACACAGCGCACGGTGGAGGAGGCGCGCCGGCTCTGGGGCGAGGTGGACAGGGCGAACCTCCTGATCAAGGTCCCCGCCACGAGGGAGGGGATTCCGGCCATCGAGACGCTCATCGCGGAGGGCATCAGCGTCAACGTGACGCTCATGTTTTCCATGGACCATTACGAGGCCGTCAGCGCCGCCTACCTCAGGGGCCTGGCCAGGGCAGGGCGGCCGGAGCGGCTGGCCTCCGTGGCCTCCTTTTTCGTCAGCCGGGTGGACACGGCCGTGGACAAGGCGCTCGATGCCGTCGGCAGCGAGGAAGCGCTGGCGCTGCGGGGCCGCATCGCCGTCGCCAACGCGAAGATGGTCTACCGGCGGTTTCGGGAGCTGTTTGACGGGAAGGCCTTCCAGCCGTTCGGCCAGAAGGGAGCGCACCCGCAGCGCCCCCTCTGGGCCAGCACGAGCACCAAGAACCCTGCCTACCGTGACGTCCTCTACGTGGAGGAACTCATCGGCACGGATACGGTCAACACGATGCCCCCCGAGACCTTGAAGGCCTTCAGGGACCATGGACGCGCGAGGGCCTCGGTGGAGGAGGGGATGGAGCGGGCCGAGGCCGACCTGGGCCGGCTCGCCGCGCTCGGGATCGACCTGAGGGCGATTACCGAACAGTTGCAGGAAGAGGGGGTGAAGTCCTTCTCCGATTCCTACGATCGCCTGTTGGCAACCATTTCGGAGCGTCGAAGGGCCCTCGCGGTGTCCGGCGGAACCGTCGGTTCCCGTTTCGGCCTCGGTGCATCGGCGGGTGCCGTGGAGGCGCGCCTGGCGGCGTGGAGCAGGGAGAAGTTCGCCGCGAGGCTCTGGAAAAAGGACACGACCCTCTGGTCCGAGCGGGAAGTCCCGGAGCTCGCGGACCGGCTGGGCTGGCTGGACCTCCCCGAAACGATGCTGGCGGCGGCGGCCGATTTGGAAGCTCTGGCGGCCGAGGTGAGGGAGGAGGGGCTGCGCCACGCGGTGGTCCTGGGGATGGGTGGCTCGAGCCTGGCGCCCGAGGTCTTCAGCAGGACCTTCGCGGCCCCCGAAGGCGCCCTGGAGCTGATCGTGCTCGACAGCACCCACCCGCAGGCCATCCTGGACGTGGCGGCGCGCCTCGATCCCAAGCGGACGCTCTTCGTGGTATCGAGCAAGTCGGGAACCACGCTGGAGACCCTCTCCCTCTTCCGCTTTTTCTGGGCCCGGGTGGCGGCCCTCACCCAGACGCCCGGAAGGCACTTCGTGGCCATCACCGACCCCGGGACGCCGCTTCAGTCGCTCGGTGAGGAGCGCCGGTTCAGGAGGGTCTTCCAGGCCAACGCCGATGTGGGTGGCCGGTATTCGGCGCTCACCCACTTCGGTCTGGTGCCGGCGGCGCTGATGGGCGTTCCCGTGAGGACTCTGCTGGAGTCCGGCGGCGCCATGGCCCGGCGGTGCGCGGAACATGACGCCGCCCGGAACCCGGGCCTCGATCTCGGTGCCGTGCTCGGAGAGCTGGCCCGGTCGGGCCGCGACAAGGTGACCTTCCTCGCCGACGCGCCCCTGGTGGCCTTTCCCGTCTGGATCGAGCAGCTCGTCGCCGAGAGCACGGGGAAAGAGGGCAAGGGCATCGTCCCCGTCGCGGGCGAGCCCCTGGGAGGGGCCAGCGAGTATGGCGACGATCGGCTCTTCGTCCACCTGACGCTCGGTGGAACGGCTAACAGAGCCGCGGCGACACTTCAGGCCGATCTTCGCAAGGCGGGTCACCCCGTCGTCGAGTTGCCGCTCGCCTCGCTGGAGGCCGTGGGCGGCGAGTTCTTCCGCTGGGAGGTGGCGGTCGCCTCGGCGGGAGCGGTGCTGGGCATTCAGCCCTTCAACCAGCCCGACGTCCAACTGGCGAAGGACCTCGCGAAAAAGGCCATGGCGAAAGGGGGGGGCGGCGGTGCGCCCGCTGAAGAGGTGAGCACAGAGGATGCGAGCTCCCTGGCCCGATCGCTGGAGGCTTGGCTCGGCCAGGGCCATCCCGGCGACTACGCGTGCCTTCAGGCCTATCTCGCCCCGCGACCGGAGGTGGACCGGCGCCTGACGGAGATCGCGGTGCGCCTCCGAAGGCGGCTGGGCATCGCGGTGACCACGGGCTACGGACCGCGCTTCCTCCACTCCACCGGGCAGCTTCACAAGGGCGGTCCCAATACGGGCCTGTTTTTGCAGATCGTGGACGAACCGGCCGCAGCGGTGGCGGTGCCGGAGACCGATTTCACCTTCGGCGCCCTGATCCGGGCGCAGGCGCTGGGTGACCTGGATGCCCTGCGGCAGAGAAAACGACGGGTGCTCAGGGTCAATACGGGACGCGAGGCGCTCGCCGGCCTGGACCTCCTCCTGGTCGCGCTGGCCGGCTGAACGACGGGGCTGGCCGCGGGCCGGCCCTCGCCCCAGGAGGCGGAAATGAAAATCGCGATGATCGGACTGGGCCGCATGCGAGCCAACATGGCCGGGCGGCTGCGGCCGCCGCGGACCTTCTGGCTGATGGTCCCGGCCGGCGCCCCCGTGGACGAGACCATCCGGTCCCTGCTGGCCGTGGCCCCGGATCTGGACGTGCCGGCTCCCGCCATCGCCATCTCGCTCATGGAGCGCCTTCGTCGCGGGACGCCGATTCCTTCTCGGACCGTCTCCTGGCCATGATGCGCAACAAGTTCGGCGGCCACGCCATCAAGAAGGAGGGCTAAGACATGCCCGCCGGCAGTCCCGAACCCGTCCTCTTCGTGATCCACGGGGGGAGGGGAGACCTTTCCACACGAAAGTTACTGCCAGCTCTCTCTCATCTGGTGAACGAGGGACGCCTCCATCCGGGCAGCGCCATCGTCGGCGTAGGACGGGGGAGCGACATGGACGACGGGGGCTTCCGGGCCATGGCTGCCGAAGCGCTGAAGGAGGCCGGTGCGGCTCCTTTGGGGGATGAGGCCGGCAAGCTTTGGGCGAGCCGCCTGTTCTACCAGACCGTGCCCGATGGGAGCGCGGCCAGCTACGAGGCCTACGGCCGCCGATTGGCCCAGATCGAGGACCAGCTCGGCCACCCGGGACACCGCGTCTTCTACCTGGCTATGCCCCCCCAGGCTTTCCCGGAGGTCATCGGGGCGCTCGGTCAGGCGGGCATGAACCGGAGCCGGGGCTGGACCCGGCTGGTCATCGAGAAACCCTTCGGCCGCGACCTGGCCTCGGCCAAGGCGCTGAACGACTTCGTCCACCAGCGCTTCGACGAGTCCCAGATCTATCGGATCGATCACTACCTCGGCAAGGAGACCGTGCAGAACCTCCTGGTCTTCCGCTTCGCCAACTTCCTCTTCGAGCCGCTCTGGAACCGGGACCGAGTGGAGAGCGTCCAGATCACCGTGGCCGAGACCCTGGGTGTGGAGGGGAGGGCGGGCTACTACGAGCAGGCCGGGGTCATGAGGGACATGGTCCAGAATCACCTCACCCAGCTTCTGGCGCTCACCGCCATGGAGGTTCCGGCCACCTTCGGCGCGGACGCCATCCGTCAGGAGAAGGCCAAGGTACTGAGGGCCGTCGCCCCCATCGCTCCAGAGGAGATGGTCCTGGGCCAGTATGGGTCCGGCACGGTGGATGGAGGGGAGGTGCCGGCCTACCTCGGAGAACCCGGCGTGGCCGCGGGCTCGCGCACGCCCACCTTCGCGGCCCTGCGCCTCCAGGTGGCCAACTGGCGCTGGCACGGCGTGCCCTTCATCCTCAGGACGGGCAAGCGGATGGCCCGTCGGGTCAGCCAGATCGCCGTGGCCTTCCGGCGCCCTCCCGTCTCCATCTTCCATCCCTTCGACACCTGCGCGATCCACTCCAACGTCCTCGTCATCACCATCCAGCCGGAGGAGGGGTTCGACCTGCACTTCGAGGTGAAGACGCCCGGCCGGGTGGTGGAACTGGCCACCCAGAAGCTCCATTTCCGTTACTCGGAAGCGTTCAAGCCCCTGCCCGAGGCCTACGAGACGCTGCTCTACGACGTGCTCGTGGGAGACCAGACCCTCTTCGTGCACGCCGATGAGGTCGAGGCCGCATGGAGCCTCTACACGCCGCTTCTGGAGACGGGGTCCCCGGTGCGGGGCTACGCCGCGGGCTCCATGGGCCCGAAGGAGGCCGATTCCCTCGTGTCGGACCTGGCGGGCGGCTGGGTGACCCGATGAAACCGGAGGTCCTGGTTTTCGATGACCTGGAGGCGCTGAGCCTCTGTGCCGCCGAGCGCCTGGGCGGGATGGCGCGTGAGGCGGTGCGCGAGCGAGGGCGCTTCTGTCTGGCCCTCTCAGGAGGCCATACCCCTCGGCGGTTGTACGCACTCCTCGCCGAGGGCGGGGCGGGGGACCTTCCATGGGACCGCATCCACCTCTTCTGGGGCGACGAGCGGTTCGTGCCGCCGAGCGATCCGGCCAGCAATTTCGGGATGGTGAGGGAGGCGCTCCTGGAGCGGATTTCCATTCCCCCGGGCAACCTCCACCCCGTGCCCGTCGGTCTCGGCTCTCCGGTGGAGGCGGCCGCCGCCTACGAGAGAGAGCTGCGCGCCTTCTTCGCCAGCGAGGGCGAGCCCGCCTTCGACCTGGCGCTCCTCGGGCTGGGGGACGAGGGCCATACCGCCTCGCTCTTTCCCGGCTCGCCGGCGCTCGTGGAACACGGCGCCTGGGTGGCGGCGGCGGAGGCCTCACCGGGCATCGTCCCCCGGAGCCGGATCACCCTCACTCTGCGCGGGCTGTCCGCGGCAAGGGCCATCTGGTTCCTGGTGGCTGGGGCAGAAAAGGCCCAGGTGGTCCGCATCCTGGTCGATGAATCGGAGTCCGAGGCCGAACAACTGCCGGCGGGTCGCGTCCGGGCCGCCGGTCCTGTGACGTGGTTCCTCGACCGGGCGGCGCGAGGGCATTGATCCAACGGGCCAGCCCGTGGCGTGAGAATCAACCTGTCTCTCAGGCCTCAGCCTCCCGTTGGCCCGCGCAAGACGGGGCGCGGAGTCCTGGCCTGCGCCCTGGGGTTAATCCACCGTCCTCGACGCGTTCACCCGTAAACAACCGGCCAGGTCGCCTTCTAGAGCCGCACCCCCTTGGGGCGTATCACCCATCTCGATGGACCTGCGGGCAGGTTGTGCCTGAATGGGGTTGTGCGATGTCTCGGCAGAGCCTAGATTTTGACCAGAGTTGGTTCGACAGCATGGACGAGCGGCCGCGGTTGCATGCTCCCGGTATGTGCGCCCGGCGCATAGAGGCTAGGGCCCCGCCCCACGGCGCCCGAGATCCTGAAGCCGGTGGGGCGAAGCCGGGAGTCCGCCCGGGGAGCCGCTCGGCAGGAGTGAGGGGAGGGCGCTCATGGGCTTTGAGCCGTCCACGTGTCCCTATTGCTCCACTGGATGCGGGCTCGTCATCCAAGCGGAAGGGGGAAGGCTCCTCGGGACCCACCCCCTGGCGAGCCACGCCCTCTCCCGGGGAACTCTCTGCATCCGCGGATGGAACTGCACGCAGGCTCCGGCCAGCCCCGACCGGCTGACCCGCTGCCTGATCCGGCGGGGAGGACGCCTCGAGGAGGTCCCCTCCGAGGAGGCGGTGGCGGAGGTTGCTACTCGTCTCTCGGAAGTGGCCAGCGGCACCCCCCCTGGCTCGCCCCGAACCCTTCCGTCCCATCGGCTTGGGACTCCGGCCCCATCGAGCGCTGGAACCGTTCTCTTCATAGTGGGCCCCCAACTGGCCCTCGAGGATGTCCTCGCGGTCAGACACCTCGCGCGGCTTGTGGGTGCGGAACCGACGGCCATGGACTTGAGCGGCGTCGCAAGTGCGAGGCGGGCGCTCCGGTCGGTTCTCGGGCGGGGCCATTCTGTGCTGGGTCCTGGCGAGCTGGCCGAGGCGGATCTGGTATGGCTTTGCGGAGCCGATACTCAGCACTTCCCCCAGATCGAATCGAGCCTCATTCGCGCCTCGCACGCCGGTGCCTCCGTCGTTCGATTCGACGTCCATAAGACTCCGGCAGCCCACCGCGGATGCCTAGAAGTCTGCATTCCCCCGGACAGCCTTTCGCTTCTCCCTTGGCTGCTCGCACGGGCCGCCGTGGCCTCTGGAGCCATTCCGCAGGAGGTGGCGGAGGCTCCAGGCTTCCATGCCTTGGCGCAAGACCTCCTCGAAGGAGAGGCCCACGGACGGTCCGATCTTCCCTGGCTGCCTCGGGGGTTGGGCCAGGAGATCTTGGATGCCCTTCGAAGGGCCCGGAAGCCCGCCGTGGTGGTCGGCGAGCGTTGGCTGACCTGGGCGGGAGGCGAAGCGATGACGCGCGGCCTGCTCCAGGCCTTGGCCCTCTTGGGTCTTGATAAGCGGGTCCTCTGGGCCGCCGGTGAGGCCGACAGCTGGGGCTTGTGCGATGCGCTGGAGTCGGATGGTCCCCCCTCCGACGCGTTTCGGAATCTCCTTGATCCGGAGGCCTCCGGGTCTTTCCCGGTCATCGTGGCCGTGGGAGCCGATCTCCTCGCCGGGATTCCCTCTTCGGAGGTCCTCAGGAGAAGGATCGCCGCCGCCGAGACCCTGATCGTGGTGGACCGCTTCGCGAGCGAGACGGCCTCGTTTGCCCACGTGGTGCTTCCCTCGTGCGCCTTCGGCGAAGTGGACGGATGCCTCACCAACGCCTTCGGAACCGTTCAACGCTGGCGCGGCGCCATCCCCCCCGCCGGCGATGCCCTTCCCGAGCGTGTCTGGGCGCAGCGCCTTGCACAACGCCTCGGGTTCGACTCCGACTTTTCCTCTGCGGAAGCGATCCGCGGCGCCCTGGACGTGGAGGGGGCCCAGTGGGGATGCGTGGGGCTCGGCCAGCTCCTGGACCATTCCGGCCCGGCCGGCGCGCAGATCCACGAGCCCACCATCCTCCAATTCGGACCCATGCCGGCGCCGGCGCCCCTCGACCGGCCGGACGGCTTCCCCCTCCGGCTGGCCTTCCGGTCCCACCCTGCGGTCTGGTCCAGCGGCCAGCTCAGCGCGCGGGAGCCGCTCCTGCGCCGCGAGGTGCGGGAATCGCTCCTGTACGCTTCGCCGGCGGACCTGCAGGCCGCCGGCCTCAAGACGGGCGGCCTCGCGCGCGTCGCCGCGCCCCACGCGAGCGCCGTCCTGCGGATCAGGGAGGAGTCGGGGGTGCCCGCTGGCACCGTGTTGGCCACGGTCCTGCCGTGGAGCGAGGCGTGGGCTCTTCGCGGCTGTTACCCGGATGCACCCGGAGGGGGTGTGGCCATCCAGCCCGTTCCGGCCCGGTTGGAGAAGGTGTAAGGGGAGGGCCATGGAACCGGTCCTGCTGCCCAAGGACAAAGTGGGCCCCTTTCTGGAATCCCTACGGCCTGGCTACCGGGTGATCGCCCCACGGCGAATCGGCCCGGCCGACGTCATCTTCGACGACTACCCGGCCGGCGGCGACGTGCCCTTCGACTACGTGAACAGCGTTCTCCCCCCCAAGGCGCTCTTCTTCCGGCGGCGCGAAGCGCTCTTCTCCTTCCGGGGGGATCGGCGTCCCGCGCTGTCACCGGCGGAGGAGGATAGGCCCCTGGCTCTCTTCGGCCTTCGCTCCTGCGACGCCGTCGGACTCACGTACCTTCACCGGTTTTTCGCCCAGCGCGGTTTCGAGGACGCGGCGGTGACGGGGTCCCTGGACCGTTCGCTCCGTATGACCCTGGCGTGCGGCACGCCAGGCCCGGAGTGCTTCTGCGTCTGCTGCGACGGCGGACCCTTCCTGGCCGAAGGCTTCGACGTGCAGTTCACGGACCTTGGCGCGGTGCTATTCGCTGAGGCCGGCTCGGTCGCGGGTGCGGTGGTTCTTGAGTCGTCGCGGGCTTTCTGCGTCCCCGCCACGAGCGCGCACGTGGCCGCCAGGGAGGCACTGGTGCGCACCGTCGACGCCGCCTTCCGGCGCCGCTCGTACATGGCCGACGGGATGAAGCGCGTCTCCCTGGACCGCGTTCCCTCAGAAAAGTGGGAGTCCTGGGCTCGGGACTGCCAGGGCTGCGGGGGCTGCTGTTTCGTCTGTCCCACCTGTTCCTGCTTCACCGTCTGCGACGTCTCGCGGGGGCAGGATTCCTTCCAGCGCGAACGGAGCTGGGACACGTGCCTCTACGACGGATTCACGCGCGAGGCCTCGGGTCACAACCCGCGGGGCACGAAAGGGGAGCGTCTCAAGCGCCGCTTCTTCCACAAGATGAGCTACCAGTACGCGGAGATCATGGGACGCCACGGCTGCGTCGGGTGCGGCCGCTGCGTCGCCGCGTGCATGGGAGGCCTGGACATGTCGAGCATGCTGGGGAGGATCAAGGATGAGTGTCCCTGAGCTGTACCTCCCGCACCTGGCGTCCATCCAGCGCGTCGAGGAGGAGACTCCCGACACGCGGACCTTTTTCCTCGCGGCCGACGCCCTCCCCTGGCGCGGCGCCTACCAGCCCGGGCAGTTCGTAGAGCTCTCCGTCTTCGGCGTGGGCGAGGCGCCCTTCTGCCTGGCCCAGAGCCCCACGCGCGCCGAGTGCATCGAGGTCACGGTGCGGCGCACCGGTTCCGTCACCGACCGGCTGCACACCTATGCGGCCGGCGACGTGGTCGGCCTGCGGGGCCCCTTCGGAAACCACTTCCCCTTCGAGCGCGCTCGCGGCAAGGACCTGATCTTCGTCGGGGGAGGCATAGGGCTGCCGCCGCTCCGATCGCTCATCAACTACGTCCTGGATCACCGGGAAGACTATGGAGTGGTCATGGTCCTCTACGGCGCCCGCACGCCGGCCGACCGCGTCTACAAGCGGGAGCTCGCCGCGTGGGGCGCCTCCAGCGAACTGGTGTTGCGCGAGACGGTGGACCAGGCGGACGAGAGCTGGAAGGGCCCCGTGGGGGTGGTGACGAAGCTGCTCAGAACCATGACGGTAGCGCCCCAGCGAACCGTCGCCTTCACCTGCGGCCCTCCGATCATGTTGACCTTCGTGGTCGCCGAGCTCCTCGCCATCGGACTGGCAGAGGGGGACATCGTGACGACGCTCGAACGGATGATGAAGTGCGGCGTGGGCAAGTGCGGCCACTGCTGCGTGGGCCATCACTACGTGTGCGTGGATGGCCCCGTGTACAACTTCGCCCAGCTCCGCCACCTGCCGGAAAGGGCCTGACATGGACCTGGTGAACGCGATCCTCGCTGAGGGGACTGTTCTCATGGGCATCGGGTGTGAGGGCCGAGGCGACGACGCCTTCGGCACCGTTCTGGCCCGGCGCGCTCTGGAACTGCCGGGTGTCCAGGCTCTCGACTGCGGGGACCGCCCGGAGGATTTCACCGGCGAGGTGGCTGCCCTCGATCCCTCTCTCGTGCTCCTCGCGGACGCGATCGAGCTTGAGGCGGGACCAGGCGAGATCGCGCTCCTCACAGCTCGGGACCTGAGCACGAGCGGCATGGACACGCACCGCGCGTCGCTGGGCACGCTCATGACCTATCTAGAGCACCGAACGGGAGTGCCGGTCCTGCTGATCGGCGTGCAAGCGGGGCACGCTCCGGCTGCACGCGAGCTGAGCCCCGAGGTGGCCGATGCCCTGGACCTCCTGGTCGACCTCCTGCGGTTGCGGGGCCTGTCAACAGGGGGAGGCGGCCATGGGACCTGAGCTGCTGGTCTGGCTCCTCGCGGCTCCCTTCCTCGGGGCAGTGGCGCTGTACCTGGTCCGACAGAGGGCCCAGGACGGCCTCGCCCTGGTGCTTCCAGCCTTGTACCTGGTTCTCGGCCTGTGGGCGGTCTACGGGCTGAGGCGCGCTTTCCCCGTGCAGGTCACGCTCACCTCGATGCCGTGGCTGGGGCCAGCCGGCGATGTCGTTCTTCGCCTGGACGCGCTCTCGGCCATCCTCCTGGTAGTGGTCGTCGTCGTAGGCTTCCTGGTCATGGCCTTCTCGGTGGCCTACATGGGGCCGGGCAACCGGGAAAACCCCGTGGAGGGGCACCGGGGCAACGACCGCTACTACTTCTTCCTCTCGCTCTTCGTGGGAAGCATGGTGGGGGTTGCCCTGGCGGGCAACTTGCTGGTCCTCTTCTTCTTCTGGGAGTGCACCACGCTCTGCTCCTGGGCCCTCATCTCCCACCACCTGCACAGCCCTCTGTCCGTGCGCGCCGGGTTCAAGGCATTGGTCATGACCCACGTGGGCGGCGTCTGTTTCCTCATCGCCCTCGGAATTCTTTACGGCCTCACGGGGTCGTTCGACTTCGCGGCAGTGCAACGGCTCGCAGATGCGCCCCGCACCGCCCTCTTTCTCCTGCTGCTGGCGGCCGCCACGGCGAAGTCGGCGCAGGTTCCGCTCTTCACGTGGCTCCCCGACGCCATGGAGGCGCCGACGCCCGTCTCCGCGTACCTGCACGCCGCGGCCATGGTGAAGGCGGGTGTCTACCTCATGGCGCGGCTTCTGCTCTCGGGCGGCCTCTTTCCCACGTGGACAGGGGGGCTCATGGCCGGCCTTGCGCTCCTCAGCATGGCCGTGGGCCTGGTCTTCTACTTCTACCAGGACGACCTGAAGCGCTTTCTCGCCTATTCCACGATCACCCAACTGGGGACCATGCTGCTCGGCCTCTCGCTCCTCCTGCTGGGTTCGCACACCGCCTTTGTGGCCGGCGTATTCCACCTGGCGTGCCATTCGGTCGCCAAGGCCCTGCTCTTCCTCGCCGTGGGCTTCATGGCCATGAAATTGGGTGTGCGCTCGCTCTCCAAGATCTCGGGCCTCTTGGCCAGGCTGCCCGTCACCGGCCTCTGCTTTTTCGTCGGCCTCCTCGCCGTGACGGGTATCCCGCCCTTCTGCTGCTTCTGGAGCAAGCTCGCTCTGGTCGTGGGCATCCTCGAGCTGAAATCTCCGGCCCTCTGGCTCATCTCCGTGCCCTTCTACGCCGAGGTGGTGCTCACCTTCTTCTGGTATCTCCGCGTCGGACACCGCCTGCTCTTCGGGCCGCCTTCCGAGGCCGTCATGGCGGTGGAGGGCGAGGCCTCGACGGCCGCCGATTTTCTCGGCCTGGCGGTCCTGGTCGGGCTCGCGGTCCTGACGCTGCTGATGCCGGTGATGGTCTTCCCCTTCCTGAAGGGGCTGTGAGGGAGCGATGGGAGAAGCGGCCATGACGTGGATGAACGTTCTGCTCACGGGTCTGGCCATCCTCGGAGGAGGCGCCCTTTTCGCCTACCTGCTGAACGGCGCTGGTGCATGGGCGAGGTCCTGCCGGGCCGTGTCGCTCCTCGCAGTCCTGGGAGCGGCGCTCTGCCTCGGCGCAGTGGGGGTGCGGGTCCTGGCCCTCGGGCGGACTCTCGGCCCCGTGACCCTCTGGCGTCCCGGGCTTCTGGGAGCAACCCTGTCCCTCCGTGTGGACGGCCTCTCCGCCTTCTTCCTCCTGATTATCTCCGGACTGGCTGCGGTCGCGGCGTGGTACGCCGTGGGCTACACGCGGAGAATGCCCCGCGTCGGCGGCTTCTTCGGTCCCTTCCTCCTCTTCGTCCTGGGCATGGCGGGCGTGGTCGTGATGGACGATTTCTTCTTTTTCTTCGTGCCGTGGGAATTTATGGCGCTCAGCTCCTACGTCCTGGTCATCTATCACCGGGACAGGCCGGAGAACCTGAGGGCCGGCTTCAAATATTTCTTCCTCACGCACGCCGGCACGCTCGCCCTCTTCTTCGGCGTCGTCCTCGTGGCGGGCGCGGCGGGGTCCTTCGGCCTGGGGGAGATGGCGAAGGCCATGCCCTTCCTCCTCGCGCAGATGCCCGTCCGCGCACACTTCGCCCTGCTTCTGATCCTGCTCGGCTTCCTCGTGAAAGCGGGCGGCTATCCCTTCGGCATGTGGTGGCTGCCCGATGCCCATCCCGCCGCGCCTTCGCCGGTGAGTGCGCTCCTTTCGGGCGCCATGATCAAGCTGGGCCTCTACGGCATCCTCCGCGTCTTCCTCTTCCTGTTGCCCGCGGGGTCCTGGTCCCTGGGATGGGGTTTGGTCCTCGGGGCGGCGGGGACGCTCTCGCTCTTCTTCGGGACGCTGCAGGCGCTCGTGCAGACGGATTCCAAGCGCCTGCTCGCCTACCACTCCATCGGCCAGGTGGGCTACATGCTCCTGGGCTTCGGCATCGCCGTGGCCCTGGCGGAACGCGCTCCCGCCGTGGCGGCCCTCGCCCTCGTGGGCGGCCTCTTCCATCTGCTCAACCACGCCTGTTTCAAGGGCCTGCTCTTCCTGAACGCGGGAGCCTTCGAGCTGGCCACGGGCGAGCGCGACCTGAACCGGCTGGGAGGCCTCTCCCGCCTCATGCCCGTCACGGCCCTGTGCACGGTGGTGGCTTCGCTCTCCATCGCCGGGCTGCCCCCCTTCAACGGCTTTTCCAGCAAGTGGCTTCTGGTCCACGCCTCGCTGTGGGGCAGCCGGGGGGCAGCCCTGCCCTTCCTTCTCTTCGGCATCGCGGCCCTCTTCATCTCGGCGGTCACGCTGGCCTCGTTCTTGAAATTCCTGGGTACGACCGTCTGGGGTCCGCCGTCCGAGCTGGTTGCAGGTCTGGACCACGCGGAGGAGGGGATGTGGCTCGCGCCCAGCCAGGGGCTGCTCGCCCTGGCGTGCATCGCCTTCGGACTCTTTCCCTACGGCGGGGTCTGGCTCTGCTACCGGGCGGCGGAGAGCCTGAGAATCCCCGCCTCCCTGCCCGGCTTCGAAGCCCTCTTCGGCGTGTGGCCGCCTCGGCTGGAGGTGTGGCACGACGGAACGGTCGTGGGGCTCTGGTCGCCGCTGGTGATGAGCACGATCTTCGCGGCCGTCTTTCTAGGCGCGCTGCTGGTGCGCCGCCTCGCCGCCGCGCCCCGACGCGCCGTGGTCCCCTGGGCCTGCGGGTCGGTCGTTCCCGCCGAGGAGCTCCGGTTCCGCGCCGCGGGCTACTACACGCCGTTCAAGCGCTTCATCCATCTCGTGACGCCCGCCTGGTCGCCTTCCTGGCGACCGAAGCCCTGGCCCATCGTCCCAAAGATCCTGAACCCGGACGGATGGGGTTTCTACCCTCTGGCCAGCGGCACCGTGGGCCTCTTCCGCTGGTTCGCCCGCAGCGGGGTCGGGCTGCCTCAGATCTATCCAGCCTGGAACCTCATCGGGCTGGCGGCGGCCTTCGTGGTCCTTTTCCTTCTCTGGTGGATGGGGGTATGACATGAGCGAAGCCGCCAACCTCCTCGACGAGATCCGCGACGGGTTGGGCCCCCGCCTCCTCTCGCTCGCGCCGATGGCCAACTCGGCCGTCGCCCTCACGGTGGATGCCGCGGACCTGCCTGCCTCGGCTGCCTTCCTGGACAAGATCCTCGACGCCCGCTTCGTGATCAGCGTGGGCACCGACCTGCGGGAGAGGGGAGAGGGATTCCGAGTGGACCACATCTTCTCCCAGGACCGCAGGCGGAGCTGGCTCGTGCTGCGCGCCTTCGCCGACGGGCAGACCCCCGAGGTGCCCTCCATCACGCCTCTCGTGCCGGCGGCTTCGTGGGCCGAGCGGGAGTTCCAGGACCTGCTCGGCATTCGGGCGCTTGGGCACCCGGACCCGCGCAGGCTGGTGCTCGCCGATGACTGGCCGGAGGGCCTCCACCCCCTCCGCCGTGATTTCCCCTACAACCTCCAGCCGCCTCCCGTGGACGACGCGGCCCAACCCCTCGCTGGGCCGCCGGGCAACAGCGTCGTCGTGCCGGTAGGCCCCTTCTTCCCGGTTCTGGAGGAGCCGGCCTTCTTCAAGGTATTCGCCGAGGGCGAGGAGGTGGTCGGCCTGGATTACCGCGGCTTCTTCAACCACAGGGGGATCGAGAAGCTCGGCGACTCCAAGCTCACCTACGACGAGATTCCCTTCCTGGCGGAGCGCATCTGCGGGATCTGCGGCATGGTCCACTCCACGGCCTACGTCCAGGCCGTGGAGGCCGCGGCGGGGATCGAGGCGCCGGCGCGGGCTCGTGCGATCCGCTCGATCGTGTTGGAGATGGAGCGCGTCCACAGCCATCCCCTCTGGCTCGGCATCGCCGGCCACATCCTCGGCTTCGACACGGTGCTCATGCAGGCGTGGCGGCTGCGGGAGCCCGTCATGTGGCTCATGGAGAGGATCACCGGCAACCGGAAGACCTACGGGGTGAATCTCGTGGGCGGCGTGCGGCGCGACATCCCGAAGGAGCTCCACCCGGAGATCCTGCGCGTGCTGGCTGAGGTGGAGCGGGAGTGGCGCAAGATCCTGTCGGCGGTGCGGGACGACACCCCACTCCTCATGCGCCTCTCGAAGATCGGTGTGTTGGCCCCCGGGGACGCCCGTGCCCTCGGGGCGGTGGGCCCAACGGGGCGCGGCTCACGGCAGAGCATCGACACCCGCGTCGATCATCCCTACGCCGCGTACGACACCGTGGAGGTCCATCCGGCCGTGCAAGAGGGGTGTGACTGTGCCGCCCGCACGCTCGTGCGGCTCGAAGAGACCCTGGAGTCCATCCGTCTCGTGCGCGAGCTGCTGGCCGGGATGCCCGAAGGGCCCTTGCGCCACGAAGTCACGGAGGCGATCCCCGCGGGCCTGGAGGGGATCAGCGCCGTGGAAGCCCCGCGCGGAGAGGCCATCCACTACGTCCTGACCGGCGAGGAGGCCCGGCCGCTGCGCTGGCGCGTGCGGGCCCCCACCTACGCCAACCTGCAGGCCCTTTCGGCGGCCCTCAAGGGCATGACCATCGCGGACGTGCCCATCACTCTAGGGAGCATGGACCCCTGCTTCTCCTGTACGGAGCGCCTCCAGGTGGTGGACGTGCGAACCGGCGGCGTCCGGACGCTCGACCGCGCCGCCCTGTCCCGACTGGTGCGCGGGCGCCTCTCCTCGGGAGGCCGGCCATGAGCCCCGCGCTCGTCCTCGCCCTCAAGGCAGTCGCCTATACGGTGCTCGTGCCCCTTGGCGCCCCCTTCCTGGAGGGGGTGATCCGGAAGGTGAAGGCCGTGGTTCATTCGCGCAAAGGCCCGCCGCTCTATCAGCCCTACCTGGACCTGGCCAAGTTGCTTGCGAAGGAGGACCTGTCCAGTGGGGGAGGGGCGATCGCGCGCTTTGCCCCGCCCGCCACCTTCGCCGCCGTGCTCGCGGCCTCCTACCTCGTCCCCTTCGGGATCGGCGCGCCGGCGGCGAGCGCGGGCGACCTCTTCCTCTTCGTCTACCTCATGACCTTCGCCTCCGTGTGCGTGATAGCCGCGGGGCTGGCCCATGCGAGCCCCTTCGCCCACCTCGGCAGCACGCGGGAGATGATGATGCTCCTCACGGTGGAGGCGGTGATCTTGATCAGCCTCCTGACCGCCGCCCTGGGCGCCCGGACCGCCCTCCTCTCGGCCATGGTGGGCGGAGGCTTCAGGCCCTCTCTTCTCGTCGCACTCGTCTGCTTCCTCGTGGCTTTCCAGGCCGTTCTGGGGAAGCTGCCCTTCGACGTGGCCGAGGCCGAGCAGGAGATCGTGGAAGGGCCCCTCATCGAATACAGCGGCCCCTCCCTGGCCCTCTTCAAGTGGGCCTTCATGATGAAGCAGTTCGTCTACGGCTCCCTCTTCTTCAACATCTTCGTGGGCTGGCCGCGCCTCGAGGGAGCGGGCGCCTATGGCGCCGCGGTGAACTTCGGCGTGAACGCCCTCGCCGTGCTGGTCCTCTGCGTCCTGGTAGCCCTCGTGGACGCTACCAATCCTCGGCTGACCGTCGCCCAGTCGATGCGCCTGTTCGGCGGGCTCATCGCGGTGGCGGTTTTCGGGGCTGGACTGGCGGCGGCGGGCCTCTGAAAGGAGGGCGAGCATGGTTCTGGGCCTCAGGCTCCTGCGCGGAAAACTGAAGGAGGCGGCGCTCTGCCTGGGCGCCGGCCGCGTCACGCTGCCCTATCCCTTCGAGCCTCCCACGCCGACGGCCGAAGGTTACCGGGGTCTGCCGCGAGTGGACGCCTCGCGGTGCATCGGCTGCGGAGGCTGCGTGAGCGTCTGCACCCCGAACCTCATCTCGGTGATAGACGAGGGCCCGGTGGCCCGCTTCACCTGGGAGCTGGCCCGATGCACCTACTGCGGCCGCTGCGGGGAGGTCTGCCCGGAGGACGCCGTGACCCTCTCCCGCGATTTCGAGACCGCCACGAACGACGCGCACGACCTCGTCATGACGGTGGAGGTCTTCATGGCCTCGTGCAACCGCTGCGGCCGCTGCTACCGCACGCAGACGCCCCTGGAGCCGCCGCATCCCAGGGCCTTCCACGAGCGGCGCGTGGAGGCCCTCTGCGACCGCTGGAAGGATGGGGGCGATCGAACGGCCGGTTGTGAAGGGGTGCCACCATGAACCCAGCGGGCTTCCCGATAGTCCTCGCTTTCACGCTGCTCGCCGTCGCCTTTGCCGTCGCGGCCGTCGAGAGCCTCTCGCTCGTGCGGGCCACATACTGGTACGTGGCCCACAGCTGCTGCCTCATCGCCGTCTACGTGACCTATGCGGTCGCGGCGGGCAATCGCTACCTCTTCCTCTGGGCCGGCCTCTGTGTCGTGAATACGTGGATCCTGCCCTTCCTCCAGGGGGGCCTGAAATACACGGCCGTGAGGGTGCCGGGGGAAGAGAGGTCCTCCCACTTGGCCACGTGGCTCCTCGTGATCTGCCTGCTGGCCTCGCTGGCCGCCGTGGCGCGCTTCTCGCGCCTGACGCTCGTGGTGACGGGGAGCCCCCTCGACAACCTGGGGAGCGCGTTCAGCGCCAACCTCCTCATGGCGCTGCTGCTCTTCCTGTACGGCACCCTCATCCTGCTGACCCATCGTCACCTCTACAAGCTCGCGCTCGGGCTCCTGGTCATGGCGGCGGGGGCGCACCTCACGCTGGTCCAGACGGCGCCCAGCTTCTTCACCATGGTGGAGATCGAGGTCCTCACCAAGGTGATCGGGACGGTCTTCGCCATGCTCTACGCTGCACGGCTCCTGGCAGAACGGTTCGGGTCCGCCGACGCGGCGCGCCTCCTGCGCGCGCCCGATTGAGGGGAAAGCCATGGGCGCCCAGACGTCGTTTCTGTTGCCGGTCCTCCCCTTCGTCCCGCTTCTGGCAGCTCTCTTCGTGGCCTTCGCCGAGAGCGGGGAAGCCGGACGACGCGTGGCCTTCCTGACTGGAACGCTGGTTCCCCTTGGTATCGCGGCCTCCCTCACCGCTGTGCTGGTGCCCGATTCCGGCGCGGCACTGACCCTCCTCACCGCGTGGCGCGGCTTCCTCTACGCGGACCTCCTGACGCTGCTCATGGTGTGCTGCACCTTCTTCCTCGTGGCGGCCGTGGGCCTCTACTCGTTCGCCTACATGCGCCACGAGAGGGAGAGCGGCGCGGTGAGCGAGCGGGGCGAGCGGGCCTATTTCGTCCTGCTCCTCCTCTTCAGCGCCTTCATGACCTGGACGCTCACGATCAGCCACCTCTTCTTCATGTTCCTCGTGGTCGAGATCGCGACCATCTGCGTCTCCCTTCTCGTGGCGGCCTACAAGACCAAGTACGCCCTCATCGCCTCCTTCAAATACAACCTCCTGGTGGTCATGGCGGTCCTCTTCGCCGTCATGGGCGCCGTGCTCATCTTCGCCAAGATGACCGCCACGAACCCGCACCTGACCCGCATCAACCTGCTGGACATGGGCATCCTGGCCTCCCTTCTGCCCGCCCCGCTGGCGCTCGCGGTGGTGGCGTGCTTCACGTGCGCCTTCGGGACCAAGGGCGGCATGATGCCCTTCCACTCCTGGCTGCCCGACGCCCACTCGGAAGCGCCCGCGCCGATCTCCGCCCTTCTCTCCGGGCTCGTCATCACGGTGGGGCCTTTCTGCTTCGCCCGCACGGTGAGCCTCTTTTCCCCGCGCTATCCGCCGGTGGTGATCTTCTCCGTGGGGGTGGCCTGCGTCTCCATCGTGCTCGGGATCCTGATGGCCATCGCCCAGGACGACCTGAAGAGGCTTCTGGCCTACTCCTCCATCAGCCAGATCGGCTACGTCTTCGCGGGAGTAGGCCTGGGAACCTACCTGGGCATCTACGGCGGCCTCTTCCACGCGGTCACCCACATGCTCGCGAAGGCCCTGCTGTTCTTCTGCGCGGGGGCGATCCTCTACCGGGTGGGCATTCGGAAGATCTCGGACCTGGGGGGACTTTCGCGCAAGATGCCGCTGACGGCGGTGTGCTTTTTCATCGGCGCCCTCTCCATCGGCGGCCTTCCGCTGCTGGCCGGCTTCATGAGCAAGTACACGGTGGTTCTCGCCCTGGCCCGCTCGCACCTGTGGTGGGCCATGGTTCTGGCCGCCGTCGCCGGCCTGCTCACCCTCGCGGCCATGGTTTGGGCAGGGCAGAGGGTCTTCTGGGCCGAGGAGTCGGAAAAGGTGTCCGCCCTTCCCGAGCGGAACGCCGAGATGCCGCTGGCGATGTCCATCCCCATGGTCGTTCTGGCCATCGCCAGCGTCGTGCTGGGCCTCTTTCCCCAGCTTCTGTACCCGGTCCTGGACGGTGCGGCCCGGTCGGTGCTCGCCCTCGGGGCGAAGTGAGGTGGCCCATGGCAAGCCTCGGTGAAGGGTTGCGCGGCATGTTTCTCAAGGCGTTTCCTCGCTCCCTCTGGGTCTTCCACGCCAACGTGGGTGCCTGCAACGGCTGTGACATCGAGGTTATCGACATCCTGACGCCCTACTACGACGCCGAGAGGTTCGGGATCAAGCTCGTCGGCTCGCCGCGCCACGCGGACGTACTCCTGGTGTGCGGCCCGGTGACGCGGCCCATCGTTCCCCACGTGCGGCGGCTCTGGGAGGCGGTGCCCGCGCCCAAGCTCGTCTTCGCGGTGGGAAGCTGCGCCTGCGGCGGCGGGATCTGGTACGACAGCTACAACGTCGTGGGCGGGGCCGACAAGGTCCTGCCGGTGGACTTCTACATACCGGGCTGCCCGCCGCGCCCCGAAGCCATCGTCTACGGCGTCGCGCTGGCGCTGGGCCTGGTCCCGAAAAGGGTGGCCGCCCAACACTTCACGGACGACTTCCTGTCCGAATACCGAAGGCTCAACCCGGCCCTCGCCGCCCTCGGCCCCTGAGGGCAAGGAGCTGTCCATGGCCAAGATCCTGATGATCGACGACGACGCGGACTTCATCGTTGCCACGCGGATTCCCCTTGAGGCGCGCGGGCATGAGTTCCACGCGGCGCGCAGCGGCATGGAGGGGCTCGCGAAGGTCAAGGCGCTCAAACCCGACCTGATCATTCTGGACGTGATGATGGACACCTACACGGAGGGCTTTCACGTCTCCCTCGCGCTCCGTGATCCGGCACCCGGCTCCGAATACGCCGCCTGCCGCGAGATCCCCATCCTCATGCTCACGTCAATCCATGCCTCCACGAACCTCCGCTTCGCGCCGGATGAGGACTACCTGCCGGTGGATGCCTTTCTGGAGAAGTCCGCCCCGCCCGAGGTCTTTCTGGCCAAAGTGGACGAGCTTCTCGGGGGGGGACGGTAGCCGCCATGGCCGCTCCCGCCGCCACACGCGGTCCGGCCCGCAAGCCGGTGGACGGAGACCTGGCGCCGGAGGGCCACGCCGCCTCCAGGCCCCTCTACCAACAGGAGCTCCTCTACAGCCTCGGCTGGCTCATTCGTATGCGCTGGCTGGCCGGCGTGGGGGTGCTGGCGGGCACCCTGGTCGCCACCACCGTCCTGCACCTGCCCATTCCCCCCAAACCTCTGTACGCACTCGGCCTGGGCATCCTTGCCTACAACGCCCTGCTCGCGTACCTCCTGCGGGTGCTGACTCGATCGCGAAAGGGGACCGAATCGAGCTTCGCGTGGTTCGCTCGGCTGCAGATCGGCCTCGATTGGGCGGGCACCACCGTCCTAATGCACTTCTCGGGCGGCATAGAAAGCCCCGCCATCCTCTTCTTCCTGCCGCACGTCGCGATCGCCTCCTTGATTCTGCCTCACCGGCGCGGGTTTGCCTACGTGACCTTCGCGCCCGTGCTCGTGACCGGGCTCGCCCTCTTCGAGGCCTTCGGAATATTGCACCACGTCCGTTTGCTGGAGCCTGCCCAATACAGGGATCCGTACTACGTGGGCGGCGTCCTCTTCTTCTTCAGCGGCACGGCGTACGCGATAGCCTTCTTCGCCGGCTCCATCGCACGCCGTCTCAGACGCAGGGAGGATGAAATCAGCGGCCTGTACGACAGCATGAGGGCCACGACCTCGACCCTGGAGCTGACGGCGGTGCTTCAGCGCTTGACCGAGGCCACGGCTCGCGTCCTCGGCTGCAAGGGCGCCTCCATCCGGCTCCTCGATCGCGAGGGCCGTCACCTGGAGATGGCCGCCATCCATGGCCTCAGCCCAGCGTACGCGGAAAAAGCGCCCATCGAGCTGGGCAAGGCACTCATCGACCAGGAGGCCCTCTCGGGCCGCCCCGTCCTCGTCCGCGACGCGCCCCGCGACCCGCGCGTCCGCCACCCGGACAAGATGCGAGAAGAAGGAGTCGAGACGATCCTGGTCGCGCCGCTTGTCGGCAGGAGCGGCCCCATCGGTGTCCTGCGTGCCTACGGTGCCAAGTCGCACCGCTTCACCCGCCGCGATGCCGACTTCCTCGCCGCGGTGGCGGTGCAGGGAGCCGTCGCCCTCGAGAACGCCAAGGCGTACGAGAGCCTCACGAGGCTCAATGAGGACAAGTCCAGATTCCTGCGGATCGTCACCCACGAACTGCGCTCGCCGCTTCAGGTCACCCAGAGCCTTCTTGCCGTGCTGGAGCGTGGTTACGCGGGGCCTCTGGGTGCCCAGCAGAGCGATCTGATGGGCCGGGCCGTCCGGCGCCTGGCCGCATTGGAGGTCCTGGTGGATGACCTGCTGGACCTGGCGGCAGGCAAAGCCGACGCCTTCAGCCCCTCCGAGCGGTGCGTCCTCTCCTTGGGAGAGGTCGTCGAGGAGGTCTTCAACCGTTCCAAGCCCAGCGCTGAGGGCAAGGGGATCGGCCTTCGCCTCGAGGCTCCCTCTGAACCGCTCGAGGTTTGGGGCGATCGGCGAGAGGTGGAGCGCATGGTGGAGAACCTCGTGGCGAACGCCATCAAGTACACGCGCGAAGGAACCGTTGCGCTCACGATCGAAGGTGAGGCCGAATGGGTCCGCTTGGCCGTGTCGGACACGGGCATCGGCATCCCCGCCGATGCCCTTCCGCGTCTCTTCGAGGAATTCTACAGGGCCCCCAATGCGAAGGCGCTGGACGAGACCGGAACGGGGCTGGGGCTGGCCATCGTTCAGGACCTCGCAGCCCGATACGACGGCCGCATCGAGGTGGAAAGCTCGGAGGGAACGGGCTCCCGTTTCACCCTCGTCCTTCCGCGCGCAGTCCATGCGCCGGCGGCCCCCTGATGGCCCGGCCGCGCCTCGCGTCTCGGTGCTCCCGAATCGAACCTCCGCGCGTCGGGTTCAGGAACTGGACTCACAGTGCCGCGCGGTGCCGAGCACAAGGGGCTTCGCGCCGGGCTTGAGACCAGTGGCTTGCCCTGCTACGATAGATGCCATCTCATCGTGGGGAGAGCCAAATGGGGAAGGCCGACGGGCAACGGAAGGGAGCCTCCCTCATCCTCTGGTCGTACCTTCTGATCGTGCTGGCCGCGGCGGGAGTGGTGGGCGCCGCGGGATGGTATGCCTACCGGTATCAGAAGAACCTCCTTCGCCAGAGGACACTGGAAAATCTGGAAGGGCAGGCCTTTTACAGGGGACTCCTGATTCGGCGTTGGTATGTCGATCTGCTGGAGCAGACCGCCGATGCGGGTCGATTGGAGGTGTTCAACCCGCTGCGCAAGGAGAGAGGGGAGTGGTCCGGCTTGAGCAACCACGAACGGCAGGCGATCCTCTCAGCGCTCAGGTCGCTGGTCCAGCAGGACACGTTCAGCGGTGCGGCCCTGGTGGATGCGAGGGGCCGGGTGTTGCCGGGTTGCGCGTCGGGCAGCGCCGCCTTCCTCGGGCAGCAAAGCCTGCGGGCCCTCCAGGGGGAGGGCGCTGGACGCCCTTCACGGGTGGGCGTCTTCTATGAAGCGAAGGCCCATCTTCTGGATCTCTGGGAGCCACTCTCCGGCGGCTCCGACGGACCTGGCGGCACCCACCTGTTGCTGCAGACGGATCCCTGGGTCAAGCTGGCGCCCATCTCAAATACCTATCAAACAGAGTCGCTGCACTCCTTTCAGACTTCGATCATCATTCTCTCGGGCGGCAGTTACGAGGTCTTGAATCTGCCCTCCGCGGGCTCGACTGAACCCGCCGTGGTGACCGTTCAGTCCGGTAAGGACCCCATCATGGTGAGAGCCATCAGCGGCCGGATCGAACAGGGAGCCATGAAGGACTACAGAGGAGTGCCGGTCCTCTACGCCACGGCCTACGTTCCGTTTACCGATTGGGGGCTGGTCGTGAAGGCCGACGAGAAGGATGTGTATGCGGCGTTGCGGGGGACGGCCCTCCTGGCCTGGGCCACGGCACTCCTCACCTTTCTGAGCCTGGCCAGTCTGGCCTTCGCGTACTGGTCCCGGCGCCACCGCGTGGTGAGTGACGAACTGGCGTCGCTGGGCCTTCGCTACCGCAGCATTCTGGAGACCGCCCAGGAGGGCGTATGGGTTTGGGACGCGGAGGGGCGGACCAGCTTCGTGAACTACCGCATGAGGGAAATTCTAGGCCTTCCGCGGGAGGGCCGGGAGGACTCCTCGTCCGATGAGTTCCTGACGGCCCAGTCCGGGAACCTGGGTCAGGAGGCATTTACGCCCAAAATTCCGGGCACGCGCGTGGACCGGGAGGTGATGCTGGTCCGGCGCGATGGCGCCGAAGCCTGGATGAGCCTGGCGCTCAGCAGTCTCTACGCTCCCAATGGAGAGTTTCGGGGCACCCTGGGGCTCGCCTCGGACGTAACCGAACGGCATCGCGCCGAGGCCGAGCGCGGCCGGCTTCTGGATGACCTCCAGGCCAAGCGGCGCCTCCTGGAGAGCCTGGTCGGCAGGCTGATGACGGCCCAGGAGGAGGAGCGCCGCCGAATCTCCCACGAACTCCATGACGACCTCGTTCAGTATCTCGTCGGTGCGGAGATGCAGTTGTTCGGGCTGGAGAGGTCGCTGGGGCTTAATTACGGCGATCCTTCACGGGATGCCCTTGAGAAGGCGAGGGGGCATTTGAGCCAGGCGGCCATCAAGGCCAGGCAGCTCATCGCGCAGATGCGCCCGCCGGATTTGGAGCGGTTCGGATTGGCCGGTGCCCTTCGCCGCCTGACGGCCGATCTGGCTCCGGCACGGATGCACCTGGAGGTCGAAGGCGAGGACCATCTTCGCTCGCTTCCGGGGGAGGTCACCCTGGCCCTCTTCCGAATTGCCCAAGAGGCATTGCAAAACGTGCGCAAGCACGCCGCGGCCGCGGAAGTCTGGATGAGCCTGCGTTGTTCCGCCACGCAGGTCACCCTTGAGATCTCAGACGACGGCCGGGGATTCGACCCGGGGACCGACCTCCCGCTCCATTTTGGGCTCCAGGGGATGAGGGAGCGGGCGCAGTTGGCGGGGGGGCATTTCGAGATCCGCTCATCGCGGGGGAAGGGAACTACCGTCACGGCGAGGATGGAAATCCTGGGCGGCGGTGCCGCCCCACCGCGCGAAGAGACGGCCAGGGGCGCCTGAGACCGGCCGAGCAACGTGGGGAAGGGCTGTTTTCGTAGACGCGGAGGGTCCATCATGACGGTCCAAAGCCGATGGCGCAGCGGCGGAGAGGGGAGGAGGGCGCCCATCCGGGTATTCCTCGCGGATGACCACCCCGTGGTCCGCGAGGGCCTGCGCTTCGCGCTGGACCTTCCCGATGTGGAGGTGGTTGGGGAGGCTTCCAGCGGGCGGGAGACCTTGGCGGCGGTGCGCCGCCTGAGACCGGAGGTCCTGATCCTGGACATCCGCATGCCCGACATGGATGGAATCCAGGTCTTGAAGGCCGTCAAGGCCGCGAGCCCCCACACTGCCGTCATCCTGTTCACCAGCTACGAGCAGGAGGATTACGTCAAGGCCGCGGTTCACTGGGGCGCCGCCGCATACCTTCTAAAGGGAGCTCCTGGAGGCGAGGTCGTGGGGCTTGTCAGGAGGGTAGCTGAAGGAGAGCGGGTTCTGGCCCCGTCCTTGCTCGCTCGGGCGGCGGAGGGTGAGCAGCCGGCGGCCCGGCAGCCTTCCGGGCTGAGCCCCAAGGAGAGGGAGATCCTCCAGCGGCTGGCTGGGAAGCTGACCCTTCAGGAGATCGCCGATGAACTGGGCCTCAGCCTGAACACCGTCAAAACCCACGTGCGCCATCTCTTTCTGAAACTCGGTGTTTCAGACCGCACGCAGGCCGCCCTGTGGGCGGTCCGAAACGGCGTCGTGACTCTCGGCGGCTAGGGTGATGTCCCCAAATCGCCGCTTCGCGAAGAGGGTCTCCTCGGACGCTGACCCCTCCCAGGAGGACAAGAAGCTCCGCATCTATGCTTCGGGGATCGTACGCTCCTATCCCGAGTCACCGATTGGTTCCGCTTCGCATCCGCGTCAGTTCGCGGAGAAAGCTCTGGATCAAAGGGTTGCGCCGCCCCCATCTGCGACCGGGACGAGAACGGATCTCCTTGTGAAGCTTCAGGCGGCCAAGGCCTTCACCTAGGGAAGGCAGTCCACGTGTCCGCACGCCATGTCGCAGTATGGGCAGCAAAGCACGAAGAAGTTGCCGATACAGTACATGCAGCCGCAGAAGTAGGGTCCGCACCATCCGCAGACCTTGTTCGTTCCGCCTACTTCGGGAGTGATGGAAAAGCTAAACTGGTCGGGGGAGTTGATCTGGATGTCGGCGAGCACCATCGAGCTGAGGCTTCCCTCTTTTTGGACGATGTACTGGACCTTGAGCCCGCTCATCTTGGTGAACGTGACCTTGGCGCGCATGTTCATCTGCGCCTGCCAGTGGTCGACCGTCGTCCAAGCCAGTGGGGCCTGGTTCTGGACCGCCCGAAGCACGGCCTGGGGGGCGGCTTCATCGACGATGGCGGCGAGCAGCGTGCCGCTCGGCTCGGCGTACAACTCGACCGCCTCAAGGGCGAACTGCTCTTGAGTGGGAGCCGCGACCTGCACGGCAAGGGTCACCAGACCGCTGGCCGAATCCATCCCGCCTTGAACGGAAAAGGCCCCCGGTGAGAGGTCCTTCGTCTGCGCAAGCGCCGGAAGCGCCGCGATGATCGCCAACGGGATCGCCCATCCAATGGTTCGCGTGTTCATGGTCCTCTCCTCTGTTTTAATCGTGTCCATCAGCCGATTCCCGGCGGCAAGGGCCGGCGCCCGGGCTGGCCCCAACGCAGTCCGCCCCGTTCGGCGAGCGAGGCGAAAGCAACTCGTGAATCGTCTTTTGAAGAAGGTCAATCTGGAACGGTTTCTCGAAACACACGGCCGCCCCAGACTCCCTGGCCTGCTTCTCAACCTCGGGGCCGCAATAGGCCGTGATCAGGATCACGGGAGTGTCCGGATGATCCCGATGAACTCGCTTGAGAATCTCCATCCCTTCATCGCGATCGCAGCCGCTGAGGCGAAGGTCAACGATGACTAGGTCGTAGCGGTGAGCTGCCAGCAAGTTCAGGGCTTCTTCATAGTTCGAGGAGGTATCGATGGCTTGGCCCTCCTCGCGAAGCAGGTCCTTCAGCGCCAGGAGGATGCTCTCTTCGTCGTCTACGATGAGCAGCCGCCGTCCCACGACTTCCTCCCTTGGCGCCTCCGAAACCGCGGCCCCGGCCGAAGTCATCGTCGGTCCCAGCCCTCGCAAACCGGTGTGCCGGCCTTGCAGGTCATGGCTTCCCGGCTAAAAGCTAGAGAGCGGGTGGAGGTCTGTCGTCACCCTTGCAGGTGATGCTCCTCACCCTTTGGGGTGATGCCCGCCCTCACCCTTTCGGGTGATGTGGGCCGGACGATATCTCAGGCTGGTGGTGCCGCGCGGCCGTGGACCCTCATCAGGGCTTCCTACGCCAGGCGCTTCTTGCTATGCTGTGAGCAGAGGATGGGGGGATGGATCTTCCTAGATTAGTCGTCACGGGGGCCTCGGGCTTCCTCGGGCGTCATCTTCTGGAGGCGCTCAAAGGACGCTACCGGATTCTCGCCATTGCCAGACGGTCGCAGCACGAATGCGGCGCGCCGATCCACGACAGCATCGCCTGGTACCAGGTGGACATCGGCGAGGGGGAGCCGCTGGACGAGGTGTTTCGCGAGATAGAGGGCGAAGGGGGCGCGGAGGTCGTCATTCACCTCGCG
Organism: Acidobacteriota bacterium; assembly: GCA_049591295.1. Taxonomy (GTDB): domain Bacteria; phylum Acidobacteriota; class UBA4820; order UBA4820; family DSQY01; genus DTPS01. The sequence goes on from JBAWEQ010000244.1 coordinate 36,911, forward strand.
GCCCACTACGACTTCACCGGCGAGGACCATCCCGAGTATTGGCGCACCAACGTCCACGGCCTTCGCAACATGCTGGAGCGGTGCAAGCATTTGCACCTTAGGCGGTTCGTCTTTGCAAGCTCCGTGGCCGCCTCCCAGTTTCCGCCGCCTGGAGGCGTTTTGAACGAAAGCTCGCTGCCGGATGGCGACCACATCTATGCCAAGACCAAGCGGATCGGGGAGGCCATGCTCGGCGAATACCGGGACAGCATCCCCTCGTGCATCGTCCGCTTCGGGGCCATGTTCTCGGACTGGTGCGAGTATCCGCCGCTGTACGTGTTCCTCCAGACCTGGCTCTCGAAGGCCTGGAACGCAAGGATCCTGGCGGGCAAGGGCGCCTCGTCCGTCCCTTACCTTCATGTGAGGGATGGCGCCTCATTCCTGCTGGCCCTGCTGGAGCGCCACCAGATCCTCAACCCCTGCGAGATCGTCATCGCGAGCGCGAACGGGGCCGTCAACCACGTAGAACTCTACGAGGAGGCCTGCGCGGCCTATTTCGGGCGAAAGGTGAAGCCCATATTTCTACCACGAATGGTCTGCTGGCCCGGACTATACGCCAGGGACATCGCGGGGCGGCTTCTGGGAGAGCGGCCTTTCGAGCGCCCGTGGATGGGCCGCTACATCGACTTGGCGATGACCGTGGATGCCAGCCGCTCCTTCGAGCGCATCGGATGGCGCCCCAAGGAGCGGCTCGAGATCCTCCGGCGCATGCCGTTCTTGATCGAGAACCTCAAGAGCAATCCCAGCGAGTGGGCAGCCCGGAACCGAGCGGCCATGAAGGAGGTGCGGGTTCGCGCCAATCTCCGGGTGCACCGCCTCATGGACCAGCACGAGGAGGAGATCATGGAGGCCCTCGTGCAGTGCTTCCAGGGTCCGCGGGCCAAACAGTGGTTTCTCGGCTACCGGCGGCTGGAGGCTCAGGACCTGAGGTGGTACCTCCGTCAGCTCATGCGGCACTTGATGAACGCCGTGCGCACGCGGGAAAGGTCCACCTTCCTCGGCTACTGCCGCGACCTGGCCGAACGGAGGTTCAGCCAGGGCTTCAGCGTGCAGGAGGTCTGCGAAGCCCTGTCGAGTACGAACGAGGTCATCGTCAGGGTACTGGGGCGGGACGCCGCATGCCAGGGCCTGGAGATGTGCCTTTACAACCACGTCACCATGACCCTCCGCCTGGGGATCGACGAAGTGGAGGACACCTACGAAGCCCTCAGCGGTACCTCGCCCGTGCCTCGCAATGTGAACTGACAGCTGTTCGGGAACCGGCCGTGGGGACCGTTAGCGAGGTCGCCCGCGCTCCGAGGAGGCCCGCCAGCGTCGGACGAGGATGACGCTGATCCCCATCAGGCCGTCGCCCAAGCCTGACGCGGGAACGATCCACGGCACCCCGCCCGCGAGCGTCGAGGCGAGCAGGAAGATGGTGGCGATGCACTTGGCGGTGACCAGCAGGGTGATCCCGCGGTACTGAAAATACTCGATGAGGTACCCGGCGGCCAGCACCAGGTGGAAGACGCCCGCTTGGCGCGGGAAGAAAATGGGCGCGACTTGGGTCCAACCGCCCAGGGTGATCGCCGACCACTCGGGGAGGGCCACCAGGAACAACCCCACGGCGGCGCTGTGCAGAGCGATCAGAATGACCAGCCAGCGTTCCAGGCGCGCCATCCAACCTCCAGCTTGCAGCGTCAGGTGACTTTCTCTTCCCACCAGAGGTTCGCCGGCAGGGGAGCACTCCGCTTGACCGCGGGCCGTCCGAGCCTCTCCAATTCGAGCGCTACCTCCCGTAAGGCATCGGGCACTGCCGCCCGCAGGGAGGCGCTGAGGCCGGGTCCCACATCGATGAGCTCTGGGACGGCGCCGACGAGCAGGACCTCCGCGGGGGCTTGGCCCGCGAACTGAAGCGCGAGCAGCGCCTCCTGGAGGGCGGGTTCGTGCGGGGAGGCCCTGACCACGGGCAGGTGCGCCACTATCTCGGGGAGGCGGTAGAGGCGCAGCGTGCCTGGAGGCGCGTCGACCTTGACCGTATCCACGACGATCAGCGAGTCGAGACCGGAGACATGGGGCGAGAGGTCGAAACCGGGGGTGCCGGCGTCCAGCGCCGACACCCCCTCGGGAAGTTCGTACTGCGCCGCCAGGAGGGTCACCACGGTGGGCCCGAAACCGTCATCGCCCATGAGGACGTTGCCCAGGCCCAATACCAGAATCCGCTGGCGGGCGTTCTCGGTCGTCTCCTCGCTCATACGTCGCAGGAGTTGAAAACGTTGACCTTCGAGAGTTCAGTTCCCTCCACGTCCAGGGTATGGATGGCGCAGGCAAGGCAGGGATCGAAGGAGTGGATGGTGCGCAGGACCTCCAAGGGTTTTGCCGGGTCTGCGATCGGGTTCCCCACGAGGGAGGCCTCGTAGGGCCCCTTCTGGCCCTTCTCGTCTCTCGGGCCGGCATTCCAGGTCGAAGGCACGACGGCCTGGTAGTTCTTGATTTTCCCGTTGTCGATGACCACCCAGTGGGAGAGCGTCCCGCGGGGCGCCTCGTGGAAGCCGAAGCCCTGGACCTCTCCTTTGGGGAAGGTTGGGGGATTGAAGATGGCGACGTCACCCTTGCCGATGTTCTCGGCAAGCCGCTGCCACTGCTGTAGGGCGAGCTCGGAGATGACGGCCGCCCTCACGGCGCGGCCGAGGTGGCGGCCCAGCGTCCCGTGGAGGACGGCGGGGCTCAGCTGGGCCTTGGCGACGGCGCCGGCGGTCTGGAGCGCGTGGGTGGCCCAGCGCTTCGTGGGCTCGTGCCCCGTGGCGAAGCCCACCAGCACCTGGGCCAGGGGCCCCACCTGCATGGGCTTGCCCTGGAAGCGCGGAGACTTCACCCACGAGTATTTCCCGGCGGGGTTGAAGTCCGTATATTTGGGGTCCGTCGTCTCTTCGTAGGGATGCTTGTCCCAGTCGCCATCGTACCAGGAGTGGGCGATGCATTCGGTCACGTTGTCGCGGAAATAGGGGTCCTGGAAGCTGGTGATCGCTTTCGCCGTGCCCAGATCCTTATTGAAGATGGTTCCACCGGGCAAGTCGAACTGGGTTCCCTTGGTATCCAGGGGCAGGTCCGGAACGGCCAGGTAATTGGTCACCCCAGCTCCGTACTTGAGCCAGTCCGCGTAGAGCGCCCCCACGGCGCAGACGTCGATGAGGTAGACCTGCTGCACGAAAGTGGCGACCTCATCGAGGAGGTCCTTGATCATGAACAGCTTGTTCATGTTCAGGGTAGATTCGTTGTCGAGGTTGATGGCGTTGGCCACGCCTCCGACGGCGAGGTTCTGGATGTTGGGCGTCTTCCCGCCCAGGATGGCCACCACCTGGTTGGCCTTCCGCTGAATGTCCAGGGCCTGTAGGTAGTGGGACACCGCCAGAAGATTCACGTCCGGCGGAAGCTTCATGGCCGGATGGCCCCAGTAGCCGTTCGTGAAGATGCCGAGTTGTCCGGCTTGGACGAATCCCGCCAGCTTGTCCTTCACGGCCTCGAATTGCCGGCGGCTGTTGCCGGGCCACGGAGAGAGGCTCTCAGCCAGGGCCGCGGTGCTCGCAGGATCGCCCTTGAGGGCGGAGACCACGTCTACCCAGTCCAGCGCCGACAATTGGTAGAAGTGAACGATATGGTCGTGAAGCGCGTGGGCGCATAGGATGAGGTTCCTAATGTACTGGGCGTTGATGGGGATCTCCAGGTTCAGGGCGTTTTCGACGGCCCGCACCGAGGTGATGGCGTGGACCGTCGTGCAGACGCCGCAGAACCGCTGCGTGAAGAGCCAGGCGTCTCTGGGATCTCTTCCCTGCAGGATGATCTCGATACCCCTGAACATCTGGCCCGAGGACCAGGAGTCCTGCACCGCCCCGCCGTTCACCTCTACGTCGATCCGGAGGTGACCTTCGATTCTCGTAATCGGGTCCACTGTGATCCGAGGACTCATGCTCATACCCCCTTCAAGCCCGCGACCGGGCGGGAGAAGCTCCCCCAAGGATCGGGAATCGCTTGATGAATACGATGTAGATCATGATCTCCAACGCCACGATCCCGATGGTGATGAACAACTCGGGTACGGCCGGGAAGTAGGACCACCCGGGTCCCGGGTTGAAGGCGACCAGATAGGTGTCAAACCGGTACAACCCGCCCGCGAGCAACATGATCATGGCCATCTGGAAGAGGCGGCCGGGATTGGCGCGGACGGCGGGGGAGAAGGCCATGACCGCGGAGGCCACGAAGAGGACGATCTCCAGCCAGAAGAAGAAGCTGAGCCACCCCGAAGTGAAGGCCAGGCCGAACGCTCCCCTGTAGAGCAGGTCCAGCAGCCGGATGGCCAGGAATCCGATGGTGATGTAGGCCATGACCTTGGCGAGCGAGCCCAGCATCTCCGTCTCGTAGGGACGTTTGAGGAAGAAGCTGGAGAGGGTGGACTCGAAGACCACCACCGCGTACCCCATGCCCACCACCGAAACCAGGAAGAGGAGCGGCAGGAAGGGGGTCTGCCAGAGGGGGTTCAGCTTCTGCCCTGCCAGCATCATGACGGTCCCCAGGGATGACTGGTGCATGGTGGGGAGCAGGAGGGCAAGGGCGACGATGAAGATCATGCTCTTGTTGAGGATGGGCAGGGTGGTCTGGGCCAGGCGCTTGAAGAAGGGCGAGGATCCCTCCTGCATCACTTCGAGGATGGGAGGTGCCATCTCGATCCAGAGGACAAACACGTACGCCATGACGCAGAGAGCCACCTCGAGGAGTGCCGAGTTGAGGTTCCACTGCCAGAAGTGGATGGGAATCCGGTAGATGTACCAGTAGCGCCCCACGTCGAAGACGATGGCAAAAGCCGCCAAAGAATAGCCGAGAGCGCTGGTGAGGATGGCCGGCCGAACGAGCGAGTGATACTTGCCCTTGTTGAGGATGTAGACGAGGATGGCCACGGCATAGCCCCCGCAGCCCAGGGCCGTCCCTGTCACGACGTCGAAGGCGATCCAGAGGCCCCACGGGTAGCCGTCGTTCAGCCCCGTAGTCGCCCCCAAGCCCGCGAAGAACCGCCACAGGAGAAGGACGACTCCGAGCCCGAAGATGGCCATGAGCCATTTGAAGGGGCGGGTCAGGATCGGCCCCCCAACCGGAACCGCATGGTCGGTCATGGCTTTCCCTCCTTCCCCTTGGCTTCGGCCTTCTTGTTCCGCCAGATCACCGTGCCGAGGACCACGTAGAGCACCGCCGGGGCGATGAATCCCTTGTAGGCCGCGTGCTGGATCTCCTGCGACAACTCGGGTACGGGCGTATCGCCCAATGCCGGCAGGCCCAGGTCGGTGAAGGAAATGCCGGCCTTGGAGAGGTAGAGAACCTGCGTGCCGCCTCCGTCCTTTTCTCCGAAGACCTTGGGATTATAGCGGTCGGGGTTCTTCTTCAGGCGGTTCTTGGCCTCGGCCAGCAGGTCGTCGTACTTGCCGAAGATGACCGCGCTCCTGGGACAGACCTCGCAGCAGCCGGGGATCTTGCCCTCGTCGATGCGCTGAACGCACATCTCGCACTTGACGATGCGCGGGATGGCTTTATCCCAGGTGAACTTGGGGATGAGGTAGGGACAGGCCACCTGGCAGTAACGGCACCCGATGCAGCGGTTGCCGTCCCAGGTCACGATGCCGTGCTCCCGCTTCTGCAGGGCCCCGATCATGCAGGCCCCGACGCAGGCGGGGTCCAGGCAGTGCATGCACTGGGCCTTCATGTAGGAGCTCTTGCCGTCCGCCCCCTCGTACAGCTTGATGATGTTGCGCGTCTGTCCGTCCAGGCTGATGGGGGAATCGTAGATGCCTCCTCCGAGGGCCGTCCTCTCCGGGGGCATGTCGTTGGCCTCCCGGCAGGCGACGACGCAGGTTTTGCACCCGATGCACAGCGTGGCATCATAGAGCATGCCCACGGCATCGGAGGGAGCGGGATGCGGCTCCCGGGCGTGGTCTTCGGCACCCGAGGCGAGCAGCGCCGCGCCCGCCACGGCCATGCCTTTTAATGCGGTGCGACGGTCCACGCCCATGTCACTCCTCCTTGGTCGTGGCCTTGCCTTCGGCCATGAGCTTCTTCGAGGCCACGATGCCCGCCCCGATAAGGGCCCCTCCGACCAGGCCCGCGACGCCCGTCGCCACCGGACTCACGCCTCCATGTTCGGGGCTGATGGGTGGGTATAGGGCCGGCGGAGTGGGATGCTCGATCTCGACGGTGGCGGCGATGGGCAACTGCCAGAGGATGGCCTGCTCGGTGCAGCCCACGCACGGATGGCCGATGCCCACCGGCCAGACGCCAGGGATTTCACCGAAATCCTGGATGGAGCAGTTCGCGTGAGTCACGGGACCCTTGCAGCCCACCTTGTAGAGGCAGTAGCCCAGCCTGTGCCCTTCGTCCCCGAACTGCTGCACGAAGCGGCCCGCATCGAAGTGCGGCCGCCTTGGGCAGTCTTCATGGATCACGCGGCCGTAACCGAACATGGGCCGGCCCAGCTTGTCCAGGGCCGGCAGGGTTCCGAATGTGGCGTACTGAAGCGCCACGCCGAGGAAGTTGTAGGGGTTGGGAGGGCAGCCGGGAATCGACACCACGGTCTTGCCTTCGAGGATCTGCGGCGCGCCCTTGGCGCCAGTGGGATTGGGATCGGCCGCCTGGATGCCGCCCCAGGAGGCACAGGAGCCGATAGCGATGATGGCGCCGGCCTTGTCCGCGACCTCCTTCAACATATCCAGCGCCGTGCGCCCGGCGATCTGGCAGTAGATCCCGCCATCCTTGGTGGGAATGCCCCCCTCCACCACGCAGATGTATTTGCCCGCGCCCTTCTCCATGGCGGCTTTAAGCGCGTCCTCTGCCTGGTGGCCAGCGGCGGCGAAGAGGGTCTCGTGGTAGTCCAGGGAGATGAGGTCCAGAATCAGTTCGGCCACCTTGGGATGGCTGGTCCTCAACAGGGACTCGGTACAGCCGGTGCACTCCTGGAAGTGGAGCCAGATGACGGAGGGTTTCAACCCCTTCGCCGCCGCCTCGGCCCAAGCCCTTCCGGTGGAGGCGGAAAGGCCCACGGCGGCGGCCGCCATGGTGCACACCTTCAGGAAATCCCTCCGGCCCACGCCGCTCGTTTCTTTGTCAGATACACTGCCGCCCGATATGGGAAACCCCCTGGCCTTACCCATGGCCACCTCCTCAAAAGACCGATAACGGGTGAAGATGATCCCCCCAAAGATGAGAATCCTCTGCTAATGTAGGTTCCCGCTTTTCAGATGTCAATGCGTTTTAATGATATGTAACTACTCACTCTTTGGGGGGGCATGAATGCGTGATTTTGCACTCCGGCCGATGGGGCATCGTTTCGCGATGATACAGGAGTGCGTGAACCGGGAGCCCAGCCCAACCGAGGATCGATCCCCGGTCCGCCCCGCTCTCAGGCCGTCAGCGCGGCTCGTTCAGCCAGCAGGTAGTTCAAGAACGAGCCCATGCCCTCGCGGCTCTTGGCTGAGAGCGAGAAGGTCTTGAGGTCTCCCTTGAGGATCCGCGCCTCGCGCTGGGGCTTCGCCCCATCAAAGGAGACGTAGGGAAGGAGGTCGGCTTTGGTGATGCAGAAGAACTGGGCGTACCTGAAGATAACCGGGTACTTGGCCACCTTGTCGTCGCCCTCGGTTACCGACAGGAGGACCCCATTCAGGTGACACCCAAGGTCGTAGAGGCCGGGGCAGACCAGGTTGCCCACGTTCTCTACGAAGAGCAGGTCAATGGAATCGAGCGGCAGGCGATGCAGTGCCTCGTGAACCATGGCCGCATCGAGGTGGCACGTGGAGCCGGTGGTGATCTGCCAGACGGGGATCCCAAGAGCCCTTATGCGCTCGGCATCGCGGTCGGTGGCGAGGTCTCCTTCGACGACCCCCACCCTGAGCTTCCCCGACAGGGAATCGACCACGGCCTCGATGAGGCTGGTCTTCCCCGCCCCGGGAGAGGACATGAGGTTGACGGCCAGCACGCCGTGCTCCATGAGGTGCGCCCTGTTCTCCCTCGCCTGTGCCTCGTTGGCGGCCAGAAGGTTGCGGTAGAGAACGGCCTCTTCGCGATGGGTGTGTCCCGGATCGTGATCGTGTTCATGGGTGTGATTCTTGGCCTCCTCAGGAAGCCCGCATCCGCAGGTTTCACACATGATTCCCTCCCGCCGCTTCGGCGACCTCCAACTCCAGGCTGGCGAGGAAGACCCCGTCGCCCCCGAGAACTTCCAACCCCAGGCCGGAACAGTCCGGGCAGACCAGGGCGGGGGAGTGCAGGATGACCTCCCGTCCGCACTGGGGGCATCGTGCGCGGACGGCCTCCACCTCGATCTCCAAGGGTGCCTCCTCCAGGCAGGTGCCCTGCCGGGCCATCTCGTAGGCCCGCTGGAGAAGCTCCGGAACGACCCCCGTCAGCACCCCCACCGACGCCTTGACGGCATGGACTCTGAGCGCGTTCCGGCGACGGGCCTCGGTCTCGGCCTGACGAACCAACTCGCAGGCCAGACTCCACTCGTGCATGTCCCTCCCCGGTGGGGGCAACGCAGCGCCCCTCTCAGCAGATTCTTGGCAGATCGGCGCCCGCGCGCAGGTCTAGCGGCCGTTCCTCTCCAGTGGGCGTCCTCATGGCCACGGGAGACCGGTCCTTCCTCGGGGCCTCGGCCCTCCCGATGGCGCACGCCCCTCGTCCCAGCGGGTGGTTGCGGAGGGCTTCGATGGCGCGGGGCGCGTCCGATTCCTTCAACCAGATCAGGGCCCGTCCCTCACACGGCATCGCCACGGGGGCAAGCCCGAGCAATTCGCAGAGGGCCGCCACTTCCGCCCGAACGGGGAGGTGGGCCTCCTCCAGGACCATCCTCAATCCCGTGCGGGCACAGACCTCGTGGCAGGTGACGAGAGCGCCACCCCTTGTAGGATCGTGTAGGGAGTGGACCTCGGCCCCGGAGGCCAGCAGGGCTGCGATGAGGCCGTTCAGGGGAGCGCAGTCCGACCGGAGCGCCGCCCCGCTCATGCCGTGACGGCTGGCCATGATGGTGGCTCCGTGGTCTCCCAGCGGTCCGGTGGCCAGGATGGCGTCTCCGGGGAGCACGCGGTGATCGCCCAGGTCGCGCCCGGGCGGGACGACACCCAGGCCGGCCGTGGTGATGAACAGCCGGTCTCCCTTGCCCTTGGGCACCACCTTCGTGTCGCCGGCCACGATGCGCACCCCTGCCTCTCGCGCGGCCCGCACGGCGCCTTCGAGGCAGGTGCGGAGCAGCGATGTCTCCAGCCCCTCTTCGAGGATGAGGCTCCAGGTGAGCCAAAGGGGTTCGGCGCCGGCCACGCTCAGGTCGTTGACCGTGCCGCAGACGGATAGGTAGCCCAGGTCGCCGCCCGGAAAGAGGGGAGGGTCCACGACGAAGCCGTCCGTGGTGAGGGCCGGACGGCCCTCCGGAAGGCGGGGCATGACGGCCGCGTCCGAAAGGGTGGCCAGGAACTCGTTGCTCAGAGAAGGGAAAAGGAGCTCTTCGATGAGTTCGCGGGTCTTGCGCCCGCCGGCCCCGTGGGCCAGGAGGATGCGGTCAGGCAGAGTCACGGTGCCGCCTCCCCGCGGTACCGTTCGTGGCGATACCAAGCGGCGCAGGTGCCTTCGCTGGAGACCATGCAGGCCCCCACGGGGGAATCCGGGTCGCACGCCGCGGCGAAGAGGGGACACTCGGGAGGCGTGATGGTGCCCTTGAGTACCTCTCCGCACCGGCAGCCCGCCGGTTCGATCGGTTCAGGCAGAGTGACGGGCCAGAGCCCCGCGTCGCGCTCGGCCCATTCCGGGCGGAGGGCCAACCCCGACCCGGGAATCACACCCATGCCCCTCCAGTCCGAATCGATGGGAGCGAAGTAGCGGTCCATGAGACGGCGGGCCTCCGCGTTCTCCTCCCTGCGAACGACCCTGCCATAAAGGTTGGTCACGCGGGCTTCTCCCTTGCGGCGTTGGCGCACGAGTTCGAGCACGCCCAGGAGGATGTCGGCCGGGGTGAAGCCGACCACCGCCGAGGGGAGGCCGAAGTCGGTGGCCAGGAAGTCGAAAATCCCCCAGCCCGTGAGCACGCTCACGTGACCGGGAAGAAGCAGGCCGTCGAGGGCCAGCCCCGGATCCGAGGCCAGCAGCCGCAGCGGCGGAGGGACGACCTTGTGCCCGCTCAAGATGTAAAAGTTGCGGACGTTCAGGCGGTCGGCCTCGGCCAGAGTGGCGGCGATGGCCGGTGCGGTGGTCTCGAATCCCACGGCCAGAAACACGACCCTCTCCTCCGGGTGGGCGGAGGCCAGGGCGAGGGCATCCCTCGGGGAGTAGACGACCTCCACGCGGAGCCCCTCAGCCGCTGCGGTCTCGAGGCTGCCCTGGCTCGAAGGCACGCGGAAGAGGTCCCCGAAGGTGGCCAGACGGACGCCGGGGAGGCGGCCCAGCGCGATCGCGCGGTCCAGGTACTCCACGGGCGTCACACAGACGGGACACCCCGGGCCCGAGATCAAGCGGACTTGCGGACCGAGCCGCCGCCTCAGCCCCGCCTCGGCGATGGCGTGGGTATGGGTGCCGCACACCTCCATGAAGCTGAAGCGGCGCCCGGCGGGCTCCGCCTCGCTCCGGATGGCCTGGAAGAGCGAGTCGAGAAGGCGGGGGTCGCGGAATGGCTCTTGGGAGATCATGAGGGCCGCGCTTCGGCTGCGATCCGCTCCAGCCCCTCGATGGTCAGGCGGGCCTCTTCGGCATCCACTCGGCCGATGGCAAAGCCCGCGTGAATCAGCAGGTGGTCACCCACGGTGGCTTCCGGAAAGAGAAGGAGGGAGACCCTGCGCTGAACCCCCCCCAGCTCCACGATGCCTTCGTACTCGTCGCGCTCCTTGAGTTCCATGGGGATGGCCAAGCACATGCCCGGACTCCTCGAAGATGGACGGCAGAAGAAAACGCGATCCTCACCGAAGCGCGATCCGCCGGAGACCTCTTTATCTTCGGCCCGGCGACCGGGGAATACAAGTGGAACTGAGTTCCCATCCGGGGAGTCCCGGCGCGAGCGAGCAGGCCAGAACCGCCTGGCCGTAGGAGAGTCCCCCGTCGCCGGGGGGAAGCCGATGGGCGATGACTACCCTGGCTCCGGCTTCACCGAGGGCGCGTTTGAGGCCGCTGAGGAGAAGCCGGTTCACCAGGCATCCACCCCCCAGCGCCACGACGCTGGGCCTCCCCGAGAACCAGGTGGTCGGCCCGCAGCGGGCGGCGAGACGGCAGAAGGTCTCGTGAAAGCCGGCAGCCACCTCGGCCGGCTCATCGCCGCCCAGCAGGCGGCGTGCAGCGGCGGCCAGCAGAGCGCCGAAGGGCAGGATCATGCCTTCTTCCCGTGGCTTCAGCGCGACCTCATTCCAGAACGGCGCAGGACCATCGTGCTGAGCCGCGAGAGTCTCCAATCGGGCGGCGGCCTCCCCCTCCCAGTCGTTCTCGACCGCGAGGCCGAGCAGGGCCCCGGCCGCCTCGAACAGCCTGCCCGCGCC
>JBAWEQ010000245.1:0-4594 GCA_049591295.1 Acidobacteriota bacterium
ACGAAGGCCTTCACGCGCTCCCCGGACCGCTCGTCCGGTACGCCGATGACCCCAGCCTCCAGCACCTTCGGGTGCTCGTAGAGGACCTCCTCCACGTCCCGCGGGTAGACGTTGAAGCCGCCCGTGATGACCATGTCCTTCTTGCGGTCCACGATGAAGACGTAGCCGTCCTCGTCCATCCGGCCGATGTCCCCCGTGTAGAGCCACCCGTCCCGCAAGCTGGCCTTCGTCTCCTCCGGGCGGTTCCAGTAGCCCTTCATGACCTGCGGCCCCTTGATGAGGATCTCCCCCGACTCCCCGAGCGGCATCTCCTTCTCTCCCTCGACTTGGTCCACGATGCGGATCTCCGTGTCGATGAACGGAAGGCCGACGGAACCGGCCTTCCTCAGGCCCAGGCGCGGGTTGGCCGCGGCCGCTGGCGAGGTCTCCGAGAGGCCGTAGCCCTCGAAGATCTTTCCCCCCGTCATGGCTTCGAACTTCTGCAGTACCTCAACGGGCAGGGGCGCCGCAGCCGACATGCAGCCCTTGATGCAGTCGATCTTGTACTCATTGGCCCTCGGGTTGTTTGCCATGGCGGTGAAGAGGGCGGGAACTGCCGGGAGATAATCCGGCTGCTCGTGGCGGATCATCTCCAGCAGATCCGACATGTCCGGTTTGGGCCGCGTAGGGAAGAGAATCAGCCTGCCGCCCCACAGAATACTGCAATGCATGCAGACCGTCATGCCGAAACAGTGGAAGAGTGGGAGGACCGCCATGATGGACACCTGCGGAGTATCTTTCATCTCACCGGCGCTGGCCCAGCAAACGAGGTGGTAGGTGTTGGCCACGAGGTTGGCGTGGGTGAGCACCGCCCCCTTCGACACCCCGGTGGTCCCTCCCGTATACATCAGCGCCGCTGTGTCCTCGGGCTCCACGTTCACTCTGGGGGGCGCCGCGTCGTTGCCGTCGACGAGATCCCGAAAGCGGACGTAGCCGCCGTCAGCGGGCACCTGCGCCAGATCCTTGCGCTTCACCAGCGGGTAGAGAAGGCTTTTCGGGAAGGGCAGGTAGTCGCTCACCCGTCCGACGATGACCTTGTCCAGCCCCACCGAGTCCTTGACCGCCTTGATCTTGGAGAGCGTGAGGTCCAAATCCAGCGTCACGAGCACCCTGGCGCCCGAGTCCTTCACCTGGTAGGCCAGCTCCCTCTCGGTGTAGAGGGGGTTAGTGGGCACGCAGATCCCACCGGCCTTGAACACGCCGTAGTAGGCGATAACGATGTGCGGAACGTTGGGGAGGTAGAGGGCAACGCGGTCGCCCTTGCGGACCCCCATGTCGGCCAGGCCCCGCGCGAAGGCGTTGCAGTAACTCAGGAGCTCCCGGTAGGTGATCTGCTTGCCGAGGAAGGTGATGGCGACCCGTTCGGGAAATTTGGCCGCCGACTCATCCAGAAGCTGCTGAAGCGGCACCTTCGGGTAGTCCATGCTCGGCGGCACCTTCGGATCGTAGTGACGGTGCCACAAACGCTCTTCCATAGCTCCACCCTCCCTCTCTGTGCCCCTCGGACGGCACCCACGGTCGCCCGCCCCAAAACACGGGAACCCCGCCGCTCCGGTGAGGTTTCACGCCCCGCCTGAACGGACCGCCGCCATGCGCGCGCCTTGGCCAGCACCTCGCACCGGACTGCTGCCGTGTTCCTGGAGCCCCCATTGTGAATGTTCCAGATGTCATTATAACGGCGCCTCAGCATAAGTCAATGCGACTTGGGACTTGAGATTGATGCGTAAATGGCAGACTGCGCTTCATCCCTCATCTCCAATGCATCAGCCACCAGGCGGCTCCCCCCTGCCCCCGCTTTTCACCCGCAACCCTTCGCCTGCGCTATACTCACTTCTCAAGATGAGGGGATTCCCATGGCCACCACATTCGAACTGGATTTCGAGACCCTTCCGCCCAGAAAACCCTTCCAGGAGGGCATCCGCCGGGCGCCGAGCCGCGGCTTCCGGCTGAACCGCAAGGATACGGAGACCGCCCTCAAGAACGCCCTGCGCTACGTTCCAGCCCGCTTCCACGAGGAGCTGGCGCCCGAGTTCATGGACGAGCTCAGCACCCGCGGCCGCATCTACGGCTATCGATTCCGCCCCGAGGGGCGGCTATACGGCCGGCCCGTCCACGAGTATCCGGGGAAGATCCTGCAGGCCCGGGGCATGCAGGTCATGATCGACAACAACCTCGATTTCGACGTGGCCCTCTACCCCTACGAACTCGTCACCTACGGCGAGACGGGGCAGGTCTTCCAGAACTGGATGCAGTACCTTCTCGTCAAGCGGTACCTCGCGGAGATGGACGAGAACCAGACGCTGGTGGTCTCCTCGGGCCACCCCCTTGGCCTCTTCCCCTCGCGCCCCGAGGCGCCCCGCGCCGTGATCACCAACGGCCTCATGGTGGGGATGTTCGACACCGCGGAGGAGTTCCACCGCCTCGCCGCCATGGGCTGCGTGAACTACGGCCAGATGACCGCCGGCGGCTGGATGTACATCGGCCCGCAGGGCATCGTCCACGGCACCTACATCACCCTGCTCAACGCCGGCCGCCTCTACCTGGGCATCCCGCAGGACCAGGACCTGCGCGGCCACCTCTTTCTTACCTCGGGCCTGGGCGGCATGTCGGGCGCCCAGCCGAAGGCCGCCGACATCGCGGGGGCCGTCTCCGTCACCGCCGAGGTGGACGCCAGCCGCATCGAGACGCGCCACAAGCAAGGCTGGGTCGGCCGCGTCTCCGGCGACCTCGCCGAAATCGAGCGTTGGCTGCGCGAGGGCCTCGCCAAGCGCGAGCCCCTCTCCATCGCCTACCACGGCAACGTGGTGGATCTTCTCGAGTACGCCGAGGCGCACGCTTGGCCCGCCGAGCTGCTTTCCGACCAGACCTCCTGCCACGCCGCCTACGAGGGGGGCTACTGCCCGGCCGGCCTCACCTACGATCAGGCCAAGGCCCTCCTCAAGGAGGACTTCCCCGCCTTTAAGGCGAAGGTCCACGAGAGCCTGAAGAGGCACTACGCCGTCCTCAGGCGTCTCACTGACAAGGGGGCGCGCTTCTGGGACTACGGCAACTCCTTCCTGAAGGCCGTCCTCGACGCGGGTGTCTCCGAGATCGCGAAGAACGGCCGGGACACGAACGACGGCTTCATCTGGCCCTCTTATGTGGAGGACATCATGGGGCCCCTCTGCTTCGATTACGGCTACGGCCCCTTCCGCTGGGTCTGCCTCTCCGGCAAACCGGACGACCTGGACAAGACCGACGCCGCGGCCGCCTCCTGCATCGACCCCGCGCGCCGCTCCCAAGACCGCGACAACTACCACTGGGTGAAGGACGCCAAGAAGAACAGGCTCGTGGTGGGCACCCAGGCCCGCATCCTCTACGCCGACGCCGAGGGCCGCGTGAAGATCGCCCTGAAGTTCAACGACATGGTCCGCAGGGGCGAGATCGGCCCCGTCATCATGGGCCGCGATCACCACGACGTGCAGGGGACCGACTCCCCCTTCCGCGAGACGGCCAACATCTACGACGGAAGCGCCTACGCCTCCGACATGGCCCACCAGTGCTGGGCCGGCAACGTGGCCCGCGGCATGACCTACGCCGTCCTCTCCAACGGCGGCGGCGTGGGCACCGGCAAGTGCTTCAACGGCGG
This sequence comes from Acidobacteriota bacterium, assembly GCA_049591295.1. GTDB lineage: Bacteria > Acidobacteriota > UBA4820 > UBA4820 > DSQY01 > DTPS01. Next base: position 3,668 of record JBAWEQ010000245.1, read on the forward strand.
CTTCGGCCTCCTGCTCGACGGCTCCGAGCGCACCGACGCCGTCATCGAGTCGGCCCTCGACTGGGACGTCACCGGAGGCATCGCCCGCCGCGCTTGGGCCCGCAACCCCAACGCCATCGAGACTGCCCGAAGCTGGAACGCCAAGATGACGGGCAAGGGCCACATCACCGAGCCCGCCTTGGCCGATGAGGCGCTGGTGGCCCGGACCGTGGAGGCTGCGTCGAAACGGGACTGAGGCAAGGGTTGGGAGGAGGGTGGCCATGGCTCGCACAGGACGTTCAGGGATCCGGTACGGAGTACTCATTGTAGTCGTGCTCGCGATCGGCCTCGGCTTCGCCGCCGACTCGTCGCGCTGGCAGACCATCGAGATGGGCCAGCTCGTGGGCTTCCGGGGCGTCATCGTGCCGCCCGTGGAGCGGACCGACACGGCGGATCTCGTGGACTGCGGCACCTTCGACGCGGACGGTTACAGCACCCTCGTCGTGAACCTCGCCGGCGAAATGAAGGACCGGCCCGCCAAGGCCGGCGTCATCGGCGCGCTCCTCATCCCCGACGTGCCACCCTTCAACAAGGCTTACGCCAACCTGCTCCTCCTGCCCGTTCCACTGGAGATCGCCGCCCCCGTCACCGGCCAGGGCTTTCCCTACTTCATGGCCAAGCAGACCCGCTTCGAGGTGGGCTTCCCCCGCTACCGGCTCCTGCTCTACAACAGCACCGGCTCCTCCGCCACCGTCACCGTCACCGTCTACCGCGCCCACTAGTGTTGTGTCCCTGTGTTGTATTGACCATGGCTTCTTCCTGGGACAATCGACATAGGTAGGCCCTCGCGGGCTTTCCCTGTCACACCACCGTGCGTACGGGTCCGTACACGGCGGTTCGGTGGGTTATGCGGTTGGACCCCAAGAGCGTCCCCGCCGGACTTTGGGT
>JBAWEQ010000246.1:0-11317 GCA_049591295.1 Acidobacteriota bacterium
GGGCGTGGGCGGAGAGCGGCCGGTGCTGCCGCCGGACGTGCCGCAGCTCCACCTGGCGGCCTCCAAGGCCCCCGCCGGAGAGCCCCTCCTCTACCGCCCCATGTTCCTCGCCACCGCCCGGCTGCACTACGTGAACGCGCAGGCGGGGCTGGACCAATGGCGGACGTCGGCCTGCCTGGCGCCCCTTCCCGAGCCGGGCGGCGCCCTCGATCCAGCTCAGGCCACCTGGTTCGAGGGCGGACCGCCCCCGACGGAGGAGGCGCGCGCCGGGTCCCGGTACGAGCAGCCCCCCGCGGCGGCCGCGCTGGCAAGGAGCTACGCGAGCTGGCAGAAGAGCGTGAAGGACTACCTGTACGCCGAGTGCCCCCTGACCCTCTGGCGCTGCGGGGAGCCCAAGGCCGTCTCCAGACCGGGCGAGGCCGAAGGCGACTTCCGGGCGCGCCTGGCCCTGATGGCGAGGGAGCGGCGGGACGCCGAAGTGGAGCGCCTGCGGGCCCGCTACGCCCCCAAGCTCGCCTCCCTCCAAGAGCGCATCCGCCGCGCCCAGGAGCGCGTGGACCGCGAAGAGGCGCAGTACGGCCAGCAGAAGGTTCAGACGGCCATCTCCGTGGGGGCCACCTTTCTGGGCGCCCTCTTCGGCCGGAAGGCCATGAGCACGGGCACGGTGGGCCGGGCCTCCACGGCCATGCGGGGGGCCTCCCGGACCCTCGGCGAGAAGCAGGACGTGGAGCGGGCCAGGGCCGAGGTCGGGGAACTCAGCGTGGAGCTGGAGCGCCTGGAGGCGGAGTGCAAGGAGTCCGCCTCGGCCCTTCAGGCCCAGGATTCCGGTCCGCCGATCCTGGAGGAGGTCAAGGTGGCGCCCAGGAAGAGCGATCTGGCCGTCGGAAACGCGGCCCTGGCCTGGGTTCCGTGGCGGGAGCGCGGGGGCGGCCTGCCCGAACCGGCCTACTGAGCCCTCGCCGACTCCGCTTGGGCGTGCAGGACGGCACGCCGACGAGGTGCGGGGAAACGGGGAGGTTCCCCCGCTCAGAGGGCCACCCCCGCAAGGGCAGGAAAGAGCAGCGACCCTGGCCCAGGCCAGGGTCGCGCGGAGGAGGGGCGGCGGAGCCCCTGGGGAGCGCCCCCGCGCGACGTGCCGGAACGCGCCTTCCTCCGCTTCGCTCCGGAAGGTAACCCGCACAAGTGCGAGCTGAAATTGTTATGGACAGTCATGCATCGGGCCTGTTGAGCGGCACGGGGGGGTCGGGTATAGTGGCCCCCTGGAGGATGGTCATGGTCGGCTGGGTCGAAGACGACGAGGAACAGCACCGGGGGGAAAAGGGCGAGTATTGCGAGGTGTGCGGGGTCTCCGGCTTCCACCAGCACCTCGGCAAGTGTCCCATGTGCCACCGCTATTTCTGCGACGAGTGCCGGTACGTGTACGGCGGCAAGGAGTTCTGCGGCCGGAACTGTGCCAATGAGTTCTTCTGGGGAGGCGAAGATGGCGACATCAGCGAAGAATAAGCCCGTGGACCTCGGCCTCGTGCACCGGCCCCGCCGGCTGCGCCAAAACCGCATCCTCCGGAGCATGGTGGAGGAGACCCGCCTCTCTCCCAAGGACTTCGTCTATCCCATGTTCCTCTGCGAGGGGCGGCGGGTTCGCGAGGAGATCCCCTCCATGCCCGACATCTACCGGCAGTCGGTGGACAAGGCGCTAAAGGAGATGGAGGAGGCGCTCGCGCTGGGCGTCCGGTCCGTGATCCTCTTCGGCATTCCCGGGCACAAGGATGCGCTGGGCTCCGAGGCCTACTCCGAGGACGGGATCATCCAGAAGGGCGTCCGGGCCGCCAAGAAGGCCTTCGGCGACGACCTGCTGGTGGTCACCGACGTCTGCCTCTGCGAGTACACCGACCACGGCCACTGCGCCCCGGTAAAGGGCGGGGTGGTGCTCAACGACGAGGGGGTGCTCATTCACTGCCGGACGGCCCTCTCCCACGCCAGGGCCGGGGCCGACGTGGTGGCCCCCTCGGACATGATGGACGGCAGGGTGGGAGCCATCCGGGCCACGCTCGATGAGGAGGGCTTCCAGTCCGTGCCCATCATGGCCTACTCGGCCAAGTACGCCTCGGCCTACTACGGCCCCTTCCGCGACGCGGCCGATTCGGCGCCGCAGTTCGGCGACCGGCGCTCCTACCAGATGGACCCTCCCAACGCCGAGGAGGCCATCCGCGAGGTGGAGCTGGACCTGGAGGAGGGGGCGGACATCGTCATGGTGAAGCCCGCCTTGCCCTACCTGGACATCATCCGAAGGGTGAGGGAGACCTTCGCGGTTCCTCTGGCGGCCTACAACGTGAGCGGCGAATACGCCATGGTCAAGGCGGCGGCCCGCCTGGGCTGGATCGACAACGACCGCGTCGTGATGGAGACCCTGACCTCCATCCGCCGCGCCGGCGCCTCCATCATCCTGACCTACCATGCCAAGGAGGCCGCGCGCCTTCTGGCGAAGGGCTGACGGACAAGTCTGCGGGAAGGCCGGAAGCCCGGCCTCCGCTTAGGACCCGCGCAGGAATAGGTGAACGGAATTCGCGCCCAGATCGCGCGAAGATGGGATGCGAAAACGTTCAGTTATTTCTGCGCGGGTCCTTAGTGGCCCCAGCCGCTCCCAACGGCCCGGTCCCGGCCCGTGAAGGCCAGTTGTTCGGCGGTGTGGTCGCAGGTGGGAAGGGTTCCGCAGACCTCCGATCGGACCACGTTCTCGTGGAACACCCGCCGGAGGGCCACGTAGAGTCCCATCTCGATGTCTTCGCGCTGGTTGTCGGGCACCATCCCCTCGACCACCAGAAAGGCGGACTGCACCGCCCTCTCCAGGAGCGTCTCGGCGGTTTCTCCGGTTTTGAGCAGATAACGCATCTTTTCCCCCCAAGAGAAGCGCGGGCAACCATGATCCGCTCGCGACGGGAGGCGGGAAGGTCTCTGGCCCGGCTACCGGTATTTTGGTCCATCGGCCGATGCTCGGGGAGGGTGGGCGGGGGTCTCGTCGAGGTTGAGGGTGGGAAGCCGCTCAGCAGGCCCCAAATCGGGGTAAATGCCCCAGGGACGACGGTGGAGATCGCTCCGCCGCGGACCGGCGACATCGTATCGTCCCGAGGACCCTTCTGCTACACTCTCATGCGGAGGAGTCTGTGTTCGTTACTTTCGAAGGTGTCGAGGGCTGCGGAAAAACCACCCAGGCGCGGATGCTGGCCGAGCTTCTCCGTGGGCGGGGCATGGAGGTCGTGCAGACCCGCGAGCCCGGCGGTTCCCCCATCGGGCCCGCCCTCCGGGCCCTCCTGCTGTCCGACGGGTCGGAGCTCCTGCCGTCCACCGAGCTGCTGCTCTATGCCGCCGAACGCTCGGAGCACGTGGGAAGGGTCATCCGCCCCGCCCTGGAGCGCGGGGCCTGGGTGGTTTGCGACCGCTACGGGGACGCCACGAGAGCCTATCAGGCCTTTGGACGGAGGCTGCCCCGCGAGGCGGTGGAGCGGGTGCACGCCCTGGCGACGGGCGGGCTGGAACCAGGGCTCACCCTCTTTCTCCGGCTGCCGGTGGAGGAGGCGCTCGCGCGGGCCCGTTCCAGAAACAGCCGATCGAGTTCGGCGGAGGGCCGATTCGAGGCGGAAGAGGAGGCCTTCCACCGCCGGGTGGCCGAAGGCTACGAGGCGCTGGCGCGGGAGTGCCCGCGGCGCATCCGGCCCGTGGATGGCGGCGGATCCCGGGAGGCCGTCTTCGAGAGGATCCGCGGGATCGTGGAGCCCCTTCTCGATGTCTGAGCGAGTGCGGTGGGCCGTCGAGTACGCGGTCGTGCGGGCGGTGGCCGCGGTGGTCGGGCTCTCGCCCCGCGGGATCGGAAGCCGGGCCGGACGCCTCCTGGGAGACCTGGCCTTCCTCGTGGACCGGCGCCACCGGGAGGTGGCCCTGGCCAATCTGGAGGAGGCCTATCCCGACGCCGATGAGGCGTGGCGACGACGGGTGGCGCGGGGCAGCTTCCGCCACCTGGGGCGCCTCCTCACGGAGATCGTCCGCCAGAGGCCCGACGTGCGGCGGCTCCTTCCCACGGTCACCTTCGAGGGATGGGAGTGGCTGCAGCAGATCGAGCAGGCGGGCAAGGGCTATTTCCTTCTGTCGGGGCACTTCGGCAACTGGGAGCGGGTGGCCCACCTCCAGGCGGCCCTGGGGCATCCCCTCTGGATGGTGACGCGGCCCCTGGACAACCCCCATCTGGAGAGGTATCTGGCGCGGCTGAGGGAGAGCACGGGCAACCGCGTCGTGCACAAGCGCAACGCGGTCCGGGAGGTGGTCAGGGGGCTCAGGCAGGGCAAGGGCATCGCCTTCGTGATCGACCAGAACTTCGGGGAGCCGGGCAGGCACTTTGCGCCCTTTTTCGGCCGTCTCGCGGCCACGACCCCCGCCCTTGGGAGCCTCGCCTCCAGGCTCCGCGTCCCCATCCTGCCGGTCTTTGCCTTTCCCGAGCCGGGCGGGCGATACCGGATCGTGTACGGCCCTCCCATCTCCCCGCCCGATTCCGGGGACCGGGAGGCGGACGCGCTCAAGATCACAGAGCTGGGGACCGCGCGCATCGAGGAGGCCGTCCGGGCCCAACCCGAGGCCTGGTTCTGGATGCACCAGCGCTGGCGGACGCGGCCGGAGGTGGGGATGGAAACAGGGAAACAGGGAGACGGCGAGCCAGGGAGAGAAAAGGATGGAGCCTCTTTCCCCCCCTAGTCGCTTGATAGCCTAATAGCTTAATAGCTTAATGGCTTAATATTTATATCGCTTCCACCGGAGTTCGAGCAAATGACGCAATCGGCGAAATGGGGCGTTTTCCTGGACCGCGACGGGACCGTCACCGAGGAGGTGGGATACGTGAACCATCCGGCCCGCCTGAGGCTCATCCCCGGCGCGGCGGAAGGCATCCGTCTCCTCAACCGGGCCTGTGTCCCGGCGCTGCTCGCCACCAACCAGGCGGGCGTGGCCCGGGGCTACTTCACGGAGGATCTGGTCCGGGAGAACCTGGACCGCCTGCAGGAGATGCTGGGGCGCCTGGGAGCCAGGCTGGACGCGCTCTACTACTGCCCGCACCACCCCTCCGTGGGGCCGCCGCCCTACCGGCAGGCGTGCGACTGCCGCAAGCCCAAACCCGGCATGCTTTTGCGGGGCGCCCGCGAGTTCTCTCTGGACCTGACCCGCTGCTACGTCGTGGGGGACAAGATCGGCGACGTCGCCTTCGCCCACTCGGTGGGCGCCAAGGGCGTGCTCGTCCTCACGGGTTACGGGCTGGGGGAGGTCACCTATCAGCGGCAGGACTGGACCGAGCAGCCGGACTTCATGGCACAGGACCTGGTCTCGGCCGCGGAGTGGATCCTGAAAGATGCGGAGGGCCGCGTCTAGCGGCCTCTCGGCGGCGGGCGCCTGAAGCGCGCCCCAGGGGAGCTCTTCATGAAAGAGCGATGGAGGAAACTCTCGGAGATCGTCGGCCGCTTCGCGGGCATCCGCGTGGTCGTGGCGGGCGACCTGGTGCTGGACCGCTTCTGGTACGGGGCCGTACAGCGGATCTCGCGGGAGGCGCCCGTCCCCATCGTGCGGTTGACGCGGACGCGGCTCATCCCGGGCTGCGCCGCCAACACCGCATGGAACCTGGCGGCGCTGGGTGCCACGCCCGTGCCCGTCGGCGTGGCGGGTCAGGACCGAGAGGGAGACGCCCTCCTGAGCCTCTTCGCGGAGAAGGGCATACCCCTGGATGCGATCGCCAGGCCCGCGGCCTGGGAGACTCCCACCAAGACGCGCATCCTGGCCGGACCCCTCCACGGTCCCAAGCAGCAGCTCGCGCGGGTCGATTCGGGCGAGGCCAACGTCTTCACGCCCGGCCTGGTCTCCGAGCTGAGGAGCGCGCTGGACCGGGCGCTGGAGGGCGCGGGCGCCCTGATCCTGTCGGACTACGGCCTGGGCCTGGTATCGGCCGTCGGCGTGGCGGAGTACTCGGAAGCGGTTCCCGTGTCGGCCCTGGACTCGCGTTTCGCCCTCGGGCAGTTTCACGGCCTGACCACGGCCACCCCCAACGAGGAGGAGTTCGAGGAGGCCTGCGAAGTCAGCCTCGGGGACGACGAGGCCCTGCTGGAGAGCGTGGGCGAGCGCCTTCGGGCCCGCATGGGGCTCAAGGCGCTGCTGGTAACCCGGGGCGCCAGGGGGATGAGCCTCTTCGAGCCCGGACAGAGGCCCCTGCACCTGCCCGTCGTGGGTTCGGACCAGGTGGTGGACGTCACCGGGGCCGGCGACACGGTCATCGCGGCGTACGTCCTTGCCCTCTGCGCGGGCGCCACCTTCCCGGAGGCGGCGGCCATCGCCAACGCCGCCGGAGGCATCGTGGTCCAGAAGCACGGCACCGCCACCACCGACGTCGAAGAACTGAAGGCCACCCTTCAGGCCTGGGGAGAGGGGAAACTGTGAGAAAGGCGGAAGGCGGTAAAGGATTCACCACCAATGCACGAAGGCACGAAAGGTTCTCGTATGGTCCAGGCGTGACCGTGAGCGAGAAGGTGCTCGTAGGAGCGCTCTCCAGAGCGCGATCCCTGGAGCCGGCACGGCGAATCGGCCTCTGGAGAGGCCTCCTACGAACCGGCCACACTCCTCACTCCTAAAAAGGGGTTTCATGCCCAGCCCATTTGAAGAGCGCATCGCTTCCAAGATCCTGAGCCGCGAGGAGGCGGTGGAGCGGCTCGCCCGCGGCGCCCGGAGAGGGGAGACGCTGGCCCTGGCCAACGGCTGCTTCGACCTACTGCACGTGGGCCACGTGCGCTACCTCCAGGGGGCGAAGCGGGAGGGCGGTCTCCTCCTCGTGGCGCTCAACGCGGATGCCTCGGTGCGCGCCCTCAAGGGGGAGGGAAGGCCCATCCAACCGGAACAGGACCGGCTCGAGATCATCGCCAGTCTGGCCTGCGTGGATTACGTGACGCTCTTTGGGGAGTTGACCGTGGCACCGCTCATCGAACTGCTGGAGCCCGACGTCCACTGCAAGGGGACGGACTACACTCCCGAGACGGTGCCCGAGCGCGAGGCGGTCTTGAGGTACAAAGGGCGCATCGCCATCGTGGGAGACCCCAAGGACCACGACAGCAGCGCCATCATCCGAAGGCTCACTCCACGGTGACGGCGCCGGTGGGGCAGTGCTCGACGCAGAGCCAGCAGCCCGTGCAGCTCTCGGGGCGCACCACGACCACCTGGGAGACCTTGAGCTCGAAGACGTCCTCGGGGCAGAGCTCGAAGCAGTATCCGCTGTTTTCGCAGACTTCGTAATCGATCGTCACGGTATACAAGGCCGGCACCTCTCTTCTAGCCTCAATGTAGCGTGGGCTGGGGTCGGGGGCAAGCGGAGGGCGCCCTCTCTGGGGTCATGCATGTCCAAAATAGACTGCTGTGCCGGCTCCGGACCACGGCTGGGTCTGGGCCGCGCCTTTGGCGCGGCGCTGGGGGTCTGGTCCGGGCGCGTCCACGCGAGCGTGGCCGCGCTCCGGCCACAGATCCCTCCGCCGCCCTTCGGGCGCCAGCGCCAGCCTTGCTTAGTGTGTGCGTTCCCCCCAACCCTCCACGGGTGCGCCGGCGGCGACGGACCTCCTGCCGCGTCAGGTCTCGGCGTCCACATCCTCAGCGTACATTCAGTACGCTTGCGGTGTGGCCGCCTCACCTTCCTTGCATGAGGCCCATCGGCGCCGGGACGCGCCTTCCTCCGCTTCACTCCGGAAGGCAGACTACTCTAAGGAGGACTGAAATTGTTTTGGAATGCCATGCTCTGGGGTAGAATGGCGCGGGAGGTCGGGTCATGGCTCTTTCGTGTGGCATCGTGGGGCTCCCGAGGGTCGGCAAGACGAGCCTCTTCAACGCGCTGACGGCCGCCAACGCCCAGGTGGGCGCCTTCACGAGCGCCTCCGCGGACCCCAACATCGCCGTGGTGGGCTTGCCCGATCCCAGGCTCGATGAGCTGGGCAAGGTGAACCGCTCGAAGAAGATCACCCCCACGACGCTTCGCTTCGTGGACGTGGCGGGCCTGGTGCGCGGCTCGGCCCAGGGCGGGGGCTCGGGGAACCAGTTCCTGGCGCACATCCGCGAGGTGGACGCCATCGTCCACGTGGTCCGCTGCTTCGAGGACGAGCAGGTGATCCACGAGGACGGCTCCGTCAGCCCGGCGCGGGACGTGGAGACCATCCACCTGGAGCTGGCCCTGTCGGACCTCGCCACCGTGGAGAGGCGCCGCGAGCGGGTCATCAAGCTGGCGCGCACGGGCGACGCCCCGGCCAAACGGCTGCTGGCGGCGCTGGAGGCCGTGAAGGCCCAGCTCGACGAGGGGCGCCCGGCGCGGGAGGCCCACCTGCCCAAGGAGGAGTGGGCCCTGCTCAGCGACCTCAACCTGCTCACGATCAAGCCCATCCTCTACGTGGCCAACATCGACGAGACGGGGCTCGCGCCGGACCACCCTCACGCCTCGGCGCTGGAGGCGGTGGCGGCGGCCGAGCAGGCGCCCTGCGTCCGCGTCTGCGGGAAGATCGAAGCGGAGATGGCCGGGCTTCCGCCGGAGGAGCGCGCCGAGTTTATGGAGGCTTATGGCCTGAAGGAGTCGGCCCTCAGCCAGATCATCCACGCCGGCTTCGACCTCCTGGGCCTCATGACCTTCCTGACCGCCGGCGAGGACGAGACGCGGGCCTGGACCATCACCAAGGGCACGCGGGCCCCCCAGGCGGCGGGCAAGATTCACAGCGACCTGGAGCGGGGCTTCATCCGGCTGGAGGTCTACTCCTACGAGGACTGGCTGGCCTGCGGACGGGACGAGAAGAAGATCAAGGAGAAGGGCCTCTGGCGCTCGGAGGGCAGGGAGTACGTCATGCGCGAGGGCGACGTCTGCCTCTTCCGGTTCAACGTGTGACGGGGCTGCTATGGCCTAGAAAGCCCCGGCTCCGAGGCCGTCATTCTGAGGCCTCCGTTGCGAAGGGCTCCCCCGGAAGAATCTCCATCGCCCGTCCTGCACGGCCGTTGCCTGAGCTCCTTCAAGGGAGAGGCCTCGAAGGAGGCTTCAGATGACCGCCAAGGCCGGCCATTCCTGAGGTGGAGCGCCGGCGGCCGAACCCGGTGAGGGGCTCGCCAGCGCATCGGCAAGAGGGATTGGACGGCGCACGGCCGACAGGAGGAACCATGGATCTGGACCTTACGAGAGGGGTGGCCTCGTCCACCCACCTGATCATGCCCGACGACACCAACCCCCTGGGATCGCTCTTCGGGGGGCGCGCGGTCCAATGGATGGACATCGCCGCCGGGCTGGCGGCCATCCGCCTCTGCGGCCACCACTGTGTCACGGCCTCCATCGAGCGCCTGGATTTCCACGTCCCCGTGCGCTGGGGCCAGGTGGCGGTGGTGGAGGCCCAGGTCATCGGCGTGGGCCGCACCTCCATGCAGGTGCAGGTCAGCATGTACCGCGAGGAGCCCAAGACCGGCCAGCGCGAGCTCTGCACACGGGGCCTCTTCCACATGGTGGCCCTGGACGAGAAGGGGAAGCCGACGCCGGTCTTTCCTGCTCCATCCGAGGGTGAACGGGTGTGACAGCCAGACGGGGGCCGCCCAGGAGGGCCCCGTTGGGCGCCGCGGCCCTGCTCCTCGCCGGCCTTCTGCTTCCGTCTTTCCGCTCGGCCCCTGTGCAGACAGGGCCTCCGGCCACCGTCGGCGCGCTGAACGGCGTCCTGGAGACCTCCGCGCGGGACCTCTGTCGGCTCTACGACGTTCCTCCCGCCCTCTGCGCCCAGCCCGTCCACGTGCGCGTGATTCAGAGCGCGTCCGCGCTGCCCGCCGAGTGGCGGGGTTTCCCGGTCTACGCGGCGGGTGCCGCCGAGCCGGCCTCCGGGCGCATCCTGATCGATCTCTCCCGGTGCGGCCCCTACCCCTTCGGCGATGCGGCCCAGACGCTCCGCCACGAGGTCTCCCACGTCATGCTCTACAGGGCCCTGGGCTACGAACCGCCGCGCTGGCTGGACGAGGGGCTGGCCATGCGCGCCTCGGGCGACTGGAGCTTCGCGGACTCGGTCTACGCCACGCTCGCCCTGCCGTTCGTGGCCAGGGGGAGCTGGAGCCTTCAGCGCGTGGAGGCCGACTTCGCGGGGGGCGAGGGCTCGGTGCGCCGCTCCTACGCTCTGGTCAAGGGCTTCGTGAGGGACCTCTTTCCCGATGATGCCAGCGTGACGGCCTTCGTCGTGGAGGCCCGCCGCGACGGCTCCGTGGAGGTCGCCTTTCGCAGGCGTTTCGGCGTGAGCCCCGAGGCGGCCTTTCGCGCCTGGGCCAAAAACATGCCCTGGTGGGGGAGGTGGCTGGCCGAGGCCACCTCGCCCGCCGTGCTCTGGATCGCCGTCACCCTCCTCTTCCTCCTCGCGGCCGCCGCCGCCTGGCGCCGCCGCCGCCGGAAGTACGAGGCCCTGCCCGACTAGCTCTCCGCATCGGGTGTGAGAAGACCGGTCTCTGGCCACGACCCGGACTGGTGCCCCTCCCCCGGCCGTCATCCCGTGGCATGCTTCGAAGCTCTCCTGGCAAGGGATCTCGTCGCTTGGACAGATCGGTGTTTTCTGTCGGCATCCTATCCGACCTTTGGTGCCTTGGCCGCGACTTCGGCGCCGCGCCGCGCGGGAGAGGCTACCCTTGACCCGCCCCCGCCGCTAAGGCGCGCCCAATGCGGCGCCTGCCAGCGCTGGCGTAGGCGAAGCCCGGGCGGTCCTAGAAGAGTTTGTTTAAGAGTTCTTCGCGGGAGAGTTCGAAGTGGGCCGCCACGTCTGCCAGAACGGCGGACAGGGTGCCCATCTTGAGCGGAGAGTGACGCGGGATCGTGACGTGGTGCTCCCCGCGCAGGGTCGTGGTGAGGCGCAGATGATCTCCCCGCTGGCGCGTGACGGTGTAGCCCAAGACGGCCAGCTTGGCGGCCAGAGTTTCGCCGGAAAGGTCTCTGGGCAGCTTCACAGGGCCATCACTTCGTCGCGGACGAGGTGGAGGCGCACCATGCCCGGACGGTCAGAGCGCCCTTCGAAGTGGCACTCGACCGCCTCCTGGACCTTCTTCTTGACCTCTTCCCAGGATTCGCCTTCGGTGAAAATGGACTCCCCCAAGGCCCGTGCCGTGAATCCGCCTTCTGGGTCCTCTTCCACCAAGAAAATCAGCTCGTTCATCTCCGCACCCCGCTTTCCTGACGGCTTCCCGCCGGAAAGTATACCATCGGCCTGCTGCCGGTGCGCACTCTTCGCGCCTCGCGTCTCACGTCTCGCCTCGGGCGCCTCGTGCC
>JBAWEQ010000247.1:0-2882 GCA_049591295.1 Acidobacteriota bacterium
GGTGGAGGCCTGGCGGCTTTGGGGGGAGCAGGCGCCGCCGCTGGAGCTGATCGGCGAGGGGCCCGAGCGGCCGGCGCTGGAGGCGGCCCTGCGCGAGGGCGGGCTGGAGGGCCGGGTGCGGCTGAGGGGGCAACTGCCCTTTGCGGATACGCAGACACTCGTGGCCCGCAGCCGCCTGCTGGTGCTGCCCTCCATCTGCTTCGAGGGCTTCCCCATGGTGATCCGCGAGGCCTACGCCCTCGGCGTGCCCGTGGCCGCCTCCCGCCTGGGCTCCATGGCCGAGCTGGTGGAGGAGGGGAGGAGCGGCACGCGCTTCGAGGCGGGCGATCCCCACTCTCTGCTCGAAGCCGTGCGGGCCGCGTGGGAGGCGCCCGAGCATCTGCAAGCCATGGGGCAGGGCGCCCGCAAGCTCTTCGACGAGCGCTACACCGCCGACGCCAACCACGAAATGCTCATGGCGATCTATCAGGAGGCCGTGGAGGGGAGAAAAAGCAGGATTTAAAGATTGAAGATTGCAGATTCCAGATTGAAGATTGAAGGATTGGGGCGTGCCTTTGTAGCGGCCGCAGGTGGAGACAGTAAAGAGTTAAGAGTAAAGAGTAAAGGGGTGAATGCTGGCCTTCGTAGCGGCCGCAATTTATTGCGGCCGAAGGGCCGGCCGATGTAAACATCGGCCGCTACGGTGAGCGAGTAACCTCGAAGCGCACAGGCGGGGGCGCCTGTGCCTCCCCAATACGGGAAGCGCCGGAGAGACAGCCGCCCCCCGGCTGTCGGGTACCTCAAGAATGCACAGGCGAGGGCGCCTGTGCCTCCCCAAGATTGAATGCCTTTGTAGCGGCCCCAACTTGTTGCGGCCGAAAGATAGACGGGAGAGACAGCCGCCCCCGGCTGTCGGGTACGGCCCGGAATGCACCGGCTAGGGGGTCTCTAGGCTGAGGACGAGGCGGAGGGCTTGGTCCACCTGGGCCATGCGCTCGGGGGGCAGGCTGCCGGCGGGCTGAAGCTGGCCGGTCTTGGGGGTTTGAAATCTCCGCGGGTCGAGGGAGCGGACCTGGAAGCAGAGAAAGACGGTATCCATGGGCAGGCCCGACTCGGCGGCGGGGACGCGGACGTTCACGGGGTAATCCCTGGGCAGGTGCTCGGCGTCGGTGCCCACGACGACGGTCACGACGAGCGGATGGCGGTTGATCGCGTCCGATGAGACCACGAGGACCGGCCGGCGGCCCGCTTGCTCGCGCCCCCGGACGGGGTTCAAGTTGACGAAGTAGACCTGCCCACGGTGGATCACTCCTTGTCCCCGAGACCATCTGCCTCGGTGTCTTTGAGGCCGGCGGCGATGGTTTTGCAGGCATAGCGGATGGCGGGGTCGCGCGCCATGAGGGCCAGGCTCTCGTCCAGGGCCTGGGCTTCGCGGGTGCGGACGTATTCCTCCAGCGCCCGCTGAACCAGGCGGTTGAAGTTGTTCTGGAGCTCCGGCGGGGCGATGCTCTTGGCCCGATCCACGAGGCCGGCGGGCAACACCACGCTGCGCCGGATGGGGGGTGAGGCACCGGGTGAGGCCATGTGATACCTCCTGTCACCCAGATGGTAACCTCGCAGAGCGGGAAGTTCAAGAGGAAGATTGTAGATTGCAGATTGAAGATTGCAGATTGAAGGATTGGGGTGTGCCTTTGTAGCGGCCGCAGGTGGAGACAGTAAAGAGTGAAGAGTAAAGAGTAAGTGAAGAGTAAAGAGTAAAGGGGTGGATGCTGGCCTTTGTAGCGGCCGCAATTTATTGCGGCCGAAGGGCCGGGCCCCCCGGCACGGCTTCTCTTTGCGGTCATCCTGGCAAGCGAAGCGCGTCCAGGATCGCTCCGCCTCTGAGCAAAGGACGGGATTCCGGACTCCCTTCGGTCGCCGGAATGACGGTAAAGGGGGCGGTCGCCGGAATGACGGGATACTGACAGCATGAACCCTTCAACGATCTTGGGCGTGCGGTTCGACCTGGTGGACTACGACGCGGTGCTGTCGGCGGTGGCGCGGTGGCGTCTGGCCGGCGAGCGGCGGAGCGTGGTCCTCTCGAACCCGCACAGCGTGCTGACTTGCCGGCGCGATCCGGCCATGGGCGAGGCCACGGCGGGGGCGGCGCTGGTGCTACCGGACGGCGTGGGCATCGTCTGGGCCGCGCGGCTGTTGGGGTTGCCGCATCACGGTCGGGTCACGGGGCCGGAGCTGATGCTGAGGCTCTGCGACGCGGGGCGGGCGTGGGACTGCCGGCACTACTTCTACGGTGGGGCCGAGGGGGTAGCGCAGGCGCTGGCCGCGAGAATGGCCGAGCTCTTCCCGGGGCTGGAGGTGGCCGGGACGTGGACGCCGCCCTTCCGGCCGCTCACGCCGGAGGAGGACGCCGAGGACGTTGCGCGCATCAACGCCGGCCGGCCCGACGTGGTGTGGATCGGCCTGGGGGCGCCCAAGCAGGAGAAGTGGATGGCCGCGCACCTGGGGCGCATCGAGGCGGCGGCCCTGATCGGCGTGGGGGCGGCCTTCGACTACCACACCGGGCGCGTGCGCTGGGCGCCGGGGTGGGTACGCAGCATGGGCTTCGAGTGGGCCTATCGCCTCGCCCACCAGCCGGCGAGGCTCTGGCGGAGGAATCTCGACAGCCCGATCTTTTTGGGAAAAGTCGTGTGGGAAAGGATTGGGGGAAGGAAGATTTGAAGATTGCAGATTGAAGATTCCAGATTGAAGGATCGAATGCGTGCCTTTGGTGCGGCCGAAAGATAGATGGGAGAGACAGCCGCCCTCGGCTGTCGGGTACCGCTAAGAGACGGGAGAGACAGCCGCCCTCGGCTGTCGAGTACCTCAAGAATGCACAGGCGGGGGCGCCTGTGCCTCCCCAATAT
>JBAWEQ010000248.1:0-53607 GCA_049591295.1 Acidobacteriota bacterium
GCTGTACTCCCTGCGCGCCGGCGGCCCCGTCCCCGCGGGCAGCTTCGCCCAGCTCGCGGAACTGGCTGCCCTGGCGGCGGAGCGCGGGGGAAATCTCGCGGCCACCCTGCCGCTGCATGCGGCCTTCCTCGACGAGCCCTTCGATCCGAGCCCGTACTCCCCGGTGAGCAGGCTCTTCCTCAACGAGTACTACCTGGATGTGGCCGCGCTCCCGGAGTGGGCGGCCTCCGAGGAGGCCCGAGCCCTCGCGGACTCCCCGGCCTTCCGGGAGGAGGCCGATCGGCTTCGCTCCGCGGAGGAGGTCGACTACCGGCGGGGCTACGCCCTCAAGCGGCGCGCCCTTGAGGTGTGCGTCCGCGGGCTGATGACCGATGCCGGCCCGCGCCGAGGGCGGTTCGAGCGCTGTCTTCGAGAGGAGACCGAACTGTCGGCCTACGCGGCCTTTCGGGCGATCGCGGAGCGCCGGCGCGAGGGATGGCCAGCCTGGGAGGAGCGCCTCCTCAGGGGGGAGTGGCGCGAGGAGGATTACGACCGGGACGCCTTTCTCGCCCACGCCTACGGCCAGTTCGCCGCGCGGGAGCAGATGGAGGCGGCCCGCGATGGCGCCCGGAGCCGGGGCGTCGGGCTCTACCTCGACTACCCGCTGGGCGTCCACCCCGACGGCTTCGACACCTGGCGCCACCCGGGGCTCTTCGCCCGCGGCGCCTCGGCGGGCGCGCCGCCGGACCCCTTCTTCTCGGGCGGCCAGGACTGGGGCTTCCCTCCCCTCCATCCCGAAGCGCTCCGGACCGGGGAGGGCGTGGAGTACCTTCGCGCCTCCCTCTCGGCCGCCATGCGCCACGCCGACCTCCTGAGGATCGACCACGTCATGGGGATGCACCGGCTTTTCTGGGTGCCGGAGGGCTTTCCGGCCCGCGAGGGCCTCTACGTCCGCTACCCCGCCGACCTCCTCTACGCGCTGGTCTGTCTGGAGTCCCGCCGCCACGGCACCGAGATCGTGGGGGAAGACCTGGGCACCGTGCCCGCCGAGGTGCGCCAGGCCATGGCGAGGCGGGGCCTTCGTCGCATGTGGGTCTTTCCCTTCGAGACGGGGCCCTCCTCCCCGCCGCCCTCCTCGGCGGTGCCGCCGGGCAGCCTGGCCTCGCTCAACACCCACGACATGCCTCCCTTCGCCTCCTACTGGCGGGGCCTGGACGTGGAGGACCGCCGGGAGCTGGGCCTCCTGGACCCGGAGGGGGCGCGGCTGGAAGGCGAGGAGCGGAGCGCGATCCGCGAGAACGTGGCCCGCCAACTGCGCGTCTGTGCCGGAACGGACGCTGCTCAGACCCGCGCCGCGCTCCTCGCCCTGCTGGGCGAACTCGGCGGGAGCCGGGCCGGCTTCGTGGTCGTCTCCCTGGAGGACCTCTGGGGCGAGACCGTCCCGCAGAACTGGCCCGGAGTGACCGGAGAGCGGCCCAGCTGGAGCCGCTTCCTGCGTTACTCGCTGGAGGAGTCGGCGGCCCGGCCCGAGGTGGCCGAGGCCCTGGAACTCCTGAAAACCGCCACATCACGAGGGGAAAGCATGGGAAAGACCGCCAAGATCCAACCGGGGGGAGGAGGGCTCCCGCCGGCCGACTCGCTGCGGCTCACGGAGGAAGACCGCTACCTCTTCAACGAGGGTTCCCACACCTGCCTCTACCGCAGGCTCGGAGCCCACCCCTGCGAGCGGGAGGGGAAGGGCGGCGTCCACTTCGCCGTCTGGGCCCCGAACGCGGAGGCGGTCGGCGTCATCGGCGACTTCAACCGGTGGGCGCCCGGAAGCCACCCGCTCGCACCCTCGGGCAGCTCGGGCATCTGGGAGGGCTTCGTGGAGGGGGCCCGGAAGGGGGACCGCTACAAGTTCCACATCGACTCCCGAGTGGACGGCTACCGCGTGGACAAGGCCGACCCCTTCGCCCTCTGGGCCGAGACGCCCCCCAGGACCGCCTCCATCGTCTGGGACCTGGACTACGCCTGGGGCGACGGCGGGTGGATGGCCGAGCGCGCCTCCCGGCAGACGCTCGAAGCGCCCGTCTCCATCTACGAGGTCCACCTCGGTTCCTGGGCCCGCGTCCCGGAGGAGGGGGGGCGCTCCCTCAGCTACCGGGAGATCGCCCCCAAGCTGGCGGCCTACGTGAAGGAGGCGGGCTTCACTCACGTGGAGCTCATGCCGGTCATGGAACACCCCTTCTACGGCTCCTGGGGCTACCAGTGCACCGGCTACTTCGCACCCACGAGCCGCTACGGCACGCCGCAGGACCTCATGGCCCTGGTGGACACGCTGCACCAGCAGGGCATCGGCGTGATCCTGGACTGGGTCCCCTCCCACTTCCCCACGGACGAGCACGGCCTGGGGTTCTTCGACGGCACCCACCTCTTCGAGCACGAGGACCCGCGCAGGGGCTTCCACCCGGACTGGGGCAGCGCCATCTTCAACTACGGCCGCCACGAGGTCCGCAGCTTCCTCCTCAGCAGCGCCCTCTTCTGGCTGGAGCGGTACCACGCCGACGGGATCAGGGTGGACGCCGTGGCCTCCATGCTCTACCTGGACTACTCGCGGAAGGAGGGAGAGTGGGAGCCCAACGCCTTCGGCGGGCGCGAGAACCTCGACGCCATCGACTTTCTCAAACGCCTCAACACGGAGATCTACGCCAGTTTCCCGGGCGTGCAGACCTGGGCCGAGGAGTCCACCGCATGGCCCATGGTCTCCCGGCCCACCTACGCCGGCGGCCTGGGCTTCGGCCTGAAGTGGGACATGGGCTGGATGCACGACGCCCTGGAGTACTTCCGCAACGAGCCCATCCACCGCCGGTACCACCACGGCGAGCTGACCTTCCGCGCCCTCTACGCCTTCACCGAGAACTTCGTGCTGCCCCTCTCCCACGACGAGGTGGTCCACGGCAAGGGCTCCCTGCTGGGCCGCATGCCCGGCGACGACTGGCAGCGCTTCGCCAACCTCCGCGCCCTCCTCGCCACCCAGTTCGCCCAGCCGGGCAAGAAGCTCCTCTTCATGGGGGGCGAGTTCGGCCAGTGGCGGGAGTGGTCCCACGATGGCTCCCTGGACTGGCACCTGCTGGAGTACGCGCCCCACAAGGGCCTGCTGGCCATGGTCCGGGCCCTCAACGGGCTCTACCGGCGCGAGCCCGCCCTCCACGCCGGCGACTGCCGCCCCGAGGGCTTTTCGTGGGTGGACTGCAACGACGCCGAGAGCAGCGTGCTCCTCTTCGAGCGCCGCGCGGGAGGAGATGCGCGCGAGACGATCCTCGTGGCGTGCAACTACACGCCCGTCCCTCGGCACGGCTACCGGGCGGGGGTGGGGGTGCCCGGCCGCTGGGTCGAGCTCTTCAACTCGGACGCCGCCGAGTACGGCGGCAGCGGCCTGGGTAACGGCGGAGCGGCCGAGGCCCTGCCCGAGCCCGCCCACGGCCGCCCCTTCTCCCTCGGCCTCACCCTCCCGCCCCTCGCGGTGCTCTTTTTCAAACCGGAGAAGAGATGAACCACAGAGGCACAGAGACACAGAGGGAAAGCATGGGATATCTGGAATTGGGGATTGGGGATTTGGGAATGGGGACTTGGGAAATGCTCCCATCCGGCCTCCGCTCCGCACACCGTGATCCCCATCCCTCGCACGTAGGAGCGCTCTCCAGAGCGCGACCGGTCGAGCACCCAACCCGCATCGGCCTCTGGAGAGGCCTCCTACGGAGCCACCGCGCTTTGGCTTCTCCCGTCCCGCGTCTCGCGTCTCCCGTCTCGCATCTCGCGTCTCCCGTCTCCCGTCTCGCGTCTCCCGTCTCGCGTCTCACGTCTCGCCTCTCGCCTCTAGAGTCTCCCGTCTCGCGTCTCGCGTCTCGCCTCTCCCGTCTCGCGTCCGGAGGCTCCACGCCATGAACCGCTACGTCTGCATCCACGGCCACTTCTACCAACCGCCGCGGGAGAACCCCTGGCTGGAGCACGTGGAACTCCAGGAATCGGCGCACCCGTACCATGACTGGAACGAGCGCATCACCCACGAGTGCTACCAGCCCAACGCCACGGCCCGCATCCTCGACGGCGAGGGCCGCATCGCCGACATCGCCAACAACTACGAGCGCATGAGCTTCAACTTCGGTCCCACCCTCCTGAGCTGGCTCGAGCTCCACGCCTCCTCCCTCTACCGCCGGATCATCGAGAGCGACGAGGCGAGCCGCGAACGCTTCTCGGGGCACGGATCGGCCCTGGCCCAGGTCTACAACCACATGATCATGCCGCTCGCCAGCCCGCGCGACCGGGAGACGCAGGTGCTCTGGGGCATCCGCGATTTCGAGCGCCGCTTCGGCCGAAAGCCTGAGGGGATGTGGCTGCCCGAGACCGCCGTGAACACGGAAACCCTCGAAGCGCTGGCCCACCACGGCGTCGCCTTCACCGTCCTCGCCCCGCACCAGGCGGCCGCCGTGCGCGCCATCGGTGAGGAGGAGTGGCGGGAGCTGGACGGCGCCTCGGTGGACCCCACTCGCGCCTATCGCTGCCTCCTGCCCTCCGGCGCCTCCATCGCCCTCTTCTTCTACGACGGCCCCGTGGCGAGGGCCGTGGCCTTCGAGGGGCTCCTGACCTCCGGCGAGGACTTGGCCGCCCGCCTCGTGGGGGCCTTTCCCCAGGACGGCGAGGAGTCCCGCCTGGTCCACATCGCCACCGACGGCGAGACCTTCGGCCACCACCACCGCTACGGCGACATGGCGCTGGCGTACGCCCTCCGGGTCATCGAGGAGCGAGGCCTCGCCCACATCACCAACTACGGCGAATTCCTCGAACGCTATCCGCCGCGCTTCGAGGCGCGCATCCGCGAGGCCACCTCCTGGAGCTGCATCCACGGCGTGGAACGCTGGCGCTCGGACTGCGGCTGCGGCACCGGCACACGGCCCGGCTGGAATCAGGCGTGGCGCGCGCCGCTGCGCGGGGCGCTCGACTGGCTGAGGGACGAGGCGGCCGCGGCCTTCGAAGCCCCCGGCGACAACCCCTTCCCCGATCCGTGGGCCGCCCGGGACGCCTACATCGACGTGGTGCTCGACCGCTCCGAGGGCGCGGTGGAGGCCTTCCTGGCCCGCCACGCCGCCCCGGGCTGCGACCGCGTCCGCGCCCTCAAGCTCATGGAGCTCCAGCGCCACGCCATGCTTATGTTCACGAGCTGCGGCTGGTTCTTCGACGACCTGGCGGGCATCGAGGGCATCCAGATCCTGCGCTACGCCGGCCGCGTCATCCAGCTCGCCAAGAGGCTCTGGGACATAGACCTGGAGGAGGGCTTCCTCTCCCGCCTCCAGGGCGCCCGCTCCAACCGCCCCGAGCTGGGCGACGGCCGGGCCCTCTACGGGCGGGAGGTGAAGCCCGCCGCGGTGGACCTCACGCGGGTGGGCGCCCACTACGCCGTCCGTTCCCTCTTCGAGCCCTTCGCCCCAAAATCCCACATCTACTGCTACGAGGCCGACCAGGAGGAGTTCGAGACGGCCAAGTCGGGGAAGGTCAGGCTCGTCCTGGGCCGCGTGCGGATCGCCTCGCGGATCACCGGCGAGAGCCTCCTCCTCAGCTTCGGCGCCCTTCTCCTCACGGACCAGCTCATGCGCTGCGGCGTGCGGCCCACCATCTCGGACGAGGCCTTCTCCACCACGCGGACGGAGATGCTGGAGGTCTTCGAGTTGGGCGACTACTCGGCGCTCCTCAGGTTGCTGGACCGCCACTTCGGCGAGGCCACCTACTCCCTGCGCGAGCTCTTCCGGGACCAGCAGCGCAGCATCGTCCACCGCATGCTCAACGAGAGCCTGGCGGAGATCGAGGAGGCCTACCGGCGGATCACCGAGAGCTACGCCTCCCTCATCCGCTTCCACGCCCAGCTCGGCCTCCAGCCCCCGCGCGCCTTCAAGACCGCCGCCGAGTACATCCTCAACCTGGACCTCAAGCGCGAGCTCCAGAAGGACTCGCCCGACCTCGCCCGCGTCAAGGCCATGCTGCAGGAGGCCGCCGGCCTGCACCTGGCGTGGGAGGAGGCCACCCTCGCCTTCGCCCTGCGCGCCTCCCTGGAGCGCCACATGCGCAAGCTCTGCGAGAGCCCGGCCGACCCGGGGCACCTCGGCGTCCTCGTCCACCTGCTGGACGTGGCCAAGGCCCTCCCCTTCCCCACTGACCTCTGGAACGTCCAGAACCTCTACCACGACCTCGCCTCCGGCGACGCTCCCCTCCCCGCCCCCGCCGCCTTCCGCGACCTCGGCCGGCGGCTGAACTTCAGAGTGGAGGAGGAGTGATGGGGAGGGAGAGACCACAGAGACACTGAGGCACAGAGAAAGACCTTTGGGGGTGAGGTTCCGGAGTACGGGGCGCAACTCGGCCTTGGGCGGGTTGCAGACAGAGGGCCCAAGATGACGGCAGAGAAAGGTGTCAGCGCCTGCCGGATGCCCTTTCGGGCTTCTTCACTCCACGCCTCTCTCCCTCGCACCGCCCGCTAGACGACCCGAATCCACCCGAGATTCAAGGAGGCGATCAGAAGCCCCATGAAGAGGGGAGGCGCGTCGACGAGAAGGATGCCGACCCAGTCGCTCCTGCCCGTCCACAGGCGGCGGACCTCCCCGGCCATGATCAGCGCCAAGCCCACGAAAATCCATGAGACGGCCGGCCTCCAAGAGGCGTGTACAAACCCTCCCTCGGCGGCAACGACGGAGGCCGCCATGAGGGCGAGGGAGACTCCGAGCAGGGCGGCGGTAGCCCTCTGAAGCCGAAGCGACGGCAGCGGCAACACGATCTCCTGAGTCCATCTCATGGCAATCCCCTCCTACGACCTCGACGCCATTATAGCTCATTCCCCTCGAAACGCGGCCGGACAGGCGCTCACGAGCCTACGCCGTAGCCAGTGGCCCGGCCGGCGGCTCAATTTCAGGGTGGAGGAGGAGTGATGGGGAGGGGGATACCACAGAGACACTGAGGCACAGAGAAAGACACTTGGGGGTGAGGTTCCGGAGTACGGAGCGCAACTCGGCCTTGGGCGGGTTGCAGACAGAGCGTCCACGGGCTTCTCCAGGCGGCTGGGAAAGGATTTTTTTCTTCCTCACTTCCTCACTTTGTCGCGCTCTGGAGAGCGCTCCTACGGTGGCCAAAGGGTGCGCTCCCTTTCCCGCCCTCAAAGGCCTCCCCCCGCCCCAGTCCCCCAGTCCCCTAGTCCCCTAGTCACCTAGTCACCTAATCACCTCAAAACCGCTTCCCCATGGTGAGGGTGACCTGGTCGAAGCCGCCCTTGGCGTAGCTGTAGCCGAAGATGAGGGGTCCGAACTTGGTGCTGGTGGCGATGGCGAGGGTGCCGGAGGTGCGCAGGGTGCGGGCGGCGATCTCCGCGGTGGTGAGCCAGGCGTTGCCGGCGTCGGTGAAGGCCATGAGGTAGACGCCGCGGCCGATGACGATGGGAAGGTCGGCCAGGCGGTAGGTGTAGCCGAGGCGGGCGACGGCGTAGTAGGGGCCCAGGAGCTGGCCGCGCTGGTAGCCGGCGAAGGAGTCGAAGCCGCCGACCCAGAACCACTCGTAGACGGGCGGGTCGGAGCCCAGGGCCGTTCCCGCCGAGAGTCCGGCGGAGAAAGTGTGGCGACCGCGCGTGGCGAATCCGTGCCACGCCAGTTCGACGCGGTTGTAGCTGACCTGCGAACCCATGTAGCGGCGGGCAAAGTAGGCGTCCACGTCGAGGAGGTAGCCGCGGGAGGGGAGGTCGGGGGCGTCCAGGTGGTCCAGGACCGCCTGGACGCTCCAGCCGCCCGTGGAGACGCTGAAGTCCTGGAAGATATCGCTCTGGCCGATCTCGGGCGAGAAGCGGCCGTGCCCCCAGCGGGGCCCCAGCCGCACCTCGCCGTAGTGGCCCAGGTTGAAACCGAGGTCCAGCCCCACGTCCGCGCGGGTGGCGCGGTAGCGGGCCACGTCCTCGCCGACGAAGACGTCATCCAGGAGGCTCTGATACTCGGCCACGGGTGCGACGAACCACCTCCCGCGGCGGTCGAGGGGCTGGCGCAGCTCGGTGTCGAGCCGCCGGTTCAGGCCCAGCTCGGCATCGGTCTTCCACTCCAGCCCCAGGCCGTTGAGCCTCGTCCACCGGAGCCCCGCCAGCACTCCCGCGTCGCTCTGGCGCTGGAAGTCCGTGGAGAACCGGAGGCCCAACCTGAGCTGGATGGGCCCCATCGGGCTCGGCTTGGCCTGGATGACCACGCCCTCCTTGCCCCCCTCCTGCGCCATGCGGAAGTCCAGGAGGTCGTAGCTCCCGGAGTTGTAGATGCGGGTCAGGTCGCGATCGAGGACGGCCGTGTCCAGGGGCCGTCCGGGGGCCGTCCGGATGTACCTGCTGATAGAGGCCGCGTCGCGAGGACTCGTCCCCTCCACCCTGACGAAGTCCACGGAGGGCGGCTGGGGCCGCCGCTCATCCACCCGCCGGCGCCAGGCGGCGTAAGCCTCCGGAGAGAGGGCCAGCGGCTTGAGCTGGGAGGCCACCGCCTCCACGGCCTCCTCCCCCACGGCCACCAGCGGCGCCGCGCGGGGGAAGTTCATGCTGGAGAAGCCCCTCAGGTCGGGCCGCAGCAGGATGTTCGCCTGGGCGCTCGATGCCTCGACGTTCTTCTGCATCAGGATGGCGATCATCTGGGAGGAGACGGCCAGCGGCGAGGTGAGCTGGTCGCGCTTGAGCGGCGGGGTGCCAATGTCCACCGCGATGACCACGTCGGCGCCCATGGCGCGCGCCGCATCCACGGGGAGGTTGTCCACGAGGCCGCCGTCCACTAGGAGGCGCCCGTCCCGCTCCACGGGGGCGAAGATGGCGGGCAGGGACATGCTCGCCCGGATGGCGTCGGGGAGCGAACCGTCGGACATGATCACCTTGTCGCCGGTGACGATGTCGGTGGCGACGCACCGGAAGGGGATGGGGAGATGATCAAAATCCTTCACCTGCGCCACGGGCAGGGTGAGGCTCTGGAGGAGCAGGCTGAGCTGCTGGCCGGGGATGAGGCCCTTGGCCACGTGGAACCCCCTGGAGTCAAGGCCCGCCACGAAGCCCACGACGTAGCGGCGGTCGTCCTCCTTCCTGGAGAAGGTCAGCTCCCTCCTGGGGGGACGGTCGGTGAAGATCTTCTCCCAGTCGGCCGTCAGGAGGATCTTCTCGATCTCGTCCGTGCTCATGCCGGAGGCGTAGAGGCCGCCCACGATGGCGCCCATGCTCGTGCCCGCGATGCAGTCGATGGGGATGTGCAGGCGCTCGAGCTCCTTGAGGACCCCCAGGTGCGTCACGCCTCGCGCCCCTCCTCCGGACAGGACGAGCCCGATCCTGGGCCGGTGCGGCGGGGCACCGAACGCTGGGGCGGGGGCCGGCGGCGGAGCCTGGCCCGCGATACAGACGGTCCATGCCGCCACGAGGGCGGCGAGGAGGCGGCGGGCGTTCTCTGGCATGGCGGTCCCCCCTTCACGCTGTCATGGTACGGGCGGTGTCACGGAACAGGCACGGCTCCCTTTCACGCCCCCTCTGCCGGACGGGCCGGGGGACATCGCCTTCTCGCTTTACCTCTTCACCTTCCTTTCTTCTTCACTTCCCCCCGCGCCGCGATCCGTCGGGCTCGCGCTTCGCCCGCAGGGTCGAGCTGATGTAGACGCCCACCAGCCCCGCCATGAGGATGGCCAGGTAGAGCTGGCCCAAGAGGGCCTCCAGGACGGCGAGGGAGCGGGCCCCATCGGTCGCCGGGGTGATGTCGCCGTAACCCAGCGTCGCCAGGGTCACGAAGCTGAAATAGAGGAGCTGGCTGGCCACGGGCTGGGCGCTGCCGTCCAGGTTGAACGATCCGGGGGCCAGCGTCTCCAGGAAGGAGAAGGTGGAGCCCCACGCCAGGCCCATCAGCAGGTAACCGCAGACTACCCCGACGATCATGTGTGCGCTCACCCGGGGCTGGTGGTAGATGTCGAACAGCAGGGTCACGAGAGCGGCGACAAAAAAGAGCGAAAACGCCGCCTGGGAGGCGGCCGTCAGCCCCCGGGAAGCCAGCGCCGCGGCCAGCACCGCCGCGAGCACGACGGCTCCGGCCAGAACGGCCAGGGACCTTCGGAGCAGGCGAGGGGCCTCGATGGTGAAGGTCACACAGAAAATGATGCTCGTCATGAAGAACTCGAGGAAGTGGGGAAAGGTGAAGTACGGGGAGAGGAAGGGCCTCAGGAGCATGGTGAGGAGGATGCTCAGGAGCATGATGACGTAGCGCTCCGTCACGGTTTGGTTGCGCGAATCACGTGGCGTCTCCCCCATCGGCCACCCTCCCCCGCCCATGCCCCGCGGCTCTGCCCCCCCTCGAAGCGATGGTGAACTCTATCTCGCCATGGTCTCCACAGAAAGTATAGCGCAAAGCATGGCTGTCCAAAATAATCCCAGCCCTCTTTTGAGCGGCCTGCATTTGGGAGCGAGGCGGAGGAAGACGGATGTGCGCAGATTCGGGAGGACGGCCTTGAGCCTGAAGAAGCCTAGCTCAAGACCGGGTGCTCAGCCAAGCCTTTCGCTCCGGCGACGCCGCGCCGACGGCGCGGCCGAGGCCCGGTCGCGCTCCGGAGCCGACAGGGCGGTCCCTTGCTTGTGGGCTATTGACCTTCGGTGATAACCTATTTGCAATTATTTTTCAAGGAGGAGGGGCGGATGTGGCGCACATCTGTACACGGGGGATTTGAATCACTTTTCAAGACGGTGTTGCTGGGAGGTTCGCTGGTCGCCTGCCTGGGGGGGTGCGGCGGCAAGAGTGCGGTGTCGCTGCCGCCTCCGGAGGTGCGGGTCGCGCCGGTGATTCAAAGGGACGCGCCTCTCTACGCGGAGTTCGTGGGCCAGATCAACGGGGCCACGGACATTCAGATCCGGGCCCGGGTGGACGGATTCCTGGAGGGCATACACTTCAAGGAGGGCAGCCTGGTCAAGGCCGGGGAGCTGCTCTACACCATCGACCCGCGGGAGTACCAGGCCCAGGTGGACTCGGTGCGGGCCCAGCTCGCCGAGGCCAAGACGCAGCTGACCAACGCGCAGTCGGAGCTCGCCCGGGTGAGGCCGCTCGCCGAGATGAACGCCCTATCCAAGCGGGACCTGGACAGCGCCACGGCCAAGCGGGATGCGGCCCTGGGAGAGGTGGACGCCGCCAAGGCGCAGGTGGACTACGCGCTCCTCAACCTCTCCTACTGCCGCATCACGGCCCCCATCTCGGGCCTCATCGGCAAGACCCAGGCCAAAGTGGGCGATTACGTGGGGCGCGCGCCCAACCCGGTCATCCTCAATCTCCTCTCGGACGTGGACACGGTGGACGTGGACTTCTTCATCAGCGAGACCGACTACCTCGCCTACGTCAGGCGGTATGGGCCCTTTGGCAGGGACCAGAAGGAGCCAGCCCCCATGGAGCTCATCCTGGCTGACGGGTCGGTCTTCCCCCAGAAGGGTACGGCCAACTTCGCCGACAGCCAGGTGGACCCCAGCACGGGGAGCCTGTTGATTCAGGCCTCCTTTCCGAATCCGGACAGGGTTCTGAGGACGGGGCAGTTCGCCCGGATCCGCATGCAGACGGACATCCGCAAGGGGGCCCTGCTGGTGCCCCAGCGGGCCGTCCAGGAGCTCCAGGGCCTCTCCCAGCTCTACGTGATGGGGCCCGGCGACAAGGTCCAGCTCAGGACCGTCCAGATGGGCCCCAAGGTGGGCAATCTCTGGATGGTCAACCAGGGCCTGAGCCCCGGCGACACGATCGTGGTGGAGGGAATCCAGAAGCTGAAGCCGGACATGGCGGTCGTTCCCAAGCCCTACGAGGCGTCGGAGGCGGCGCCCGCCACCACCGCCCCATCTCAGAACAGCAAGAGCTGAGCCATGGCGCGCTTCTTCATCAACCGGCCCATCGTCGCGATGGTCATCTCCATCATCATCGTCCTTCTGGGCGTCGTGGCCCTCACGCGCCTCTCCGTGGCCCAGTACCCCGAGATCG
The DNA here is from genome assembly GCA_049591295.1 of Acidobacteriota bacterium. Lineage (GTDB taxonomy): Bacteria > Acidobacteriota > UBA4820 > UBA4820 > DSQY01 > DTPS01. Next base: position 11,988 of record JBAWEQ010000248.1, read on the forward strand.
TTCCGCCCATGATCCAGGTGACCACGACCTACATCGGGGCGAGCGCCACCGACGTGGAACAGACGGTGGCCACGCCCCTCGAACAGCAGATCAACGGCGTGGAGAACATGATCTACATGAAATCCGTGGACGCCAACGACGGGACGCTGAACCTCCAGGTCTCCTTCGAGGTGGGCACGGACCTGGACATGGCCAACGTCCTGACCCAGAACCGGGTCTCCCAGGCCACGGCGAGCCTGCCGCAGGCGGTGAAGAACTACGGCGTCTCCACGAAGAAGTCGCTCGCCTTCCCGCTCCTGGTCGTCTCGCTCTCCTCCCCGGAGGGGACCTACGACAGCGACTTCCTGTGCAACTACGCCTCCATCAACGTCATCGACACCCTCTCCCGCATCCGCGGCGTGGGCCAGGTCAACCTCTTCGGCGGCAGCGACTACGCCATGCGCGTCTGGATCACGCCGGACCGCTTGGCCAAGCTCGGCCTGACCGTCTCGGACGTCTCCAACGCCCTCCAGCAGCAGAACGTTCTGACGCCGGGCGGGCAGTTCGGAGGGGCCCCGGCGCCTCCCGGCACGGACTTCACCTACACCGTGCGGACGCGGGGCCGCCTGCTGACGGCGGACGACTTCTCGGCCATCATCCTCCGCTCCAACCCGGACGGCTCCCAGGTCAGGTTGGGCGATGTGGCCCGCGTGGATCTCGGGACCATGCTCTACAACACGCGGGGGCGTCTGGACGGGAGACCGGCGGCCGTCCTCACGATCTACCAGATCCCCGGCACCAACGCCATCCAGGTGGGGAGCGACGTGAAGAGGGCCCTGAAGGAGCTCTCCACCCGGTTCCCGCCGGACATGCGGTACGGGGTCTCCCTCGACACGACGCTCCCCATCAGCGAGGGCATCCGCGAGATCGTCATCACCCTGCTGGAGGCGATCTGCCTGGTCATCCTGGTGGTCTTCGTCTTCCTCCAGAACTGGCGGGCCACCCTCATCCCGCTCCTCACGGTGCCCGTGGCCCTCGTGGGAACCTTCATGGCCTTCCCGCTGCTGGGCTTCTCGGTCAACGTGCTCTCCCTGCTCGGGCTGGTGCTGGCCATCGGGATCGTGGTGGACGACGCCATCGTCGTGGTCGAGGCGGTCATGCACCACATCGAGGAGGGGATGGAACCCAAGGAGGCCACCCTGAAGGCCATGGAGGAGGTCTCCGGGCCGGTCGTGGCCATCGCCCTCATCCTGACGGCGGTCTTCGTTCCCGTGGCCTTCATGGGGGGCATCACGGGGCGGCTCTACCAGCAGTTCGCCATCACCATCGCCATCTCCGTCCTCCTGTCGGCCTTCAACGCCCTGACCCTGAGCCCGGCCCTCGCGGCGAAGCTCCTGAGGCCGGCCACGGGCCGGAGCCGGCTCCAGCCCTTCTACGACCGGTTCAACAGGGTTTTCGGCGCGGTGACGAAGCGCTACACGGGCTTTGCGGGCTTCCTCATCGGGAAGGCCATGCGCGGCGTCGTGTTCATCATCGTGCTGCTGGTCGTGGCCGCGCTCCTGATCAAGCACGTACCGGGAGGCTTCGTGCCCGAGGAGGACCAGGGCTACATCATGGTCAACGTCCAGCTCCCCGACGCCTCCTCCCTGCAGAGGAGCGACGCGGTCTGCCGCCAGGTGGAGCAGATCCTCTCCACCTATGAGCCGGTCCAGTCCTACGTGACCGTCACGGGCTACAGCATGCTGACAGGGTGCGTGGGTTCGGGCAGCGGCTTCTTCTTCGTCCAGCTCAAGCCCTGGGACGAGCGGAGCCAGGTCAAGGACCGCGCCAAGTTCCTGGCCATGCGCCTGAACAAGGACTTCTACGAGAAGATCCCCGGCGCCACGGTGTTCGCCTTCGGGGCGCCGGCCATCCCCGGCCTGGGCACGGGATCGGGATTCACCTTCATGCTCCAGGACCGCTCCGGCCACGATCCGCAGTTCCTCGCGGATCAGCTGAACCGCTTCGTGGAGGCGGCCAGGAAGCGGCCCGAGATCGGCCGCGTCAATTCTGTTTTCCGGGCCAGCGTACCCCAGATCACGGCGGACCTGGACCGGGACAAGGCGCTCAAGATGGGGGCCTCCATCAACGACGTGAACACCACCCTGGGCACCCTTCTGGGCGGCTCCTACATCAACGACTTCAACCGCTTCGGCCGGGTGTACAAGGTCTTCGTCCAGGCCGAACCGCAGTTCCGGGTGAAGCCCTCGGATCTGCGGCTGTTCTTCGTCCGGGGCTCCAAGGGGCAGATGATCCCGCTGGACACGCTCATCGCGACCAGGGAGAGCCGCGGCCCCGACTTCACGAACCGGTTCAACCTCTACCGCAGCGCCGAGGTCTCGGGCGAGGCGGCGGAGGGATACAGCTCGGCGCAGGCCATGGACGCCCTGGAGCAGGTGGCCGCGCAGGTCCTGCCCCAGGGGGTCGGGTACGACTGGTCCAACACCTCCTACCAGGAGAAGAGGGCCGCGGGCACCGGCGCCACGGTCTTCATCCTGGCCATCGTGATGGTCTTCCTCATCCTGGCGGCCCAGTACGAGAGCTGGACCCTTCCCCTGAGCGTCCTCTTCGGCACGCCCTTCGCGGTCTTCGGCGCCTTCCTGGGCCTGTGGCTGGCGCGCCTCCTCCTCCCCAAGGTCCTGGGGGCCAGCTACGTCAACAACGTCTTCGCCCAGATCGGCCTGGTCATGCTCATCGGCCTGGCCGCCAAGAACGCCATCCTCATCGTCGAGTTCGCCCGCACGAAGTTCCACGAGGGACAGCCCCTCGCGGAGGCGGCCCTGGGAGCGGCCCAGCTCCGCTTCCGGCCCATCCTCATGACGGCCTTCGCCTTCATCCTAGGGGTCGTGCCGCTCGTCATCGCGTCGGGCGCGGGGGCAGAGGCCCGAAAGGTGATGGGGCTCGCGGTGTTCTCCGGCATGCTCGCGGCTACGATTCTCGGAGTCTGCCTCATACCGACCCTCTTTGTGATCGTGGAGAGGCTGTCGGGCGCGGAGAAGCACGCCCACGCCGAAACTCCGGCCGGGCCACCGCGGGAAGGGGGGCACTGACATGAAACGGACCTTCGCGCTCTGCCTCACCGCGCCCGCCCTCCTCTGCGCCTGCGGCTGCGCCGTCGGGCCCGACTACAAGCGTCCCGAAGTGGCCACGCCCTCTGCCTACCGGGAGGAGGCGCCGCAGGGGGATTCCTTCGCGAACTTGCCGTGGTGGGACCTCTTCCAGGACGAACAGCTTCGCGCCACCATTCGCATCGCCCTCGCGGACAACCAGGACCTCAAGATCGCCGTGGCCCGCATCCAGCAGGCGCGGGCGAGCCTCGGATTCACGAGGGCGGACCAGTGGCCCTCCCTCGGCTACGCGGCCCAGGGCGTGCGCGCCAAAACCCTGTCGGAGACGCCAGGAGTGAGGGGGATCTCCTTCGGAGAGCCCATCGCCAACGACGGGGTGGTGGCCGCCAACGTCTCCTTTGAAGTGGACCTCTGGGGCCGCCTGAGGCGGGCCACCGAATCGGCGCGCGAACAGCTCCTGGCCACCGAGGAGGCCCGTCGCTCCGTCACCCTCACGCTCGTGAGCGACGTGGCCGCGACCTACCTGCTTCTGAGGGACCTGGACGCGCGCCTCGACATCTCCCGCCAGACCCTCGCTTCCTACCGCGAGAACTACCGTCTCATCAAGCTCCGGTACGACGCCGGCTGGACCCAGCTCCTGGACGTGGACCAAGCCCAGATCCAGGTGTCCGGCGCGGAGGCGGCGGTCGCCCAGTACGAGCGGAGCGTGGCCCAGACCGAGACGACCCTGAACCTTCTTCTGGGCCGGCCGCCGGTCCCCGTTCCCAGGGGCAAGGCCCTCACCGAGCAGGGTTTCCCGGAGAAGATCCCGGCCGGCCTGCCCTCGGACCTCCTGGAGCGGCGCCCCGACATCCTTCAGGCCGAGCACCTCCTCCACGCCCAGACGGCCCAGATCGGGGTGGCCCAGGCCCTGCGGCTGCCCACCTTCAGCCTGACCGGCCTCTACGGCCGTGAGAGCCAGGAGCTTCTGGGCTACTCCGGAAGCGCCACCATCTGGAGCGGAGGGCTCTCGATCTTCGGCCCGCTCCTCGATTTCGGCAAGAGCAAGTCGCGCGTGCAGGTCCAGCGGGCCCTGGCCGAACAGGCGCTTCAGGCCTACGAGAAGACCGCGCTGGCGGCCTTCAAGGAGGTCGAGGACGGCCTCGTGGCCGTGCGAACCCTGAACGACCAGTATGTGGCCACCGTGCGCCAGGTTGAGGCCGCCCGCAGCGCCGTCCAGCTCTCGCAGGCCCGCTACAACGAAGGCTACACGAACTACCTCGAGGTGCTGGACTCGGAGCGGTCCCTCTTCTCCGCCGAGCAGCAGGCCTCCTCCATCCTGGAGCAGAAGCTCGCGGCCGTCGTGACCCTCTACAAGGCCCTGGGCGGGGGCTGGCCGCCGGAACCGGCCCCGCAGTCTCCACCGGCGGCGGGCGGAACGAGGGGGGAGCCCGTCCCGGCGGCAGCGACCGCCGGGCAGAGCGGGCCCTGACGCCGCGGGGCCGGCGAATACAACGCCCCCGGGGAGGGAGCGTCACGATTTGAGAAGGCTAACGGCCGGACCGGGTATCGGTCCGTCGCCGGTTCGATCCCGCATCTTTCGAGGGCTCGTGGAGGCGTCGCATCTCGGTGACGTGGGATATGGCCAGGAAATCCGCTTTCAGGGGGTGGCTCTCTGGCTGCCAGAGGAGGAGTGACCATGGCTTCGAACGAAGGTTGGCGAACCGAACACGATTTGCTCGGCGACAAGAAGGTGCCGCGCGAAGCTTACTACGGGGTCCAGACCGAAAGGGCCCTGGAGAACTTCCACATCACCGGGGTGCCCATCTCGCACTACCCCGACCTCATCCGCGCCCTGGCCATGGTCAAGCTGGCCGCGGCCCGGGCGAACCACGACTGCGGCGTCCTTGACGACGAGGTTCTCGCCGGCATCGAGGCCGCGTGCAGGGACATCATGGAGGGGAAGTTTCACGACCAGTTCCCGGTGGACGTCATCCAGGGCGGCGCCGGCACCTCCGTCAACATGAACGCCAACGAGGTCATCGCCAACATCGCCCTGGAGCACATGGGCCACGCCAGGGGCGAGTATAAACACTGCAGTTCCCACGATCACGTGAACGCGTCCCAGTCCACCAACGACGCCTATCCGACCTCCATGCATCTGGCCATCGCGCTGAGCAACACGCGGCTGATGGAGGAGCTTGACCTGCTCGTGGAGGCCTTCCGCGCCAAGGGTAAGGCCCTCGCGGGAACCCTGAAGATGGGACGCACGCAGCTCCAGGACGCCGTGCCCATGACCCTCGGCCAGGAGTTCCACGCGTGGGCCGAGAGCCTGCACCACGAGGTCCAGGCCCTGTCGGTCGTGGAGCGCGTCCTCTGGGAGGCGAACATGGGAGGGACCGCCATCGGCACCCGGCTCAACGCGCCTGCCGGCTACGCCGAGCGGTGCACCCACCACCTGGCCGAAATCACCGGAAAGCCCATCCGCCTTGCGCCCGACCTCATCGAGGCCACCCAGGACACCCAGCCCTTCGTGCTCTACTCCTCGGTGCTCAAGAGCCTCGCCATCAAGCTCTCCAAGATCTGCAACGACCTGCGGCTCCTCGCGAGCGGCCCGCGGGCCGGCCTTCACGAGATCAATCTGCCGGCCAAGCAGCCCGGATCGAGCATCATGCCGGGCAAGGTCAACCCCGTCATCCCCGAGGTGGTGAACCAGGTCTGCTTCCGGGCCGTTGGAAACGACCTCACGGTGACGCTCGCCGCGGAGGCCGGCCAGCTCCAGCTCAACGTGATGGAGCCCGTGATCGCCTACTGCGTCCTCGATTCCCAGACCATGTTCATGAACGCCGCACGCACGCTCAGGGAGCAGTGCGTGGACGGCATCACGGCCAACGAGGCGGAGTGCCGCGCCTACGTGGAGCGCAGCATCGGACTCGTGACGGCCCTCAACCCCGTCATCGGATACGACAAGTCCACGGAGCTCGCCGCGGAGGCCCTCCGCACGGGCAAGGGCGTGGTGGAGCTCATCCGGGAGAAGAAGTTGCTCACCGAGGAGCAGATCGCCGCGGTCATGGACCCGGGCGCCATGACGGGGCAGACGCGCCTGGAGTAGAGGGGAAGTGGCCATCCCGAAGGGAAGGAGGGGGCCATGTTCAAGCGACACGGACGAGCCGGGGAGGCGGTGGCCCACTCCGGCAAAGGGTGGGTTGCGCTCGCATTCACCGCGGGCCTGATCCTTCTCGAAATGGCGGCCGGGGGGCAAGGTCCTCCCGCGTCTTCACCTTGGTTGCCCTTTCAGGGCAACTGGTCCGCCGCCGGCAATAGGCGAGTTCTTCCCATGGGGCCGGACCGCCGCGCGGCCATTTTCGACCTTTCGGGATCACTCGTCCTGACCAGCCAGCAGGGCCTCGGCCTGGGGTTCACGAGCGAGGCCGTAGGGTTTTATAACGGCCGCGACCGGGTCGTCGCCGAGTGCGTCTGGACGGACGACAAGGGAGATCAGATCTTCAGCGAGCTGAAGGGCCAGGCGCTCAGGGCGGAAAGCCACGTGACGGGCACCATCACGGGCGGAACGGGGCGCTACGAGGGCATCACGGGGGACTACGAGTTCGACTGGCGATACGTGGTCCACACCCCCGAAGGGGTGCTCCAGGGATGGGCCGTCGGGCTCACGGGCCGGACAAGAAAGATTGAACCTGCCGCTGGAAGGGCCTCCCGGTGACTCCCGCGCATCGGCACTCCGGCAGGTTCATCATGGCGTGCGCGAGTCTGGCCCTTCTTCTGGTCATCTGGTTCTCTCCCGTTCCTGCGGGCCTCAGCCCCAGGGCGTGGCACCTGTTCGCCCTCTTCGTTTCGGCGATCTTCTCCGTGATCGTGGGCGCCCTTCCTATCCTCACGGCCTCAGTTCTGGCGGTGGGCGCGGCGGTCCTGTCGGGGACGCTGGCCGCCGAGAAGGCCTACTCGGGATTCGCCAACGGGACCATCCTCCTCATCGTCGTGGCCTTCCTCGTGGCCCGGGCCGTCGTCAAATCCGGCCTCGGCCAGCGCCTGGGTTACCTCGTCGTCAGTCTCTTCGGCAAATCGACGCTCGGCCTCTCCTACAGCATCTTCTTGTTGGACGCCGCCATCGCACCCGCCTTTCCCAGCAACACGGCGCGTTCGGGCGTCCTATACCCCATCATTTACTCCCTCGCCCAGACGAGCGGCTCCAGACCCGAGGATGGCACCCAGAAGCGTGTGGGGAGCTTCCTCATGTTCTCCGGCATGGCCAGCCTCACACTCTCCTCCGGGCTCTGGCTCACGGCCATGGCGGGCAACCCCTTGGGCGCGGAGGTGGCGAAGAGCTTCGGGACTCGCATCACCTTCGGGTCGTGGTTCATCGGCGCCCTCGTGCCGACGGCGGTCGCCATGATTCTCCTGCCGCTGGTCCTTTACAAGCTCTTCCCGCCCGAGGTGAAGGCCACGCCCGAGGCGCCGGAGGCGGCCCGGAAGGCCCTCCGCGAGATGGGAAGCCTCACAGCGCAGGAATGGTGGGTAGCGGGGACCTTTATCAGCATGGTTGTCCTGTGGGCCTTGGCCGGATCTCTCAAACTCGACTCCACGGCGGTGGCCTTCGTGGGCCTCGGCGTCCTTCTCGCCGCCGACGTGCTGACGCTGAAGGACATCGCCAAGGAGGGGGACGTGCTCGCGACCTTCATATGGTTCGCCGTCCTCTACACCCTGAGCGGGCAGCTCAACGAACTGGGCTTCATGGGCTTCGTGGGCCAGCGCATCGCCCGGGAGCTAGGCGGGCTTCCCTGGCTGTCGGTCCTCGTGGTTCTCGTGGTCCTCTACGTGCTCATGCATTACTTCTTCGTGAGCCAGTCGGCCCAGGTCCTGGCGCTGCTCGGCGTCTTTCTGGATGTGGGAACGAAGGTGGGAGTCCCCGCGGCTCCCCTGGCCTTCGCCCTGTTGTTCGCGAGCAACTACTTCTCCTCGCTGACGCCGCAGGGTTCCAGTGCGAACGTCATCTTCGCAGGGAGCGGCTACCTGACGCAGGGCGAGCTGTACAAGCTCGGCGCGCTGACCACGTCCTTCAACCTGCTCGTGTTCCTGGTGGTGGGCACCCCGTGGCTCCTGCTGGTGGCGCGTTGAGCGCGTGAAAAGGGGAACCGAAGGACGGGCGGCGAAAAGAGTGCGCAGAGGAGGGGGTGACATGGTGAAGCTCGTTCAGTGCGTCCGGCGAAAACAGGGCATGACCCTGCAGGATTTCAGGGCGGCATGGTCTCTCTATGCGGAGCACGTCAAGGAGATGGCGGCCGCCCTGGAAGCCTCGCGGTGTGCCACGGCCACGGCGCTCGCCATCCGCGAGAACCTCGAGCTGGTTCTCCAGCGGGGGACAGCGCCGCCCTTCGACGGACTCGTCGAGATCTGGGTGGACAACGCCCCGCGCCTCGAGGAGGCCCTCGAACGCGAGGAGGTGAGGGCGCGCATCAGAGCCCTGTGGCGAGAGCAGGAGACCTTCATGGACCTGCCGGAGAGCTGCTTCTTCCTGGCGGCCGAGGACGAGGTGTTTGAGCCGCCGACACCGGCCCGCCCCTGAGGAGGCAGGCATGAAACCACAAGGAGACATCCGGCCGCCGGCTGCCGCCCCCTCGCGGCGACCGTTTCAGGACACGTGGCGTCCGGCGAGGCGTCGAGCGCGATGCTTCGCCGTCACCGTCGCGATCATGGCCATCGGGGCCACCGGCGCTCTCAGAGCCCAACAGGCCCAGGAGCCCATGGAGATCGAGGGGCTGAAGGCCCAGTTCGAGGCCCTCCTCAGGGAACAGGACGCCCGGCACCAGGCCGAGATCGAGGCGCTCAAGAAGACCATCGCCGACCTCTCCGCCCAGGTGCAGGAGCTCCAGGCGCGGCGGGCCTCGTCCCTCCAACCCCCCGCCGCGTCCGCCACCCTCACGCCCCCCGGCATCCAGCCGGCCTCGCCGCCTCCTCCACTGGCCCGGACCGCGGCGGCCATGAGACCTCCCGAAAAGGAGCTCCCTCCCGAGGGCCGTCCCCTCTCCGCCACCATACCGATCAACGTTTACGGCAGCCTCCGGTTCAAGTCGGCCGTGGACTCCTCCGGGACCTCCGAGATCCAGGACAACAGCTCCCGGATCGGCCTCAAAGCGGAGATGCCCCTCGGGGACACCTCGGCCACGGCCTACGCCCGGGCTGAAGTGGGGATGCGGCTCATCAAGAACGACGCCAGCGTCGTGCTCCATCCCGACCCGGCCGGGCCCACGGCCACGGCCAACAACGTCTTCAGCGCCCGGCTGGGCTACGTCGGCTTCAGGACCCCCGGGGGCACCGTGACGTGGGGCCGGCAGTGGAGCGTCTACTACGACATCGGCGGCTGGACGGACCAGTTCGCCGCGTGGGGGGGCGAGGCCCAGGGCACGTACAACGCCGGCACGGACGGAAGCCCTTCGGGCACCGGCCGGGTGGACCAGGCCCTCATCTACCGGACGCCGGACTTCCCGTTGAAGCTCGGCCTGCAAGTCCAGAACAGGTCCCTCACCTCGTCAGAGCTGAAGTGGGGCGACACCCTCGCCGCTTCACTCCGGTGGGAAGGTCCCTCGGGGCTCGGGTTCGGGGCGGCCTATGCGGACGTCCGCGACGGCGTCAGGGCTCCCAAGAGCGGCCAGCCCAAGGCGGGGGACTATTCGTTCATCGCGGGCGGCAAATTCTTCCGCGATCCTCTCTACGTCGCCCTGACCTATGCCGATTTCAAGAACCACGAGAAGGACGACGCCGGCACCTGGTTCAGCGGGCACGGCTACGAGCTATACGCGCAGTACGCCGTGACTCTGAGGTGGTTCCTGTACGGAGGCTTCAACACCCTGGAACCCAGCGGATCCTACGAGGGACTCTACCGCCTGCGATACGTGGACGTGGGGGTTAAATACCTCTTCCACGGGACGAGCTTCCTCTTCCTCGAAATCAAGCCGGAGGACAGCCGAAAGGCCGATGGATCCAAGGGCCGGAGCAGCGCCCTGGCAGCCGGTGCCTATTTCGATTTCTGACGGGTGGGGGAATCGGGCCCCCATCTGGTCGGCGGAGGGAGCGCCGTGACGCCCGATCCCAGTGGAGGAGTGGGGCGCTGACGCCAGGAGCCGCCGGCGCTTTCGGTTCGGGACCTTGATGAGGTAGAAGCGATTGAAAGGAGCCAGATCATGTTCGGACAGCCTGTAAGGCGGCAACTCAACGTCATCTGTCTAGTGTTGGCGGCCGGGGTTCTCCTCTCTGCGGGCGGTTCTTACCGTGCAGATGAAGCCATCGCACCAGCGCCGAAGCGCCCCATGTTCATTCAGAACTTCGTGCTCGACGCGAGCATTCTGAAGCAGGAATCGGACGTCGTTCCCAACACGGGGGACAAAGACCAGGTCGCGCGGGCCCATCACCTGACGGACCTCCTGGCCGAGGCCATCGTGGCAGACCTCAAGAAAAAGGGCTACCCCGCCCGGCGGCTCGCCCAGGGTGAATCTCTGCCGGCTGACGGGCTGCTCGTCGGGGGGGAATTCCTACAGGCAACGGAAGGAAAGCGCATGCGGCGAACCGTCGTCGGCTTGGGCGCGGGAAAAGTGAAGCTCGCGGTTCAAGTCAATGTGTACGATCTGGCCAAGGACCGGAATAGGCCGTTTCTCGCCTTCGGAAGCAACGACCAGTCGAGGAAGGTGCCGGGGAGCATTCTGTTGCGGAACCCCTGGGTCACCGCGGCCCGCTACGGTCTCAGCAAAGGAGCCACCGATAGGGAAGTCCGGAGGTTGGGCGAGGAGATCGCGAAGGACCTCGTCCGGCTCCTGGAGCCTTCGAACGGCAAGGGCCAAGGCGAAGAAAAAGCGACAGCCGAGGCCCACGAGGCGGTAGTGGAACAACCCGCCGCCCGATGAAGCGGAGGCGATCGTGGGAAACACACGACATCATGGCTGTCCAAGATAATCCCTGCTTCTTTGGGCGGATGACCGCAACCTTCGCCCCCATGGCGCGGCCCGTCGCCTGCGGCGGCCAAGGGTCATGACCTCCTATCCTCCACCCCCGCGGCCTTTCTCTGCCGCGCTTCCCCCAAACGCCGAAGGCGGGGGACGAGCCCCCGCCTTGGCATGTGGCGAGAATGGATGGGAACCGGATCAGGCGCCGAAGGGATCCCAGGGGGGGAGGATGTAGGGCTTCTGGTCCGTGAGCTTCTGCAGCTCCGGCGGCACGAAGCGCTTGTTCACGATGATCTCGTAGACGTTCCGGTCGAACCAGCCCTTGTCGATGGTGAAGAAGCCCTCGTCGCCGGCCTTCTTGCCCCAGGAGTTCTCCACCTTCCACTTGTCGGGGACACCGTTCTGGATGTCCACGCCCACGAAGACCATGGCGTGGTCGGGGGCGCCGGCGCCAGTCTCGAGGTAGTCCTTCTTGTCCATAGAGAGGCTGAGGCCGAAGAGGGCATCGTAGTCCTCCACCCCTTCGGCCCACAGGCCGGCCTTGCGGTCGCCCTGGGCGCCGGCGTCGGAGGCGAACCAGACGGGCTGGTCGGCCAGCACGGAGGCCTTGGCCATCTCGGTCAGCTCCTCGGAGGTGACGTTGACGGCGGTCAGGTCGGGCTGATCGGCCATGTCACGGTCCCAGGCCCACTGTAGCCTCTGGTGCATGGGCTTGCCGGGGTAGTTGACGAAGCGCTCGTAGTTGTGGAGGTCGTTGCCCACGAACTCCTTGTAGAAGCTCTGGGGGGTGTAGGTCCTGAGGGGCGACACCTTCCCGTCCTTGCCGGTGTAGCGCCACTGGAAGGACTGGGGCGGCTCGCCCATGCAGAGGACGAGAATCTTGTAGACGTGATCGAGCGTCTTCATCTTGATCTGCTGCATCTTCTCGGCGGAGGCGCCCTCCCTGGAGGCCGCGCGCAGGGCCAGCACTCCCTTGCGGACCTCGGTGCCCAGCAGCTTGTTCATCTGGCCGGTGTGGGAGGCGCTGTAGGTGTCGGGCATGACGTTCTGCGGGACGACGCCGTACTTGTCGATGAGGGCCAGCACGTAGTTCCAGTCGCCCCCGTCGTCCATCGGGCTCTTGAGCAGGTGCATGTTCTTGCGGCTGTCGAGGGGTTCATTGGAAAGCGCGACGGCCAGATCCAGGGCGCGGTTGGCCCGCTCCACCTTGTCCCAGAAGTCCTCGTAGGCCTGGGAGAGGGTGAAGTCCTTCATGTTGAACTTGTTCATGACCTCGGGGCGGAGGATGTTCAGGCCGGCGAAGAGCCAGCAGCGGCCCGAGCGCTCCTGGTTCGTGATGGAGCCGGGGTTCTTGATGACATGGGTGAAGAGATCGTCCTTGGCGATGGCCTTCTTGTGATCGATTACCAGATCGCTGATCGCGTGATCGGCCAGTGCGTTCTGCGCCGCCTGAAGGCTCGGCGTCATGGTGAGGGAGGATTGGATCTGCTGGATGTCCTTGGCGGAGAGGCCGGCGGCGGGGGTGGGCTCCTCGCCGGGACCGGGCTTGTACTGGGCGAGGACGGGCAGGGCGGCGAGGGCCGCCAGGAGGGCGGCGGTCTTGAGAACGGTGTGGGTCATGCAGAACCTCCATGGATTGGCGTGCCGAAGTCGCGAGAGACGCGGCTCTCCTCGCGGCCTTTCCTGGCCGGCGAGGGGTTCGTCTTAGTCAAACGCGCGAGGAGCATGATTCATTCGCTCGGTTCGGGCCTTCGGCCGAAGCCGGCCCGGTGGGACGCCGTTGGTCAGGAACCGGCGCCGTTTTCGTGAAGGCCGAGGGCGGCGACGTAGAACTGCTCCACGTACTCCCGGACCATGCGGCGGGTGCCGAAGTGAGGGGCCACGGTCCTGATGGACTCCTTCATGCGGCGCACCCATCCCTTGGGGATGCCGCCGTTGTAAGCATAGTAAAGGGGCACCACTTGCTCTTCCAGGAGGCGGAAGAGCGCCTGGGCATCGGCGGAGAAGCGGTCCTCCTCTCCGGAAGACTCCTCTCCGAAGGACCATCCGTTCTTCCCGCTGAAACCCTCGATCCACCACCCGTCCAGGATGGAGCAGTTGAGGGTGCCGTTCATCCCGGCCTTCATGCCGCTGGTGCCGCTGGCCTCCAGGGGCGGAACGGGGTTGTTGAGCCAGACGTCCACGCCCCGAACCAGGTAGGAGGCGAGGGCCTGGTCGTAGTCCTCCACGAAGGCCAGCCGCCCGGCGAATTCGGGATCCTGGCAGAGGCGGAAGATCTCCTGGACGAGGTGCTTGCCCTCCGTGTCCGCGGGGTGGGCCTTGCCGGCGAAGATGATCTGCACCGGCCTGAGCGGATCGGTGACGAGGCGCATGAGCCGGTCCCTGTCCCGTAGCAGCAGGTCGGGCCGCTTGTAGGCGGTGAAGCGCCGGGCGAAGCCCAAGGTCAGGACCTTGGCGTCGAGCAGGGCCCCGCTGGCGATGACATTCTGCGCCGAGACCTGCCTCCGCTCCCACCGGGGACGGGCCCGCTTATGGATGTGGTCGATGAGCCGGACCTTCAATTCCTGGTGGAGGCGCCACAGCTCCTCGTCGGGGATCTCCTCCACCTTGTCCCAGAGGCCGGGATCGTCCTGCCGCTCCCTCCAGTCGGGCCCCAGCACGCGGTCAAAGAGGGGCTGCAGGCGGTGCGGATCCATCCAGGTGGGCAGGTGCACGCCGTTGGTCACCGCGGCGATGGGGACCTCCGCTGTGGGGCGCTCCGGCCAGAGGGGGGCCCAGATCTCGCGGGCCACCTCGCCGTGCCGCCGGCTCACGCCGTTGGCGAAGCGGCTCATCCGCAGGGCGAAGGCGGTCGTGTTGAAGCCCGCCTCGGGCTGCTGGGGATGCGTCCCCAGGCCCAGGAACTGCGTATGGTCCAGCCCCAGGTCCTGGCAGCAGTGGGCGAAGTACTTCTCCATCATGGCGAAGGGGAAGACGTCGGTGCCCGCGGAGACGGGCGTATGGGTCGTGAAGACCGTGGTCCGCCGGACCTCCTCCAGCGCCTCCGTGAACCCCATCCCCTGCTCCATCAGCGGCCGGACACGCTGGAGCAGCGCCAGCGCCGGATGGCCCTCGTTGATGTGAACGGCGCCCGGACTCAAACCCAGGGCCTCCAGGACCCGCATGCCGCCCATGCCGAGCACGATCTCCTGCCTCAACCGCTGTTCCGGCTGTATGGCGTAGAGGTGGTGAGCTATGGCGCGGTCCCACGGCTGGTTCGTCTCCAGGTCGGTGTCCATGAGGTAGAGGGGGACGCGGCCCACCTCCACCTTCCAGACCGCCACGTGCAGGGGCGGATCGAAGAGCGGCACCTGCACCGCGAGCGGGCGGCCCTCGCCGTCCAGCACGCGCCGGACGGGGTCATAGGTGCGGTCCAGCGTCTCGCGCAGGTCCTCGGGCGAGCCGTCCTCGCGGATGCGCTGGGTGACGTAGCCACGCGAGTAGAGCAGGCCCACGGCCACCACGGGGATGGCCATGTCGCTGCACTCCTTAAGGTAGTCCCCCGCCAGGATGCCCAGCCCGCCGGCGTACATGGGGAGAGACACGTGCAGCCCATACTCGGCCGAGAAGTAGGCCAGGGGCGCCCGCGGCGAGCCGTACCGGCGGGTGAACCAGCCCTCGCGCCCGGCCGTCTCCGCCTCGAATCGGGCCATGACCGCGTCGTACCGCCGCAGGAAGGTCGCCTCCTCCGAAGCCTCCCTCAGCCGCTCGCCGGGCAGGATGGCCAGCATGCGGATGGGGTTATGGCCGCTCTCGCGCCAGACGGCCAGGTCCAGGGCCCAAAAGAGGGCCCGGGCATCGGGGTTCCAGCTCCACCAGAGGTTGTAGGCCAGCTTCTCGATGCCTCCGATGCGCTGCGGGATGTCGGGAAATCGGGGGGTCCAGTCCATCGGTCCTCCAGGTGGCGGTCGCCGGGGGGCACCCCGCAAGGGCGGGCGCCGGGGGCGGAACGGCTACTGTACCAGCTTGGGCCCCTCCGGTGAAGACCGGTGGGAGGAGGTGCGGGACGCCGGGTCCTGCCGAAGGGGTGCAGAGGGCTCCAATCGCCTCTCGCCTCTCGCGTCTTGCGTCTCGCGTCTCGCGTCTCGCGCCTCGCATCCAGCCCCTGCTTCACTCTCGGGCCTCGGACTGCCCTCCGCTCCCCACTTCCTGGCCCTGGGTCTCGGCCCTCTCCATCGTGGTTTCCGCTCTCTCGTCCAGCAGCATGCGGAGCAGGGCGCGGGCCTCCGCCGGCCCGCTGACGCGGTAGGCGGCCTTGCTGGGCCGGGACCCCACGTGCACCGTGATGCTCCCCGGCGGCAGCACGGCGAAGAGCTCCTCGTCGGTCCGGTGGTCACCCATGGCGAGGACCCCCATTCCATCGGCCGGCTCCAGGCCGATCCGCTCGGCGATGACCCCCTTGTGGGTCCCCGCCATGCGGACTTCCAGCACCCTGTTGCCGGGCACCAGGTCCACGCCCAGCTCTTTGAGGTCGCGCAGGAGGCGGCGCGTGAGTTCCGCCGCCTGCCGCTCGCCGAACTCGGGGTCTGCCATGCCGTAATGCCAGGCCATGGCCGCCGTCTTCTCCTCCAGGAAGGAGCCGGGCGTCGTCCTGAGGGCGTCGTTCAGGATGGGGGCGACCTTCTCCTTCCAGCCGGGCGCCTCCGCGTGGAGGGGAAGCCACCAGCCACCTGGGTAGAACCGCGACCAGAAGCCGTGCTCCGCGTGGAGGGTGATGGGAAGGGAGCCGAACCAGCGCTGGATCACGTCGGGCGGGCGGCCGCTGATGAGGTGGACCACCGTGCGAGGATGGGCCGCCAGGGCCTTCAGCAGCTCCAGCAGCTCGGCATCGGGGGCGGCCAACTGCGGCGAGGTGGCGTAGGGTACGAGGGTTCCGTCGTAGTCGAGCAACAGCACGCGCCCCCACGCCTCCCGGAGCTGCTCGGCTACGCGGGCCAGGGTTTGGGGGGAGCTGACCCGGCCGGCTCGGGTTGCGCTTCGGGGGCGGGCCGCATCGAGGGCCGCCAGAAAACTGTCCGCCCAGCGGTAGGAGTCGTAGGTGGCCACCCGCCGCCTGAGGGCCTGCATGCGCGTGCGGCGTTCCTCCTCGGGCATGGACAGCGCCGCCAGGATGGCGGTGGCCGTGGCGTCCGTGTCGTAGGGATTGACCTGCAGCGCCTCGGCCAGTTCGGAGGCGGCGCCCGCGAACTCGCTCAGCACGAGCACCCCCGAGTCATCCGTTCGCGTGGCCACGAACTCCTTCGCCACCAGGTTCATTCCGTCCCTCAGGGGCGTCACGAGCATGACGTCCGCCGCCCGGTAGAAGGCCACGAGCTGCTCCTGGGAGATGGAGTGGTAGAGGTAGTGGATGAGCACCGAGTGGATCGTGGCGTGGCGGGAGTTGACGCGGCCCACGAGACCGTCCAGCTCCTGCCGGTAGTTCCTGTAGGACTCCACCTTGGTCCGCGAGGGAACCACCACCTGCACGAAACGGATCTTTCCGCGGAGCGAGGGCTCCCGCTCGACGAGCCGGTCCACGGCCATGATCCGGTGGGGCAGCCCCTTCGTGTAATCCAGCCGGTCGATGCCGAGGAGGAGCTTGCGGCCCCCGAGATCCCTTCGGATGGAGGCCACCTCCTCCAGGACCGGCGCCGTCTCCGCCATCCTCTCGAAGTGTCCGGCGTCGATGCCCATGGGGAAGACGCCGAGCCGGATATCTCGGTTGGCGTACTGGAGCTTGTTCCCCGTCACCTCCACGCGGAGGATGAGATTCAGGGCGCGGCTGAAGTGGCGCAGGTAGGAGTAGGTGTGGAAACCCACGAGGTCGGCCCCAAGAATTCCCTCCAGCATCTCCGTGCGCCAGGGCAGGACGCGGAAGACGTCGGAGGAGGGAAAGGGGATGTGCAGGAAGAAGCCGATGCGGGCCTCGGGCAGGATCTGCCGCAGGAGCACCGGAACGAGGGCCAGCTGGTAATCGTGGACCCAGACCACGTCGCCGCGGCGGTAGTGGGCCGCCACCGCCTCGGCGAAGCGCTGGTTGGCCTCCGTGTAGGCGAGCCAGTTCTCGCCCTCGTCCGGCTGGACCTTGTCGGTCAGGTAGTGAAAGAGGGGCCAGAGCACGCCGTTGGCGAATCCCTCGTAATAGCGGCGAACCTCGGCCTGGGTCAGGTAGACGGGCGCCGTGCCCACCGCAGCGAGGCGCTCTTCGAGAACGGCCCGCTCCTCCTTGCTCAGCCGGGGCAGGTCGCCCGGCCAGCCGATCCAGAGGGCGCCGGAGCGCTGATGTGGCCCCCTGAGGCCCGTGGCCAGGCCTCCCGCCGACGGGCTGACGGTGAAATCTCCGTCCGCGCGGGTGACGGTCACGGGGAGGCGGTTGGACACGATCAACAATCGGCTCATCTCAGCGCCCTAGCCCAAAGGTTCGGTCCCCTGGAGATGGGATTCTTCGAAAGCGCAGGCCGCGGGGTCGGGGGCGGTCACGCGCTCCTTCAGCCGCGGCGACGGCCCAACATAGTTACGATAGGTTCCCGGTGAGTCCTCCGCAAGTCGGCCGGCCCGTCACAGGCCGCGCCGCCGGAAGCGGACGATCCCCCAGAGCCCCAGGAGTGCCCCCATCAGGAAGAAAAACCCCGAGCAGGACAGCCCGAGGAAGGTGTGGGCCAGGGTCCACGCTGGATCGGTCTGGGCCTTCAGGACGGCCGCGAGGACGACCCCGCAGAAGCAGCAGGAGAGGAGGGAGGCCAGGAGCAGGCTGCTGGTCACGGTGACGGGGATGCCCCCTCCGGCCCTCCTGCGCATGCCTGTCTCCTCAGCGGTCCCTCCGCCTGCGGGGGGGCCTGTTGCTCGAAGGCCTCCGGTCCGGAGCGGCGCTCGGCTGGGCGGCGGGACGAGCCTCCACGGGCGCCTCGGGGGCCGCGTTGAGGGTGCGCTGGTAGTAGTCGTCCAGGAGCATGGCCACCACGGCCGCCTCGTCCTCCTCCTGCCCGAGGCTGCGGGCCAGTGCGGTGAAGCGGTTCATGCGTTCGAGCTGGAGGCCGTCGCGGGAGCGCAGGTCGGCCTCGAGCTTGGCCGTGACGCGCTGGCCCACCAGCGTCCCCACCTCCTCATCGGTGGGCAGCGTCCGCTCCTGGAGCGGGATACCGTATTGCTCGCCCACCTGCCGCAGCCTGATCTCCTCCATGCCCGCCACCAGGGTGATGGACTGTCCGGTGGCACCCGCCCGGCCCGTGCGGCCGGCCCTGTGGATGTAAGATTCGGGGTCCTCGCCGGGCTCGTACTGGATCACGTGGGAGAGATCGGGGATGTCGATGCCCCGGGCCGCCACGTCCGTGGCCACCAGGAATCTCAAGTCGCCCTTCCGGAGCTTGGCCATCACCTTCTCGCGCGCCGCCTGCGTGAGGTCGGCGCTCAACTCGTCCGCATCGTACCCGAAGCGCTGGAGGACCACGGAGACGTAGTGCACGTTCGCCTTGGTGTTGCAGAAGATGATGGCCGAGAGCGGGTTCTCCACCTCGATGATCTTGACGAGGCTCCGGTCCTTCTTCATGGGGGGCACGATGTAGAAGATGTGCTCCGTCTCCGCCACGTGGACGCGGTCGCGGCTCAGACTGAGAAACTCGGGCTCCTTCAGGAACTCTCCCGCCAGGCGGAGCACGAAGGCCGGATAGGTGGCGGAGAACATGTAGCCGTTGATGCGATGCTCGGGCACGAATTTCTGCAACCTCCGCATGTCGGGATAGAAGCCCATGGAGAGCATCCGGTCGGCTTCGTCGAAGACGAGGATCCGAAGGTCCTTCAGCGAGAGGGTCCGCTTGAGGAGGTGGTCCAGGATCCGGCCCGGGGTCCCCACCACGAGGTGTGCCCCCTTCTTGAAGCCCTCGATCTGGGGCCCGTAGGCGGCTCCGCCGTAGACCACGACGGAGCGCATCCCCGCCGAGCCGCAGAGGAGCTCGGCCTCGCGGGAGACCTGGAGAGCCAGCTCGCGGGTGGGCACGAGCACCAGCGCCTGGCAGGAGGCTCGGTCAAGGTCGATGCGGTCCAGGATGGGCAGGAGGTAGGCTCCCGTCTTCCCGCTTCCCGTGCGGGACTGGACCATGAGGTCCCGCTTGGCCAGGAAATAGGGGATACCCTTGGCCTGAACGGGCATAAGGGAAGTCCATCCGGCCCGGGTGGCCGCCTCCCGTATCCTGGGGGAGAGTTGCTCCAAGCTCGCTTCCGGGAGGGCGTCCGCCGGTTCCACTACATCCTCGGCGTGTCCGCCCTGTTTCACATCCTGGTCCGTGGCGCCGGCTGTGGGCCAGGGCCGATTCGGTTCCTCATTCATCCATTTTCTCCGGTTGCACTCCATCTCTGGCGCGCGGGAAACACCGGCTGCCCGCCACGGACAACCGGCCTGATGGCCATTATACACCGACCGCCGGCCCGGCGGAGCCGTGGCGGCCGGTCGGCGCTTCGGTGCCGCCTCAATCCGGGTCTTCTCGCTCGCCCCGGCGCCGTTTCAGCTCGCCCCTCCGGTGCTTGCCGGAGAGCCGGCGCTCCCTGGAGGCCGTCGTCGGAGCGGTGGGCCTCCTGACCTTGGGCGCCTGCGCGGCAGCGCGCAACAGGGTCAGGAGCCGCTCCAGGGCGTCCTGGCGGTTGCGCTCGCGTGCCCTGAAGCGCCTGGCCTCGATGATCACGACCCCCTCCGAGGTGGCCCGCTTCCCCGCCAGGCGCAGCAGGCGGGCCCGTACCTCGTCGGGAAGCGAGGGGGACCGCGCGGCGTCGAATCGGAGCTGGACCGCCGTGGCCACCTTGTTCACGTTCTGCCCGCCGGGTCCGGGAGACCGGACGAAGGCCTCCTCCAGCTCCTCCTCCCGGATGGACAGCCAGTCGTTCACCTCGATCACCCGCACCTCCCTTCGGGGCGGAGGAGGCCGCCCCGAGCTCTCCCCCACCCGGCACCTACCGGCGTAAGCCATGCCCCGCGGCGATCTCAGCCCTCCCCCGTAGCATCCCGTCGCGAATGAGGCTATAAGTTTAAGTGTGCCGCACCGGAGAGGCCCGCGCCAGGGGTCGGCCCCGGATGGTCCTGGGGGGCCTCGAAGGCGGGGGTTCTCCACGCCGGCCGGGGTGGCCGCCTGGAACCGCGAGGTCCCGGCGGGAGAGGAACGGGGAGAGGGAGCTTCGATGGCCCGTCAGGGTGCCCGTCACCAGGTATCCGCTTCCGATTTTGACGCCTTCCTGTTCGACTTGGACGGAGTGGTGACGCGCACCTCCAAGGTGCACGCGGCGGCCTGGAAGGAACTCTTCGACGACTACCTTCGCCGGCGAGCCGTCCGGCTGGACGAGACCTTCCGTCCCTTCGATCCGTGCGCCGACTACAACCGCTACCTGGACGGGAAAACCCGCTACGAGGGGGTGGAGAGCTTCCTCGCCTCCCGCTCCATCGAGCTGCCCCCTGGGACGCCTCAGGACGGCCCGGACGCGGAGACCGTCTGCGGCCTGGGAAACCGCAAGAACGAGATCTACCTGGAGCTCCTCCGCCGCCACGGCGTGGAGAGCATCGCCTCGGCCCTCTCCTTCATTCAATCCCTTCGCGTCCTTGGCGTCCGGACCGCCGTCGTCTCCTCCAGCCGCAACGGGCGGAGCGTCCTTGGGCGAGCGGGCCTGAGCCACCTCTTCGACGCGGTGGTGGACGGTAACGACGTGGAGGGCCTGCATCTTGCCGGAATGCCTGATCCCGCCATCTTCCTGGAGGCGGTCCGGCGCCTGGGCGCCTCACCATCCCGCACGGCCGTAGTGGAGGACGCCCTATCCGGCGTCCAGGCCGGACGAAAAGCGGGGTTCGGCCTCGTCATCGGCGTGGACAGGTCGGGGCAGACGAGGGCGCTGGAACTGGGGGGGGCGGACATCGTGGTTTCGGATCTCGCTCAGGTGCGCCTGGCGGAGAGCCCGGAGATCGGGGGCCATCTGACCTCCCACCTGCCGTCCGCCCTCGAACGGATCGACGAGATCGCAGCCGCTGCCCGGGGCAAGCGCCTCGCGGTCTTTCTGGACTACGACGGAACCCTCACTCCCATCGTGGCGAGCCCGGAGCTGGCCGTTCTCCCCGATGAGATGAGGAGCGCGCTCGAAGAGCTGGCCCAGCGATGCACCGTGGCGGTCGTCAGCGGACGGGACCTGCGGGACGTCCAGCGGATGGTCGCCCTGGACGGACTCCTCTACGCCGGGAGCCACGGCTTCGAAATCCAGGGGCCCGAGGGGCGCCGGATCGAATACGAGCAGGACCCGGCCTTTCTGCCGCTGATGGACGAGGCGGAGCGGCTCCTCAGGGAGCGCCTGGGAGGCGTGCCCGGCGCCCTCGTCGAGCGCAAGCGCTTCTCCGTGGCGGCCCACTACCGGAACGTGACCGAAGGGGACCTGCCGGCGGTCGCCCGAGCCGTGGAGGAGGTGCTCTGCGCCCTCCCGGGGCTCCGCAGGAGCGACGGGAAGATGGTTTACGACCTTCAGCCCCGCGTGGACTGGAACAAGGGCAAGGCCCTGCTCTGGATGCTGGAGCAGCTGGAGCTGAGCGGCCCAAGCGTCCTGCCCGTCTATGTGGGGGACGACCTCACCGACGAAGACGCCTTTCGCGCCATCGAGGGCCCCGGCCTGGGCGTGGTGGTCCGCGATTCCGCGGACGACAGGCCCACCGCGGCGCGCTACGCGCTCGCGGACACGGCCGAGGTCCTGGGCTTTCTGAAGGCGCTCGCCGGCCTGCATGCCTGAGGGAGCCTGGCCCTCGTCACACCACCCGCCTGAGAACAACCAAGGAAAGGTCGTCGAAGGGACGGCCGTCCCCCGAGAAGGCCGCCTCCTCCTGGAGGATGCGTCGGGCCGCCTCCTCGGCGCTCAGACCTGAGAGACCGGGCAGGAGGGCCGTCAGGCGCTCCTCGCCGAAGAACTCGCCCTGCGGGCTCCGGGCCTCGCTGAGGCCGTCCGAATAGGCCACGAGCAGGTCGCCCTGGGCCAGATCCATGCGCTGCTCCACGAACTCGGCCTCGGGGAGGATGCCGAGGGGCTTCGCCACGGGCGGAAGGGTGTGGACCTGGCCCTCGTGAAGCACCAGCGGCGGCATGTGGCCCGCGTTCAGCAGCCTCACCCCCCCGTCCCCGGGGGCGACCCGCAGGTAGAGCAGCGTGGCGAACTTGCCGGGGACCCCGTCCCGGCAGAGGATCTGGTTGACGCGCCGGCCCAGCTCGGCGAGGCCTGCGCACTCGGGGGCCAGGGCGCGCAGGGTGGACTGGAGCTTGGCCATGAGGAGGGCGGCCGGCAGCCCCTTGCCCGAGACGTCCCCGAGGGTGAGCCCCAGTCCGTCGGCGGAGAGCGAGAGGTAGTCCACGAGGTCGCCGCCCACATCGTTGGCGGGCCGCGTGAAGAGCCAGGTCTCCCAGCCGGCCAGGATGGGGTTGTCGCGGGGCAGGAGGGCGAGCTGCACGGCGCGCCCGGCC
Organism: Acidobacteriota bacterium; assembly: GCA_049591295.1. GTDB lineage: Bacteria > Acidobacteriota > UBA4820 > UBA4820 > DSQY01 > DTPS01. Next base: position 34,491 of record JBAWEQ010000248.1, read on the forward strand.
TCCAGTTCGTCCCGCGCCAGGAGCTTGTCCTTCAGCTCGAGCATGAGGATCACCAGGACGATCGCGAAGCTGAAGATCGACATGCTGAGGGTGAGGTTCACGCGGCCGGTGTCGATCGAGACGTCGTTGAAAAAGAGGAGCAGGAAGGCCACCAGGAGCAGGAGCCTCCGGGCCGGGGGCAGTCTCATGATGAGGCTCTTCACGAGCCAGACGGCGATCGAGAGCCAGCGCCGGAGGCGGCCCATGTTCTTCAACCGCTCGCGCGAGGCCTCATCCAGGTAGAACTCGTAGAGCTCCTCCATGTCCCGCCTGAGGGTACGGCTCAGGCCGCCCTTTTGCAGGTCTTTGAAAACGGCCCGGCCCATGTTCTTGACGGTGGGGGCGCCGTTCTGTTTTCCTTCAGCTCCAGTTCTCACTGACATGCAGGTCCTTCGAAAAGTAGTGTCCCCCCGGTGGTCGGTGAAGAGTCTCCTCCGAAACGAGGGAGCGTGCCGGAAAGGGCCGGCCTCACAGGCTCCACGTCCACCCCCGCCGGTCCAGAGCCAGCGCGATGGCGCTCAACGCCGCGATGACGGCCGCATCCTCCAGGGCCAGGAGCCACCCCGGCGCCTGGGCGTAGAGGGCATCCCCCAGCAGGACGTAGAAGGGGCCCAGCATCCCGAACTGCAGGAGATAGAGGAAGAGCGGGTTTCGTCCCCAGGCGGCGAGCAGCCGCGGACCCTTCACGAGCAGCCGCTCGGCCCGGTGAAAGCCCCAGAAGACCAGCGCGCCCAGGCCCGTGCTGACGAGGACGTAGGTGGGTGAGACGCGCGCCTTGCTCACGGGCGAGAGGGGAGCCAGCGCGGCCCCCGCCGCCACCAGGAAAAGGCCCGCCCAGGGGAGCCACCGGCGGCGCCGCTCGTCGGCGTAGAGATCGCCCAGCGCGGTGGCCAGCAGCAGCATGGCCGACCAGGCCATGGAGCCCTGGATGCCGCCGTGGGAGGCTGCCTTCACGACGGAGAGCCAGCCGTCGTAGAGGAGGAGGTGGTAGGCGAGGAGCAGGAGCAGCCCCGAGAGGGCCCGGACCCAGGCCGGCAGCAGGATGAAGGGGATGGTCACGAGACCTGCCATCCCGATGGCCTGAAGGACGCCCCAGTACTGCCCGCCCTGGGGTATGCCCACCACGTGGCCCACCGCCGAAATGAGGTAGCCCAGGCCCAGGATGGCCGCGTAGCGCTCGAAGAGGTGCTGCATGGCCGCGTCGCGGCCCACCCTGGCGATGCGCCGCCTCACCGAGGGGCCGTAGGTGAGGCCGATGGCGAAGTAGAAGAAAGGCGCCACCAGATCCGTGAGCGTGAGCCCCACGTCGGGGCTGTGCTTCAGCGTGGGCCACACGTGCACGGCCCCGTCCAGGAAGTTGACGATGACCATGAGCAGGATGGTCAGGCCGCGGAAGTGGTCGATGGCGGCGATGCGCGCCTTGTTCTCCGCCATGGCTGGCTCCTCTAGCGCGGGACGGCGAGGGGGCGCCGCGATTCTTCCGGCCCCATCCTCATCCCCTGAAGGGCAGACGCGTTGGAAGTTCGGAGGGCAGGAGCGCCAGGGCGCGCTCCACCGCCCCGGCCCGCATCCGGAGCTTGGTTTCCCCGTAGGCGGCGCGATCGAGCGGGAGCAGTTCCCGCGCCGCCCCCGAGGCGGCCTCCTCGAGCGCCTCCGGCGTGGCCGGTGCCCCGGCGAATAGCCCCCACTGCACCGCCTGGCCGGGCGAACAGGCCCTGGCGTGGAGGAGGAGCTCCGCGTGGCGCCGGGGAGGAATCGCCGTCTGGGCCACGAGCAGCGCCCAGGAGGGCAGGGCGAGCCCCGCGGCCACCTCGTTCATCTGCACCTTGAAGGGACCATCGAGCACGAACCTCAGATCGCAGGCAAAGGCGAGCAGCGCCCCGCCCGCGATGGCGTGGCCCGTACAGGCCGCCACGGTGGGGCACGGGAAGGTGAACACCCGTAGGATCGTGCGCGCGAAGGCCTCGACCAGTTCATCCAGCTCCTTCGGTCCCAGGGAGGGGAGCAGCTTCACGTTGAGGCCCGCGGAGAAGAAGCCATCCCGGCCCTGGACGACGAGCGCCCGCACCGATTCCCCCTCGGCCCGGTCCAGGGCCTGGTTCAGGTCGGCGAAGAACTCCCGGTCCATGGCGTTGACCTTGCCGTCGTCCAGGAGGATCCGCCCGATCCCGTCCGCGGCCTCAAATCGCATCTTGCCCATGCGCCAGTCCTCCTCTCGTCCTCACCGAGCCATTACTGTAGGCCAGTTGCCTCCGCCATGGAAGTGCCGCGGAGCTTGTTGGGGTCTCTGCCGCGGGGTATGCTTGTGGTGCGAACCACCGGCGTCGACGACCTTGAGATGCGATGGCAGAAGCACGGACAGACCTCGCTGAGGCGGCCGCCGGAGGCAGGAGGAATGCCATGGCGAGTGACCGGAGCGTGTCCGTCCTGGATGCCGTCGAGAGCGCCCTGCACCATACCGTCCGCATCTGTTTCTCCCCCTTCGACCTGAAGAAGTGGTTCGTCCTGGGCTTCTGCGCCTTCCTGGCCGCCCTGGGCGAGGGAGGGCCCGGGGGCGGCGCGGCCAACTTCCGCAGCAACCCCTTCCTGCGCAGAAGGGAACCGTTGCCGCCCTCTTTCGACCACGTCTCGGCCTGGGTGATGGGCCACCTGACTCTCGTCGTCGCCATCGGCGCCGTCGTCTTGCTTCTCGGCGTGGCCTTCGGTGCCCTCCTGCAGTGGCTCGGAAGCCGCGGGCAGTTCATGTTCCTGGATGGGGTGCTGCGCAATCGGGGCGCCGTGACGGAGCCGTGGCGCCGCTTCCGAACGCTGGGCAACAGCCTCTTCCTGCTCCGCTTCCTGCTCGGGCTGGTGGGGCTGGCGGCGGTCTCGGCCATCTCGGCCCTCTGCCTTTTCATAGCGTGGCCCTCCATCCGCGCGAGTGTCTTCGGTGGACGAGCGCTACTCGCCGTGGCCCTCTTCGTCGTTCTCGCGGTTCCACTGGCCCTCGTTCTGCTGATGATCAACCTTGTGCTGGCCGATTTCGTGGTGCCCGTGATGGCCAGGAGGGAGATCACCGTGATGGCCGGCGTTCGCGCCTTCCGCGAAGAGCTCCTGCCCGGCCGGATCGGCGCCTTCCTGCTCTTCTACCTCCTGAAGCTCTTCCTGGCCATCGCCGCCGGCGTCATCATCACGCTCGGCACCTGCGTCACCTGCTGCATCGCCGGCCTGCCCTACCTCAGCTCGGTCGTCTTCCTTCCGATCTTCGTCTTCATGAGGGCCTACTCGCTGGCCTTCCTGGAGCAGTTCGGCGACGAGTGGCACCTCTTCTCCGAGGCTCCCCCGGCGAGTGCCACCGCCACCTCGCCCGAACAGCCCCCGCCGCCGCCATCCGGGTCCGGGACCGCGGAACCGCTGCCGCACGACCTTTCGGAGGAGACCCAGCCGTCGCTCCAGGTGCCACCTCCGGGGGAGCCGCAGCCCCCTCCCGAGGGCTGATCGAGGAACAGGGCGAGCAGGCCGGCCCACGCCCGCATGGGGGCCCTCTAGTGTGGCGTCTCAGGAATAACTTGAATCATTGGATTGGGCCGGAGACGCCACACTTCCCAAGGGGCTCCGCCCCTAGGGCGCCTGCCTGCGGCAGGCTGTTACCCCCAAAGAGCGGGGAAGTGCCTTCCCCGCACCCCTTCGTGTCCTGTCACACCGCCCAGACTTATTCAACGAACCAATGAGACAGGACACTAGTCCAGGTCCACCTTGACGTCGCCCACGCCCACGTCCACGGAAATGCGGGCCGCGCCCTTGCCCTCGGACCAGGAGAGGCTCTTGCCGATGAAGCCCTGGGCCTTGGGGCTGGGCCCGGGCACGCTCAGCTTGGCACTGCCCACGCCCGCGTCGAGTTTCACGGAGCGGACGGCGGAGACCTTGCCCGTCAGTGTCGCCTTGCCGACCCCCACCTCCAGCTTGACGTCGCGCGAGAGCCCCTCCACGTCGCAACGCCCCACACCCACGCTCACCGAGAGATCGAGCCCGCGAGGGATGCTGATCGTCAGCTCCACGGAAATCCCGCCCTCGTGTTTGGGAAAGCCCTTCACCTCGAGGTGGAGCGCCTTGCCCGAGGTGCTGGAGTCGAGGATGATCCTCTGCGCGTTCTCTCGGCAGTCGGCATCTTCGCGGTCGCACAGCACCGCCATCGCGACCTTCACCTCCGCGCCGTCGTAGGCCCGGACGTCCACGCCGCCCACCGGGACCTCCACCTCCAGGCTGGCGGCCCCCGACGCCGGATAGGCCTTCTCCTCCGCCCGGACCTTCTCCTTGGCCCAGACCGACGAGACCGCCATGAGCAGGATCGCCGCCAGAACGACCGTCCGACTTCGCTTCATCGCACGCCTCCTCCCCGCGTCCGGCCCTCCTTCGTCGGGGCCGCCCGGCGGATTCCTACGGTGGTTCTACGCACCGAACCCCGCCCGAGTTTGCCTCCGCTCGGGATGCTAGAATCGTTCTCTTTCCGTGGAGGGCGTCATGGAAGACGGGCTCGTCTATCAGCGGATCAAGGCGCTCCTCGCGGAAGGGGGGATCCCCTACCGCGAGATGCACCACCCGCCGACGCGGACCTCGGAGGAGTCGGCGCGGGCGCGGGGCGAGGAGATGGCCGTGGGAGGCAAGGCCCTCGTGCTCATGGTGAAGGGGGAGTTCCGCCTCTTCGTCCTGAGCGCGGCGCTCAAGCTGGACTCGCGGAAGATCAAGGACCGCTTCGGCACGCGCAAGCTCCGCTTCGCGACCCGCGAGGAGCTCTTCGAGATGACCGCGCTGGAGCCCGGCGCGGTGCCCCCTTTCGGGCCTCCCGTCCTGCCCTTCCGGCTCCACCTCGATCCTTCCATCCTCCGGAACGACCGCATCGCCTTCAACGCAGGCTCGCTCACCGACTCCATCCTGCTCTCCGTGACCGACTACCTCACCCTGGTGGAGCCCGAGATCTTCGAGTTTTCGGCCGGGGCCGGGGACTGAGCTCGGGAGGAGCGCGGCGGATCACCATCGGCTCGGGGCGGGACGAGAACAAAGTCTTTCCGGCAGGCGTATTAGGGTGAGGGAAAGGAGGAGTCCATGGCCCTTGCGATGCTGTTTCCCTTTTTGATGATCCCCCACATGCCCCTCTTTCTGGCGGTTGGGGGCTGTTCGGCCATCTTCGTCATCATCCCCGTCTGGCGGATCAGCGAGAAGGCCGGCTTCAGCCCCGCCTGGAGCCTGCTTTTCTTCATTCCCCTGGCGGGCCTCATCTACCTGTGGGTCCTCGCCTTCTCCGAGTGGCCCGCGCGCCGCGCCGGGGCCTGAGCATACGGATCTCTCTGCACTAGAAGGGGGCGGAGCCCCGCTCCGCCCCCATGATTTCAAACCTGCCCACACCATGTGCCGTCCGGCGCTCCTCGACTACGCCTTGCCGCCGACGGTCATGCTGCCGAACTTGACGGTGGGCCCCGTCACCGCCTCCCTGAAATCGAGGTCGCTGCCCACCATCTCGACCCCCGCGAGAAGCTCCCCCATGTTGCCCGAGATCGTGATCTCGGCCACGGGGTAGGCCACCTCGCCCTTTTCGATCCAGAGGCCGAAGGCCCCCACCGAGATGTCCCCCGTGGTGGGGACGGTGCCCTGCCCCAGGGTCCCCGTCAGCAGGAGCCCCTTGTCGACGGACTTCAGGATCTGTTCCGGCGTCCTGTCCCCGGCGGCCCAGTAGAAGTTGGTGGGGCCGGAGGCGTTGCCCGTGGAGCGGAGCTTGAGCTTCCGGCCGTAGTAAGTGTCCAGCAGGTAGCTCTTCAGGACCCCCTTCTCCACGATGGAGCTCCTGCGTGCGGGAACGCCCTCGCCATCGAAGGGCGCGCTGGCCCTCCCGCCCGGCAGGAGGCCGTCGTCCACAATCACCACCCGGTCGTTGCCGATCTTTTCGCCCAGCTTCCCGGCGAGGAAGCTCTGGCGCTGGTCCACGGCGGCCCCCGAGAGACATCGGACCAGGAAATCGAGGAGCTGGCCCGTCATGGGCGGTTCGAACACCACGGGAACGTTCTGCGTGGCCACCTTGCGCGCCCCGATGAGTCGGGTCACCCGCGCGGCGGCCTTCTTGCCCACGGCCTCGGGAGCCATCAGCTCGTTCAGGTTCGAGGAGGCGTCCTGCCATCCCGCCTGGAAGAGGTTCTGCCCCTCCCCCGCCTGGTAGGCGGTGCCGATCCAGATGGCCGTTTTGCGGTAGGAGCCGGCGAAGCCCTTGGAGTTGAGGAGCGTGCTTTCAGAGACGTAGGTTCCGCAAGCTCCGCCGAGCGATTTGGCGACCCCCTTCTCCCCGCTCCCAGCGGCCTCCACCTGCTTGGCCAGGGCGATCTTCCGTTCGGGAGAGACGTCGAGGATGGCGGGATCGTAGATCTTGAGCTCCGCCTCCCCGGCGGTCACCTTCTCCATGTCGGGCAGGCCGGCGAAGGAGTCCCTGCCCGACAGGCGGGCCCGCGCCACGGCTCCGTCCACGAGCTTTTCGAGAGTCTCTTTCGAGAAATCCGATGAGCTGGCGTTGGCGGTCTTGCCGTCCACGATGATGCGGAGCGACACGCCCTTGGAACCGGCCTGCGTGAGGTTCTCCACCTGCTGATTGAGGACCCGGGCGTTGAACTCCGTGCCCTCCTCGATGGCTACCTCCATCTCGGCGGCACCCCTGGCTTTGCCGTAGCGGAGCAGTTCCGCGGCCAGGTCGGCGGTCTTCAGCTTCTCTTGGCTCATGCCCGGCCTCCTACCGTCATCTGGCGGATCTTGACCGTGGGGGTGCCGGCGGTCACGGGCTGCCACTGGCCGCCCTTGCCGCAGGTGCCCAGGAAGAAGGCCATGTCGTTGCCCACGAGCTCGACCTCCTTCAGGATCTGGACGTTGGTGCCGATCAGCGTGGCGTTCTTCACGGGGCGGGTCAGCTTGCCGTCTTCAACGAGGTAGCCGAGGTTCACGGAGAAGGTGAACTTGCCGGTCCCTTGCACCATGCCGCCCTGGTAGGTCTCGGCGTAGAAGCCCTTGCGCACCGAGGCCAGGATCTCCTCCGGCGGCGTTTCGCCCCGGCCCAGGATGGTGTTGTTCATCCGCGGGATGGGGACGCTGCTGAAGGAGTCGCGGCGGGCGTGGCCGTTCATGGGGAGCTTGAGGATGCGCGCCGAGAGGCGGTCGTGGAGGTAGCCCACGAGCCGGCCCTTCTCGATGAGGACCACGTTCCGCGTCGGGGTGCCTTCGTCGTCGACGTTGAGACTGCCCCGGTAGCTGGGTATGGTGGCGTCGTCGCTGATGGTCACAAGCGGGCTGGCCACCATCTGGCCCAGCTTATCCCACATGATGGAGCTCTTCTTCCAGTTCCCGTCGGCCTCCAGGGGATGGCCGACGGCCTCGTGGACCATGACCCCCGACTCGTCCTTGCCGAGCACCACGGGTTGCTCTCCAGGCACGGCGTTCACAGCCGACAGGAGCGTCACAGCCTCCCAGGCCGCCTTCTTCCCCACCTCCTTGGGCGAGGTCTCTTCGGCCTGAAAGAAGGCCATGCCGACCCGGCCTCCTGCCGTTCGGTAGCCAGTGTTGCGGACCCCGTTCTCTTCGGCCGTGGCGCTCACGCGCAGGCGCACCTGGGGCCTCGCGTCCGAGACGAGGAGCCCCTCGCTGTTGGCGATGGTCACGACCTGGAGTTCGTCCGCCAGGCTGGCGGACACCTTGGTGATGCGCTTGTCGTAGGCGAAGGCCGAGGCGTAGGCCTCCTTCACGAGCGCGATCTTGTCGGCCAGCTGGGCCTCGGCCACGGGGCGGGCCATCTGGTAGACCTGCTTGTCCGGCTTGACCGACGCCAGCGCCGCCGCCGTGAAGCGCCCGCCCGAGCTGGCGATGGCCGCCGCCGTGAGGGCCGCCCCGCTCATCTTCGCCGGGCTGAGGTCGCTGCTGTAGCCGAAGCCCGTCTGCATGCCGCAGAGGACCCGCACCCCCACGCCCAGCACGACCGCCTCAGAGGACTCCTTGACGATGTCGTCCTCCATCAGGACGGAATTGGCCAGTTTGTATTCGAAGAAGAGCTCGGCGAAGTCCCCGCCCTTGGACAGGGCCGCGGCGAGGACCTTCTGCATGTCCCGCCGGGTGACACCGAACCGCTCCTCGAAGAGCGCGGCCGCCGGCGGGGCGATCGTCCCCGCCAGCAACCGGTCGTGGAAGAGTCCCGAGGCGGCCATCGCCCCGATCCCCACGCCCGCGATCTTCATGAACTCCCTCCGCCGGATCTCGCCCATGCTTTTCCCTCCCCCGCCCGCGCACCCAGAGCCGGTTCTGCGTCTACCCATGTGAGTTGCCGGGAGCCCCCGCCGGACAGGTTCCGGCGCCCCCGGGCTCGCCACCTCCATCTTTTTACGGCCGCCTCGGGACAGAGGTTTCCGAATGCACACGCGATCTCCTCGCGGCGGGGGCCGAAAGGGTTGGCTCAGATGGCCCGCTGCCCCGGCGCTCGCGACCCTCCCGCCTTGCAATCCCCGATGCCGCGGTCTACTGTAAGAACAGAAGCAAGCCGTTCAGCACGTTGGGCCTGACACGGGAGGGGGACGCCGCCATGCGAAGGCCGGGGTCACGTCGCGCAGACGGAAGCCTCCGCACCCCGTTTTGGCTTCCCTTCCTGCTCCTCTTCCCCGCCCTCGTCCTCGTGGCCTCCTGCTCGCCGCGGCGCTACGCGCTGAACCAGGTCGCCGATGCCGTGGCGGCCACGGGAGGCGCGGCCCAGTCCGACGACGACCCGCAGCTCGTGAAGGACGCCGCCCCCTTCAACCTCAAGCTCATCGAGGCGCTGCTCGCCGAGAACCCCCGCCACGAGGGGCTGCTGCTCGCGGCGTGCAGCGGCTTCACCCAGTACGCCTACGCCTTCGTACAGCAGGACGCGGACGAGGCGGAGGAGAGGGACCTGGCCGCCGCCGAGGCCCTGAGGACCCGGGCTCGAAAGCTCTACCTGCGCGCCCGTGGGTATGGCCTGAGGGGCCTGGAGGTCCGGCACCGGGGCTTCGAGTCGGCCCTGAGGTCGAACCCCGAAGGGACCGCATCGGAGGCCGCCGTGGAAGACGTCCCGCTCCTCTACTGGACCGCGGCCTCCTGGGGGGCGGCCATCGCCCTCTCCAAGGACCGACCCGACCTGGTGGCCGACCTGCCGCAGGCCGAGGCCCTCGCGCGTCGGGCTCTGGCGCTGGACGAGGGCTACGGCGAGGGAGCGCTCCACGTCCTGCTCATCGCCTTCGAGGCGGGCCGGCCGGGTAGTGCGGAGGCCGCCGCCCGGTGCCGGGAGCACTTCGAGCGGGCCGTGGCCCTCTCCCGCGGCTCTCTGGCCTCACCCTACGTGACCTACGCCGAGTCCGTCTGCGTCCCGCTCCAGGACCGCCGGCAGTTCCGCTCCCTGCTGGAGAACGCCCTGGCCATCGATCCCGACGCCCACCCCGAGCACCGGCTGGCCAACCTGGTGGCCCAGCGCCGCGCCCGCTGGCTGCTCGGCAGGACCGACGAACTCTTCGTGGAGTGAACCGAGCGGCGATCAGGAGGCCCCCGTGCGCGGCAGAAGAATCTGGCTCAACCTTCGTCTGGTCCTACCCGTGGCGATTCTCCTGCTGGCCGCCCCGGTCTCCCTTACCCGCGGGGCAGGCGGCCCCGTGCGCGTCAAGCTGGGCACCCTCGCCCCACGCGGCTCCTCCTTCCACCAGAGCCTTCTGGCCATGGGCGAGAAGTGGCGGCAGGCGCCGGGAGGGGGCGTGGCCCTCACGGTCTACCCGGACGGGACCATGGGCGGCGAGGCCGACATGGTGCGGAAGATGCGCGTGGGCCAGGTCCAGGCGGCCATGCTCACGGCCGTCGGGCTGAAGGAGATCGACGAGTCGGTCTCGGCCATCCAGCTCATGCCCATGATGTTCCGCAGCCTGGAGGAGGTGGACCAGGTGCGGGAGCGGCTCCGTCCCGAGCTGGAGCGCCGGCTCTACGCGAAGGGCTTCGTGGTCCTCTTCTGGGGCGACGCCGGCTGGGTGCGGTTCTTCTCCAAGCAACCCGCCATCCACCCGGAGGAGCTCAAGCGGCTCAAGCTCTTCACCTGGGCCGGAGACAACCGGCAGATCGACATGATGAAGGCGGCGGGCTACCAGCCTGTCCCTCTGGAGACGAGCGACATCCTGCCCGGCTTCCAGACGGGACTCATCAACGCCATCTTCACGCTCCCCTTCTACGCCCTCTCCACCCAGCTCTACGCCCAGGCCTCCCACATGCTCGAACTCAACTGGGCGCCGCTCGTCGGCGGGACGGTCATCACCCGCCGGTGCTGGGACGAGATCACCCCCGCGGCGCGCGACTCGCTGAGAGCCGCGGCGGAGGAAGCCGGCCGGCAGATCCGGGCCCGCGGCCGGACCGAATCGGGGGAGGCCGTGGAGGCGATGAAGGCGCGGGGCCTCATGGTCCACCCCATGACTCCACCGCTTGAGGCCGAGTGGAGAAGGGCCGCCGAAGGCTTCTACCCCAAGATCCGCGGCTCCATCGTCCCGGCCGACTTCTTCGACCAGGTGCAGAAGATCCTCGCCGAGATCCGTGCGGGCGGCGGAGCCGCGAAGGGATGAGCGAGCCGCCGGAGGACTCCAAGACGGCCCGCGCCCCGGCCCTCCTCGTCGGACTGCACTGGACCGAGGACGGCGCCGTCGCCCTGGCGCTGACCGCCATGGTCCTGATTCCCCTCGCCGAGGTCGTCCTGCGCGCCCTCTTCGGCATCGGCCTCTCGGGGGCCGCCTCGGTGGTCCAGCACCTGACCCTCGTGGTGGGCATGCTGGGCGGGGCCCTCGCGGCCCGGGAGGGACGCCTTCTCTCCCTCGCCACGGACACCTTCCTGCCCGAGGGCCGCGTCAAGGCCGCCGCTCGGGTCTTCAGCGGGGCCGCGGCCTCGGCGGTGAGCGCCTACCTGTGCGTGGCCAGCCTCCTCTTCGTCCGCACCGAGATGGAGGGGGGAAAGGTCCTCGTCTACGGCATCCCCTACTGGGTCGTGGAGCTGGTCCTTCCCCTCGGCTTCGCCCTCGTGGCCCTCAGGCTGCTCTGGCACGCGGGGGAAGGCTGGAGGGGGCGTCTCGCCGCGCTGCTGCTCGCCGCGGCCCTGGCCGGCCTCTGCGCCTGGGCCCCCATCTCGCCCGAGGAGCTCCGGTGGCCCGCGTTAGGTCTCCTTCTGCTGGCCACCGTGCTGGGCGCCCCCATCTTCGCCACCCTCGGCGGTGCGGCCCTCATCCTCTTCTGGGGCGCCGGCGTGCCCATCGCGGCCGTCTCCGTGGAGCACTACCGCCTCGTCACCAACCCCACCCTGCCGGCCATCCCCCTCTTCACGCTGGCGGGCTACTTCCTGGCCGAGGGGGGCGCCTCCCGCCGGCTGGTGAAGGTCTTCGACGCCCTCTTCGGCCGCGTGCGAGGCGGCCCGGCCATCGTCACGGCGCTGGTCTGCGCCTTCTTCACAACCTTCACCGGTGCTTCGGGCGTCACCATCCTGGCGCTCGGCGGCCTCCTTCTGCCGGTGCTGATCGGTGCGCGATACTCCGAGAAGGCATCCCTGGGCCTCCTGACGGGGGCCGGCTCCCTCGGCCTCCTCTTCCCGCCCTGCCTCCCGCTGATCCTCTACGCCATCGTGGCCCAGGTCTCCGTGGAGAAGGTCTTCTGGGGAGGCATCCTGCCGGGCATCCTCATGGTGATCATCACGGCCTGGTGGGGTGTGAGCCAGGCGCCGAAGGGCTCGTCCAGTGCCGGGCGTTTCGACGCCCGGGAGGCCTGGCGGGCCTGCTGGGAGGCCAAGTGGGAGTTGCTCCTGCCCGTGGTGGCCCTGGCGGGGCTCTTCAGCGGCTACGCCACCCCCGTGGAAGCCTCCGCCCTCACGGCTCTGTATGCCTTCGTGGTGGAGGTCGTCCTCTACAGGGACCTCGGTCCGGGCCGGCAGTCCGTCCAGGTCTTGGTGCAGTGCGGTCTCCTGGTGGGCGGAGTGCTCCTCATCCTGGGCGTGGCCCTCGGCTTCACCAACTATCTGGTGGACGCCCAGGTGCCGAGCCTCGCCGTGGAGTGGGCCACCTCCAGCATCCATTCTCCGCTCCTCTTCCTGGCTCTGCTAAACGTCTTTCTCCTGATCGTCGGCTGCCTCATGGACATCTTCTCCGCCATCGTGGTAGTGGTGCCCCTCATTGCGCCCATGGGGGCGGCATTCGGCATCGACCCGGTGCACCTCGGCATCATCTTCCTCGCCAACCTCGAGCTCGGCTACCTCACGCCGCCCGTGGGCATGAACCTCTTCCTGGCCTCCTACCGTTTTCACAAGCCTCTGCCCACCATCTACCGGGCCGTCTTCCCCCTGCTCTCCGTCCGGCTGATCGGGCTCCTGCTCATCACCTACCTCCCCATCCTCAGCACCCTCCTGCCCCGCCTCTTCAGCCGTTGAGCTGACTCCCGGCAGGGAAAAGAAGGCGACGGAGGGCGCCCAGCAGCCCAACGCGGCCGGCTGCGGCATCGGCGACGACGCCATCATCACCGACGTCTTCCTGCCAACGCACTGAACCCGGTCCCTCCGCGGGCGGAAATCCCGAACCGACGTGCATAGAAAAGGCCGCCCCGCCGGGGAGAGCGGGGCGGCCTGGTTTGGCCTGGAGAGGCGGGAGTAAGCGCCCTCACCCCCTGCGCGGCGTCACTTCGTGGCCTTTTGGGTGGACGGTTCGCTCACGCCAAGGTTGTGGGCCAGAAAGGACCAGACGTCGGCGGCCTGGGCGATGAGCTTGTCGGTGGGCATGTAGCCGTGGCTCGTGTTGGTCTCCACGTGGACGAGGATGGGGTTCTGCGGGCAGCCCTGGGCCCACTGGAGTGCCGCCGTGAACTGGTAGGTGTGGCTCGGCACCACGCGGTCATCGTGGTCGGCGGTGGTGAGGATGGTGGGGGGGTAGCAGAGGCCCTTCCGCACGTTCTGGAGGGGCGAGTAGGCGATCAGCCACTTGAAGGCCTTCGGATCGTCGGAGGTGCCGTACTCGGGGGCCCACATGGCGCCGCCGGAGAATTTCTGGTAGCGCAGCATGTCCATCACCCCCGCGCCGGCGTAGGCCGCGCCGAAGAGCTCGGGGTGCTCTGTGATGCTGGCGCCGATGAGCAGGCCGCCGTTGGAGTAACCCTCGATGCCGAGCCGCTTGGGGTTCGTGTAGCCCTGGGCGATGAGGTACTTGGCCGCCCAGGCGAAATCGTCGAAGACGTTCTGCTTGTTCCCCAGCATACCGGCCTTGTGCCAGGCCTCGCCGTAGGCCGCGCCGCCGCGCAGGTTGGCCACGGCGTAGACGCCCCCCAGACCGAGCCAGACGGGCAGCGAGGGCGAGAAGTAGGGGGTGATGGTGATGTCGAACCCGCCGTAGCCATACAGAATGGTCGGGTTGTTCCCGTCGAGCTTCAGCCCCTTCTTGGCCACGATGAACATGGGCACCTTGGTGCCGTCCTTCGAGGTGTAGAAGACCTGCTTGGTCTCGTAGGGAGAGGGGTCGAAGTCCACCTTGGGGGCGAAGAGGGTCTCTGTCTTTCCGTCACGTACGTCGTAGTGGTAGACGGTGGTCGGGTAGAGGAAGGAGGTGAAGAGGTAGTACACGTCGGGCGAATCGTTACGGGTCGAGAGGCCGCCCACCGTGCCGAGGGTCGGCATCCCCAGCGAGGCAAGCTTCTTGCCGTCGGTGCCGTAGAGGGCGAGGCGGCTGGTGGCGACGACCTGGGAGTCCACGAGGATCTTGCCACCGGCCATGGCGGCACCTGCGATGACCCCTTCGCCCTCGGGCACCACCACGCGCCAGTGCGAGGGATCGGGCGTGGCCAGCGGCACCGCCACGATGCGTCCCATGGGCGCGTCGAGGTTGGTCTGGACGAAGAGGGTCTCGCCGTCGTGGCCGAAGACGACGTACTGGGCGTCGTTCTTGGTGAAGAGCGGCTTCAGGGGGGCTTTCACGTCGGGCTTCATCGGGTCGCCCAGGTCCGCCGCGTAGAGCTCGTTCTCGGGCGCAGTCCCGTTGTTCAGGTAGACGAAGAGATACCGGCCGTCCTCCGTCACGCTGCCCGAGATGCTCCACTCGGGCAGATCGGGCCGGGCGTAGATGAGCTCGTCCTGGGATTGCGGCGTGCCGAGGCGGTGGTAGTAGAGCTTCTGGTCCCGCACGGCCTCGCTGATGGCCTTTCCCTTGGGCGGTTCGGGGTAGCGCGAGTAGTAGAAGCCCTTGTCGTCGTTGGTCCACGAGACCCCCGAGAACTTCACCCAGCGCACCTCGTCCGGGAGCGCCTTGCCCGTGGCCACGTCGAGGAGGTGGATGGTCTCCCAGTCGGAGCCGCCCACCGACAGCTCGTAGGCCAGGTAGCGGCCGTCCTCCGTTGGCTGCCAGCCGGCCAGGGCGATGGAGCCGTCGGGCGAGATCACGTTGGGATCGAGGAGGACCTTGGGCGCGGCCGCCGGGCCGTCCTGCACGTAGACCACCGACTGGTTCTGCAAGCCGGAGTTCCGGTCGAAGAAGAGCTTGCCGCCCGCCTCCACGGGCGCGCTCTCCTTGGCGTAGTTCCAGAGCGCCGTGATGCGATTCTGAATCCAGCCCCGCAGGGGAAGCTTCGCGAGGTACGAATCGGTGACCCGATTCTCGGCGGCCACCCACCGATTCACCTCGGCACCGTTCAGATTCTCCATCCACTGGTAGGGCGCGGGCACCTTCGTGCCGAAGTAGGTGTCCACCGTCTTGTCCCGGAGGGCGGCGGGGTAGTGGAGGCCGTCCCCGGCCGCAGCCTTCTTCGCCGAATGCGCCCCACCTTTCGGTTTGACGCCCTGCGCCAGGGAGGGCCGCGGCCACATGACGGGCGCCGCCATCAGGAGCGCTCCCGCCAGCCCCGCCAGGAGCGCACCGCCGCGCACCGCTCCTCGGCGCGCGTGGGGTGAAGTTCGTCCGCAGGGTTGATCATCGTACGCCTCGCGCATGCTCTGCCTCCTAGCTTGGATGCCGCCTCTCCTGACGGAGCATCGTCTCCGCAGGGTCCGTCACCGGCGCCCAGAGCCGCCGGCCTTCCTGTTTTCCACCCTCGCGGCGGTTCTGTCAAATGGGCGCTGACGAGGATTGAAGGAGAAATGAGGATAGATCAGGCCGAAGGGGACGAGCGGGGAGAAGGTGGGCCACGGGGAGGCACACTTCGCCCCCCCCGCCGGGCCTTCTCCCTCCCCCTCTGCTCCGTGCGTTCCCGTCCACGATCGGGCCCTACGGCCGTTTCACGAGCCCAGCCCGTTGAAACGGAGTTCACCTAAGGACAGGAGGGATCGTCGGAGAGGTCGCTGTCTTTGAAATGGATCGTGATGTGCGGGGACTTGCTGGAGAATTGCACTTTCCCGCTCCTCCCCGAATAGTCGTGCGCCACTACATGCGGCTTGACCGAGGGCGGCGTTTTGAATTTCCCCACTCCCTTGTTGACGGTATACGTGCCCGTCCCGGTGAACCTCTGCCCCGCCCACGTCCCTGTCAGGATGCTGAACTGGTAGGCCCCGGTCGTGGAGTTCACGCAGAGCTGCGCCACGCCGGCGTCGTCGAGGAACGTGAGGTCGTAGCTAGTGACCGCGACGGGCCACGCAGCCGACAGGGCCGTGCAGCCCCCCTTGCTGGAGACCCAATAGGTCCCTGCATCGGCGGGAGTTGCGGGAGAAAGGGTCAAGGCGGCGCCGGTCACGCCGGATATTACCTGCGCACCCGTCCCGGGGTCGAAGAGCCACTCATAGGGGGCCGTTCCCCCGGTGGCCGTCAGTGAGATTGTTCCTCCCGCTCTCGTGGCTGACGTCCCGCCGACGGCGGGTGCCTCGGCCAGGTAAGGGTTGCCGGTCACACAGTCGTTCAGCCTGTTCGACCACTCCTTCTGAACCGTGTAGGTGTGGCCGTTCACCGTCAGCGGCGCCTGCTCGGCGTTGCAGATGTCGCCGATCTCCCCGTTGTTGTTGTCGTACCAGCCCACGAGGTCGATCCCCACCTCGGGATCGGTGACCGCCTCCGCGAGCTGGTGGCTGTGGACCGACTCCTGGTTCTGCAGCACGGTGCCATTGCCGCACCCCCCTGCGCACCCCGAGCTGGGCCCGAAATCCGGCTGGACGGCGTAGCGCACCGCCTTCCCGTTGAGCACAGCCGTGGAGTGGTAGGCGCAGAAATCGACGCAGGATTGAGCACCCTGCAGGGTGATCGACACGCCGGGAGGAAAATCGATGATGTAGAGGGTCCGCGGGTAACCCTGGGCATCGACCTCCGGTTGCGGGAGGTTGCCCTCCTGAAGCTGGGAGGCGAGTTCGGCCTGGATGTCGGTGTCGTCCACGACGGTGCCGGTGTGCTGGGGCGTGATGGTGAACTGCCCGCCGAAGGAGCCCCGGCCGATGACCTGGTTCGTCGTGGTCCCCGACAGCCCGAGCGTGTTGTATTCGCACAACCAGTCCATGTAGGAGCTGCTGGTGAGGTCAGTCAGGAACTGCGGCATAGCACCGGCGACGCTCGGGTCCACGTTCGGTCCCCAGAGGACGGATACGGCGACGATGTTCGACACGACGGGCCCACCGAAGTACTGCAGGTTGCCTGGAGCTTCCGGGACCGGAGCCCGCTCTGCGTGTCTGGTAATGGGAGTCGTGGATTTCATGGGTGTCTGGGCCAAGGCAGGCAGCGCGGCCGCAGCCAGGACCCACATCACCGCCTTCAGCCCCCGCAAGTTGATTTTGTGGCCTTCGCTTATGGCATGCTCCTCCGGATTTTCCCTCTTTGGCCCCATCTCCGCTCCCATTGCCCGCTCTTACTATCGCGCTGGGGGTGCAAGGATGCACACGCAAGTCAGCCTCTTAGAAGCTCTCCTTGATAAATCCACCTCAGAACGCGCGGTTCTATTCCTCGGTGAAGGGGGGAGGTGCCATGGCGAGGACTCCCTCCCGGACTCCTGCGGGATAGACCCCTCACAACCGAGCCCGCTCGATGTGAACAGGGGCGGCCGCAGAAAACGGGATCGCCTCGCGCGAAGCTCTTTGAGGAGGACACCCTCAACGACGACATCCGCGAGAAGGTTTGTCCGGCGATGAAGCCGAGAGGGCCGCCGCCACGAGGGGGCTCCCGCGACGGCGGTTGGACGGCGGCCCGACGCGCGAAGCCCCCAGCTGGTCGCCGGGGCTGCGGGCGAATCGAGCCCTTGTCGGGCGCCTTGGCGTTTCTGGCGGGTATGGTTTAGGATGGGGGCCCAGATACAGCGAAACCGCGGAGGGGCTTCCCGGGATGGGCGCCCGTCGGCGGAGGGGAGGGGGTTGGCATGGGCAGACGGGGCGCTTTGGCATTGATGCTGTTGGCTGGCGTCGTCCTGTGGTCGCAGGAGGCACCGAA
Organism: Acidobacteriota bacterium; assembly: GCA_049591295.1. Taxonomy (GTDB): domain Bacteria; phylum Acidobacteriota; class UBA4820; order UBA4820; family DSQY01; genus DTPS01. Next base: position 51,920 of record JBAWEQ010000248.1, read on the forward strand.
GAAACCCGTGGAGCCTCCGGCTCTCCTCTCGGCGGGGCAGGCCCTGGAGAAGGGCGCCTACGCAGAGGCGCTGGGCGAGGCGGAGGCGGCGCTCGCCAAGAGCCCGCAGGACCTGCGCCTGCAGGTGGTGAAGGTGAAGGCCCTGATGGGCCTGGGCCGGATGATGGAGGCCGTGCGCGTGGTCGTGCCGCTCTCGGGCCAGCACCCGGAGGAGCCGGAGCTGCGCTACCTCGCGGGGCAGTGCGCCTTCGAGATGGACATGGTGCCCCAGGCCGTGGCCATGTGGTCGGCCCTCTACGGGTGCCAGGACGGCTGGGCCTCCGCGGCCTACGTCCGGAGCGCACAGGCGCTTCTGGCCCAGGGCCAGGAGGCCAAGGCCCGAGATCTGATCAGGCAGGCGCTGGAGAAGCTGAAGCAACCGGCCCCCGCGGTGTTCCGCATGGCTCTCGCGTTGACCCCAGAAGCCAAGAGCTGCCGCGAGCTGGCGGCGCGGGCCGCGGCGGCCGATCCTGCGGGAAAGAGCGACTGGGAGGCGCTGGACGGGATCTACGCGGCGGCGGGCGACGGGAGGCTCTTCGAGGAGGCCCCCATCGAGAGGGGCACACTGGAGATCCCGCTCAAGGAGAAGACCGAGAGGGTGGACCTGCCCGCCTGGTCCGAGGACACCAAATGGGCGAGCACGGTGAGCTTCTCCTCGGGCTCCAGGGTTACGGTCCCGGCCGTGGCCGACGGCGGCAAGAAGGAGTGGATGCTGCTGGACTCAGGCGCCAACGTGGTGCTCATCACGGCCCGCCTTGCCAAGGAGCTCCATCTGTCGCCCATCGCGTCGGCGGAATACGCGGGCCTGGGCTACAGGGGCGCCATGAGCTCCGACTGGGTCCTGCTCAAGAGCCTTTCGGTGGGGGGGCTGCTCTTCCAGAACGTCCCCGCCATGGTGCTGGACAAGGACACCGACTTCTGGTCCGAACTGGGCGGCATCGTGCCGCTCTCCCTCTTCCGCCGCCACGCGCTCCTGTACGACCGCCGGCACGGAAAGCTGGTGCTCTATCCCTCAGGCACCGATCCCGCGTCGGTGCTGGGGGACAAACTCTACCCCCAGAAGTCGCTCTGGCTGAGCGGCATGCCGATGGTGCTGACGCGCATCCTGGACCGCGGCGATCTGCGCTTCCTCCTGGACACGGGGGCCACCTCCACCTACATCGCCGCGGAGCACGCCGCCGAGCTGGGCGTCAAGGTCAACAGCGGCAAGTACAAGGCCCAGCACGGACGGGGCATCTCCGGGATGTTCCTGAGCGGCACGGCGGAGAGGGTGGACATCTCCCTGGGGGCGATCCAGCTCCAGATGCCGGTGGTGCAGGTCACCGAGATCGGGGAGAGCTACCCGGTGCAGTGCTATGGCCTCATCGGCCGCGACGTGCTGGACAATTTCCTGCTCTTCGTGGATTACCCCAAGGACGTGCTGGTGTTTAAGGCGTATGACCGCTGAGGCGAGCCCTTCCCCCAAATTCCGCGATTGAAATACGGGTGGCTTCGGCCAGGTCTCGGACACACGGGAGAAAGGCATTGTCTCTTGGACGGGGAGGGCCATTCCCTCCCCGCCCCACGGGCAAAGCCCGTTGGGCCCCCACCCCACCCTTGGGGCTTGCACGCCGTCTCATGGGGAGCCACAATGGAGGGCGCCTTACAGG
>JBAWEQ010000249.1:0-10161 GCA_049591295.1 Acidobacteriota bacterium
CACCCGTGGAGTGTGGGGGGACCGCACACATCAGATGAGGCTCGGGCTGGCGCCCGAAGGGCGGCTGAGGGACTGTGGACGGAACGCGGCCACGCTGGCGTGGACGCGCCCGGACCAGGCCCCCAGCGCCGCGCCAACGGCGCGGTCCAGACCCAGCCGCGGTTCGGAGCCGGCAACGCGCTTTGTTTTGGACGGGCATGATCCAGATCTAAGGGGAACCCTCCGCGGCGCGGATGGCCGCCTCTTGCCGGGAGAGGGCCTCCAGCCGCTCGGCGACGGCCTGTTCCCCTTGCTCCCTCTGGCGTACGCCGGCCTCGATGGTGGCGAGGATCGCCTCCTCCAGGTGGTGCAGTGCCTGCATCATGTCCTGCTGGAGGAGGCGCATGGCGCCGTCCAGCTCCTCCACGCGCCGCTCTTCGATGGCGTACAGGTTGGCGCGCAGCCAGTCGGCGATGAGGGAGCCGGCGCGATGGCGGGCTAGGGCATTGGCCAGATTGGAGGGCAGGATCGTCTCCAGCAGAGGGAAGAGCCAGTCCTGGGGGTCGAGGGCCAGGGTGGGTTTGACGAATTCGAAGACGATGCGATCGAAGTCGGTCTTGGGCGGCCTGATGGTGTAGCGGGTGAGCGGCACGTCGAAGCATTCGGCCGCCGCCTGTTCGACGCGCTCGGCGAGCCTCCGCTTCTCGGCGGCGATCCGTGCCGTGCGGTCCTTCACCAGCCGCAGCGTCTCGTCGGTGGCCCTTTGGAGCCAGGCGGCGATGCCCTCCCGGACCAGGCGCTCCGAAAGGGGCTGGACGAGCCGCCGCCGAGCCCCCCGTCCCCTGGTTTCGCGCAAGGTCTGCTCCACTCTCTTCAGGGCGTCGGCCAGTTGGGTCCGGGCGAATTCGGTGCGTTCCAGCTCGGCCTCCCGGGGGTCCACACCTTCGACGCGCGCGAGGCGGGACTGGGCCGCCAGGGCCAGGTCTTCCACGTCCTCCACGGCGCGCTTGAAGCGCTCGATCCGGTTCCCCATCTCCTCGATGGGGGTCAGCAGCGCCTGCCGCTCCAGGGCCATGGCGTGCCTGAGCCGGCCGGCGAAGTACTCCTTGGAAGCCGATTCGGCGAGGGCCGCGAGCTGCCCCCCGGTTTCCCGGGCCAACTCCTCCAGGGTCCTGCGCAACTCCCGGAAACCCTCGTCGTCCTCTCCGCGCACCGCCCGGCGGGCCGACAGGAAGAGGAAGGGGCCCGGATCGCGCCCCAGCGCCTCCCCGATGACCTTCCGGGCGAAGGCTTCGGCCTTCCGCCGCGTCTCGCCCTCCAGGAGGTCGGCCTTGTTCATGACGAAGAGGAGCTTGCCGGCCCTGGGCGCCGCCGCCTTCACCAGATCGAGCTCGTCCCCGGTGATGGGCGGCTCTCCTCCCAGGACCACGAGGGCCACGTCGATGCGGGGCAGGAACCCCTGCGTGACGTCGGTGTTCAGCCCGAAGACGCTGCCGACGCCCGGGGTGTCCACGAGCCGGACGCCGAGCGAGAGCAGCGGGTGGTCCAGGTGGACGAAGGCGGCCTGCACGCCGAGGCGGTTGCCGGGATTGCCCTCCTCCGTCACGAAGGTGGCGATCTCCTCGAAGGCCACGGCCTCCTTTCGGCCCTCCTGGAACTGGATCTCGCAGCGCTCGTCGGAGCCCTGCTGGATGACGATGATGGTGCTCGTCAGCGGGGCCACGTCCACCGGCGAGACGGGACGGCCGAGGAGAGCGTTGAGCAGGGTGCTCTTGCCGCGCTTGAACTGGCCGAGCAGGGCCAGGGTGAACTGCCCCGCTTCGGCGGCCTTGCCGGCTTCGGCGATGTCCGCCGCGAGAGCCAGCTCACCGCGTTCCCTGGCGATCCGCTCCAGATCGTTCAGTGCGTTCCTTTTCACTGTCCCCCCCAAGATGCCCCTCGCTCTCACACCGCCTGGAATTTTCCGTGCTAAGCGGAGGGGCCCCCGGCTCCCCCGACCTCTCCGCGCCGCGCCAGCGCCGCCAGAAGGGCCGATCGGTTCAGCGTGCCCACGAGCCGGCCCTCCTCATCCACGGCCGGCAGCAACTTGATCCCGCGTTCGATCATGATCTTGAGGGCCTCGGATACGGGCGCCGTGCGCGGCACCGTGACGACCGGCCGGGACATGACCTCGGAGGCCGTCCGGCCTTTCGCGGCGAGGGCGAGCCCGCTCGGAACCCGGCCGCCCCTCAACCATGCTCCCACGGCCCGCATGACTTCAGGCCGCACCTTCTTCCCGGCCCTCTCGAGGATATCCCCCTCGGTGATAATGCCGGCCACCCGTCCCTCCGCGTCCGTCACAACGACATAGCGCGAGCGGGACTCGAGAATGCCGTCGAGCACTTCGGCGAGAGGAGCATCCAAGCCGACCGAAACATCGCCTGGCCGCATGGAATCCTCCACCTTGGCGGCAAGGTTCGCTCTCGGCCGCCTGCTGGCCTTCGCCTCATCGAGGGCGTCTACCACCGTCTTGAGGATGTCGGAGCGGCTGAGGATCCCAATCAAGCGGCCGGAACCATCCACCACGGCCAGGCGCTTGAGTCCTTCCTCAGCCATGCGGGCGGCAGCCTCCGGGATCAGGGTCTCGGGATTCACCGAGGCCATCCCAGGACGCATCACCTGAGCCGCCGTCTTCGCCCCCTGTCCCGAGGGGCCCAACCCAAGGGTGGCGATCTCCTCCCGAAGCGAGGCCGGGAGCTCCAAGCCGGCGCCGATGAGCAGGTCCTCCTCGTTGATTCTTCCAAGCACCCTGCCGTCGCCGTCCACCACCGGGATGGCCCGCAAATCACGGTCGATGATTTTGTCGAGGACTTCCGCAACAGGGGCCTCCGGGCGAACCGACACGACTTCCCTAGTCATGACCTCACCCACCGTCAGGCCAGGGGGAAACGGTCCGGGGACGCGGTGGGTGTACTTGACCACCTCCACGGGCGCGAGGGTCACCATCCCCTCCTGGACCATCTCGCAGATCTCGGGGAGGACCCTCTGAAGGCGATCCTCGCGATCCACGGCCGTGATCACGATGGGCAGGTCCGTGCTCAATTCCAGCAGGAGGACCGTGTGGATGAGGCTGTTGGCGCCGAAGCCGGCGAGCCCCCGGAAGACCGTCGCTCCCGCGCATCCGTGCCGCTGGAGCGCCTCCAGGATGGCGAGGTACAGGGGCTTGCCCTGCCAGCGGTCCTTCTCGCCAATGAAGATCCAGAGCTGTTGGGCCTTTCCATCCATCGCCATGTGCCCTCCCCAATCGGCCATGCCGCCGTTCATGGCACCAGCCGGGCAATCGAGAGCCCCGCGACGACCCCCATGATGCCCAGCACCACGCTGGCCGCCACGTTGATGCCGGCGCGCCAGGTGCCGCCGGCACTGAAGAGCTCGTAGGTCTCGTAGGTGAAGGTCGAAAAGGTCGTGTACCCGCCGCAGAAGCCCGTCACCACCAGCAGCCGCCACGTCGGGGACAGGGCCAGGCGGGTGGCCGCCAGCCCGACGGCGAACCCGATGAGCAGGCTGCCCGACACGTTGATGATCAGCGTGCCCACCGGGAAGCCGCTCCCCCACTTCTTGGCGGCCCAGAGGGCCACCCCGTACCGAAGATTGGCCCCCAGCGCCGCGCCGATGGCCACCACTGCCACTCTCCCCATCACCTCTCTCCAAGCTGCCGTCATGAGGGTCCGCCCGGCCGGGTCCGCGGGGAGCGGCCCGCCCTCGCCGCCTCGACGGCCCATCTGCCTTCCGTCGGCCGCGAGACGGCCTCGGCGGGAACGCCTTCAGACACCGGCGGCACGTCGATCCACCTCGGCGACCAGTTCCCGGGCCCGCTGGGCCAACAGGACTCTCTCGTCATCGCAGAACTCCCGAACCGCCTCCAGAGCCTCCAGGCCCCCTATCCTCGCCAGGGCCTCCAGGCAGGCGAGGGCCAGGTAGAGGTCCTCGGTCTCCCCGGCCTTCCGCCTGAGAGGGAGGACCGCCGAGCCGTCCCTTCGCATCCCCAGGATGTAAGCGGCGCGGAGGGGAGTCTGGGGCTCGGGGTGGCTGAGGGCCTGGATGAGGCCCAGCGTGTAACTCTGCGTTCTCAACCGCTCTTCCACCCCGCATCCGCAGGAGTGGCAGGGGTCCTCGTCGGGCCGCAGAACCGTCCAGCACGAGGGGCAGAAGAAGGTCGTCACGGCCCCTTCCCCCCGATGACGGCGTCCCCGAGGTCCTTCCGGCTGCACGCCTGGCGGATCCCCTCCAGGGGGAGCCTCAGCGGCTTCCACAGCTTCTCCAGCATCTCCTCCTGGGCCGCCGTCAGGGCCCCGTAGGCCCTGATGCGGGCGGGCTCCAGGTCCTCCAGGTCCACGAGGGAGAAGATCGCGCCCGTGTGGATGGCGCGCGAGGCGGGCCTCTCCTGGGGCTCGAGCCCCAACCGCTCCGCCACCCTCCCCAGCTCCTCTCTGAGCCGGCCCACCTCCGCGGCGATCAGGGTCAGGGACATCCCGTCGAGGTCCTGGCGCCACCGGTAGAGGGGGCCCTCGGGCGGCGGCCAGGAGATCCGCCGCTGCATCTCGTCCAGCCGCTGGTCGATGAGGGCCAGGGTGGAGTTGATCCGCCGCAGATGGGACTCCCGCAGTTCCTCAGTGCTTTCCATGGGCGTCTCCCCGGAAGGGCCCGTTCGAGGCGGGAGCCGGCCCCAGGGGAAGGGAGCGCGCTCGTGCCGCCTCGCTAAGGGAACAGGGTTGGATGGGGGGCTTCCCAGGTGGGGATGGTCCGTCATCAAGCTCTCCTCCAGCAGGCCCCGGCTGGCCGGAGCCGAATTCATCCGTAGGAGTCATCAGCCCGATCGGCGCTTGACGGCGAACTCCATCGCCGAGGAGATGGTAGACCAGCTCGCGGGCCCGGTCAAGTGGAGGGTCAGCCCCGCAGGGTGGCCACGAGGCGCAGGGGTTCGACGAGCAGCTCCAGGGCCTCGACGAGGGTCCGCCTCGGCGCCGGCGCGGCCCGCGGGGGTGAGGATGACCGCTCCGCATCCCCTCAGTCCCAGTGCGTCAGTGCGGGCCAGGCTTCGGCGAGGGTCGCGCGAGGGCCCCGGCAGAGATAGATGGGGCGGTTCTCTTCGGCCATGCCCCACCGGTCGTAGTGCACCGCGGCCACGGTCACGGAGTCGAACCATTGTTCAAGGGACTTCCGGTCGCAGCCCAGGCAGATATAAGTGGTCGGCTGGACCGCCGGCGGCCCCCACAGGGACTCGGCCTGGTGGGCGCAGATGGCCGTCGGGAGCCCCAGCGCGGGACCGTAGAGGTTGATGGCGCCCGCCTCACCGTAGTTGTTCGCGAAGATCGCCGTCTGCGCCCGTTCCTTCGGCGGAAGGGAATCGTAGATGCGGGCCACCTGCACCGAGAGGCGGTCCCACCCGAACTGGTCGCCGATGCGCTGCTCGAAGGGCCCCTCGTGCTGGACCTCCAGTTGGGGCGGTTTGCGCCCCAGCCAGCGCTGGTAGGCCAGCAGCTTGGCCGGCGGCAGGAGCGGCAGCAGCAGGGGAAGGAGGAGAGCGGCGGAGAGCGCGAGAATGGCCGCCACGGACGCCTTCGGCCAGAGCCGGCCCCGGCTCCAGCGCCACCCGGCGAGGCGCCCCTCCAGGGCCGTGGCCCCCGCGGCGAAGAGCATGGGGTAGATGGGCGCCAGGTAGTAGCTCTTGGCCTGAACGGCCATCATGCAGGCGAAGAACACGAGGAAGGTCCAGCCGAGCACGCGGAGCCGGGAGAGGCGGCCCGCCATGAGCGACCAGAGGCCGCCGAGCCAGACGGGGGCCGCGAGCGGGCCCAGGAGGGCGATCTGGGCCCCCACAAACCCGGCCGGGGCGAGCACCACGTTCTTCCCGATCCTGCGGATGTTCTCCATGTCCACGACCAGGGGGAAGCCGTGGCTGGCCTGCCAGAGCAGGGTGGGGAGGAAGAGGGCCAGCGCCAGGAGGCCGCCGAGCCACAGCCAGGGCCTGGCCAGCTCCCGGCGCTGAGGCGCGAGCAGGAGCGCGACGGCCGCGGCGAAGCCGAAGGCCAGCATGGTGTACTTGTTCTCCAGCCCCAGCCCGGCCAGGACGCCGAACCACAGCCAGAGCCGCGAGTCCCCCGTGCGCACGATGCGTGAGAGGACCAGGACGCACCCCATCCAGAAGAGCGGCTCGAAGGCGTTGGGCGTCATGAGGCCGTCGATGGCCAGGTAGATGGGCGCCGCCAGGACGCACAGCCCCGCCAGCCCCTGGGCGAAGCGGCCGCCGCCCATCTCCCGCGCGATGGCCATAGTGAGCGCTACCTTCGCCGCCCCCGCCAGGGCCGGCAGGAGGCGGATGGCCGGGAGGGAGCCGCCGAGCAGAAGTCCCACCCTTCCCACCAGGGCGATCATCGGCGCGTCGTCCACGTACCCCCAGCCCAGGTGCCGGGCGCAGTCCAGGAAGTAGAGTTCGTCCCGGAAGTAGCCGTACGCGCCGGAGGTCAGGAGGTGGAGGAGCAGTTTGAGGCCCACGAGGAGCGCCAGGAGGCCCCACGCCATCGGACCGATGGGCCACGCGGGAGGGCGTCCCGCACCTCTCCCCCCGTCGGGAGACGGGGCCGCTCTCTCCGTGTTCGCCTCCCGCCGCATGGCGCCTCCGCCCCGTCTTCAGCCCCTCAGGGTGGCCACGAGGCGCAGGGGTTCGACGAGCAGCTCCAGGGCCTCGACGATGGTCCTGCAGACCACGTCGGCGGCGAGCAGGCACTCCGCCGAGGCCCCCTCCTTCTGGAGGACCGCCACCCCCAGGGCGGCGCTGGCCAGCATCAGGCGGTCGTTCCGCCCGTTGCCGATGCAGGCCGTGCGCCGCGGCCCCAGGCGCTCCACGGTGCGGGCCTTCGCCTCGGCCTGGCCGGTGGCGTCGAGAATGACCAGCTCGCACGCAATCCCCGAGAGCTCCTGCCTCGCCCGGCCGAAGGTGTCCCCCGTCACCACGTGGAGCTGGAGCCTGTGGGACAGCTCGTCCAGGGCCTCCCGCACCCCCGGCAGGAGGGCGCCATCCTCGGCGAGGGTCCCGTTGAAATCGAGCACCAGGTGCTCCAACGCCAGGGAACCGAAATCCGGCACGCTGAGTTCGATCACGGAAAGCTCCCCGCGCCATCCCATGCGGCCGTCCGACCGACCAGGGCCGCCCGCCGCAAGGCGCAGCACGATCGTAGCACAGGGCGCGAGACGCGAGATGCGAGGGGCCAGAGGCAAAGCAGAAAGGGGCAGAGGAGCAAGCGACTCCTAAGTAGTCGCCTTCTTCACTCTTTACTCTTCACTCTTCACTCTTAACTCTTTACTCTTTTCCCCCGCAGAGGCGCACCAGGCCACACCCTACGACACCACCCTCTGCCTGGCCCGCATCACCAGCAGACCGGCCGCCACGCCGAAGCCCGTGCCGATGAGCGAGCACGCCGCCGCCCATCGCGGCAGGGCCGCCAGGCGGTGCCAGTAAACGACCGGCGTGAGCCCGTACCAGAGCACCAACACGGCGCCGAAGACCGTGCGCTGCCCCCGCGGCCTCAACGGGCGGAACTCGTCGGGCACAAACAGAACCGTCAGATAAAAGCAGGCGCCCAGCACCCCGAACACCACCAAGTAGTTCATCTCTGTCGCTCCCAAGTCTTGGCCTCCTTCCCGAAGGAGGCGAACCACATGCTCGTCCCCAGGTCTTCAGTATTGGTCAGTTAGGACGATAACAGTAGAGAATTGACCACCTTCCTCCGCTGTGGCATTTCAAGACGCCCCGTCTTTCCAGCACATGCCTTCTGCAAAACAGGCACGGTGTCCCCCCCAACGCTGACGGCCATCTTATAGAGCTGCCGGCCTTGCATCTCTCTATCTACAACTGGGAAGTGGGCCTGGAACAACGCGCAGCGCTTCCAAAGCAGCCAGTTCAGGATAACGCTGCGTGCCGGTCTTGTGGGCGATGAACTGCGGCATTTCGATGGGTCCGACCCACATGTCGCGCTGCGGAACGGCTATATAAACCTCTCCGCACTTCCCATTAAACCGCTCGCCCCACAGGGAAGGGTCATCCGAGATGAATGCTGTCATTGGAGGTCTGCCGAAGATTGAGACCAAAAGGGCGAGTATTCCACCCGTGGGTACTATTGCCAGGCAATGGCCACCTTCCCAGGTCAGAATCCTTTCCAGGACCGGATCTTTTGGGAAGAAACCGCTATGCGCAAATCCTAGAGACTGTCTTCTTTCAAAGTCCTTCTCCGCCAAGGCACCCCTAAGGACCTGCGCATGCTGCGAGTGGACAAATTTCTCCCCCAGAAGGTTGTAGCCGAGCCCCAATGCGAGCTTCGCGAGAAAACGTTCTTCAAAGCCTTGTTCCACGGCAAAACGGTTGGCCTTCTCCCGTTTGTCGCTACGGAGATAGGCTTTGATCGCGTGAAGACGTCCCTGCTCCTCTTTATTGGGCTCATCGAAGTAAAAGGCTTGAGCTTTCGCGTCCGCCAGTGATAGGTTGCCGGCGAATCTCCGGGCAGCTTTGAATTGAGACCGAAGGGAGAGCAGGCAGACCGTGACCCAATAGGGGGCCTCTGTCGTCAGAAAGAGGTACACTTCACCGGGATAGTTCCTTGCGAGAATCGGGTCGCCGCCCGCATAGGCCCTAAAGCGACTTTCACTCTTTGGGTGAAAGTGCAGAATTTGGTCACCGCAAGGCCCCAACCACATCTCACAGACCTCACCGTCCCTCACTGCTAAGTCTATTGGCTCGCCCATGAAATGCAGGGGAAGCGCTGCTGGCTTCGACGGGTCCATATATTCCCTCGCTCCAAACGCCCTGTCTCCCTGCACGAAGAAATTCTTCATGAAGGCGCCGTCTACAAACAACCCGCACAACGCATTACATCGGGCGCAGACCGAACTCGTCATGAAGATGTCTGGCGATTTTTTCCCACCAAGAGACTCTGGAAATATATGCTCTAGGCTGGTTTGCTCCGAGCACGCAGCGGAAAGAGAGTAAAGGCAATTCGCCATGGACTAATGTCCTTTCTCGCTTGGGCCGGGCTGAACGCGTTCATTGGGAGCGACGATTGATTGCAAAAAATCCAGCAATGAGATGCAACGAAAACTGTTGAGGCGAGTACCGTAATTCAGGGCGAGGCCGTGGAGCACTTCATGGCGATTCAAGGGTGGATTTAGCCTTGCCACTTCATCCCGACACATGCCTAGCCCTCCCACTACCTCCAATGGGGAGAGGAGCGAAGCCGTGAAAGGGTTCGTCTCCCCGCCTGGAATTTTCGAGGCGGTTCTGGGCTTGAGAGTTCGAGGATTGACGGAAAAAAGCTTGACCCCGAGGCGGTCCAAGCAGATGCCATCAGCTTGCGCAAGGAAAACGGGTATGGCTAGGCTGTACCTCCGTTGCTTGTGAGCTGTGAAAGCGGCCCGGAGGACTTTGGCTCGCGTTGGGAATTTCCTTAATAGTGCCTCTTGGATGCTCCTTTCATGCTTCCCAACGAATGCCGCCATTTCCCGATCCAAGCCGTCGGAATCATCTGCTTGCAGGAGCCTTGCCATTCGGTTCACCATGGATGCGGACATCTTACCTGACGGATACCAGCCTCTCTTACAAATCCCCTGAAAGACGAACCGATTAATTTCTGGCAGTGCCTGATACCATTCTTTGGTCTCCGCGGCTATGTTTCGCCAAGTCAGCTCAAATTTTTCAATCTCTCTCTTAATATCCTCGATGTGCTGTGCGAAAGCTTTCTGCGCGGATTCGGCTATTTGCATGAACGCTTTCTGGAGAAGGGAGGCGAGATCGGTCGTGGGAGAGTCTAACATTTCCGAATCGCTGGTCCCTCCAGTATTCTTCGCCCCCTTACCCACAGTCGGCTCTCCCCTCACCACAGCTTCCCCTGGCCTTCTTTTTCTTTGCCCTTTCTGGGCGCCTGTTTGAAGGTGGCGGCGGGGGCGAATCTTGGGAGTTCGGGGCGGTGGCCGCTGAGGAGGGCTTCTATGGTGAGGATCTGGAGCTTGGGGACGCCGCGGCCCTTGAAGTGTTCGGGCTCGTAGAAGCCGGCGGTGGCGGCCTCCTTGGTCATGGGGTCGGTGGGCTCTTCGAGGGTGAGGAAGAGGCCCACGGCGGCCTTCTCGCGCTCGATGACGCTCTTGAAGTCGCGG